>JBHACT010000036.1:0-43848 GCA_041854745.1 Candidatus Limimorpha sp. | reverse complement strand
GCTAAAGGCTTGACCCTCACGGAGCGGCGCTTGCCGTTTGGTTTCTCTGAAACCACTCCGCGACCTGAGGGTCAGGCCTTTAGGCGGCTGTGTGGAGGGCCGATGGTGTCGGCCTTGATTCTTTGTTCCTTTCTCATCAAGGAGAAAGGAAGGGATGGACTGCTTCACATCGCTTTGCTTTGCTCGCAGTGAGGCGCGAAGCGGCGCGTGATGGGAGGATGTTTTTAATCCCCCTGACCCCCTTTGGAAGGGGGACTTTTGCTTCGCTTCACTGCGTTTCGTTTGCAATGGCGCGGCGCATCTCCCCACACAAATTCCCGTAGGGAATCGCAAACGGTTGAACCAGTGCGGAGTTATATCCCAGCATCCCGTAGGGATGCACCGACACAGTTCCGGATCCGCAATCCGCGATGTTGGTACATCCCTACGGGATGCAGGAGATTGGACATTAGGTTTTTACCGATTGAAAATCCCTACGGGATTGTCTTGGATGGGTCTGCGGTAGAGACGTGCCGTGGCGCGTCTCTACAATGGAAACACCGACAACGCAACCGTGCCGCGGCGCGTCTCCACAATGGGAACACCAATGCCGCGGCGCGTCTTCACAATGGGAACAAAAAAAAACGAAGCCATGACGCGAAGCGGCAGTGAGGGAGGCTGTTTTAATCCCCCTGACCCCCTTTGGAAGGGGGACTTTGCTTCGCAAGGGCGCGAGGCGGCAGTGGGAGAGGTTGGCGCACGGGGCTGTCAAACACCCAGATACGAAGTGTCGGGCCTGTAACTCACCCCATCATTGCGAGCAACGCGAAGCAAAAGCAACGCTCCGCTGCACCTCAAGAAACTCAGCCTCGCTCATCGGCACACGCGCCTTCTTGAAGTCCATATCGCCCTCCTCCGAAATCGGGATGAGGTGGATGTGTGCATGAGGCACCTCCAAACCGATGACGGCCACGCCGACACGCTTGCAGGGCACAGCCTTCTTGAGGGCCACCGCTACTTTCTTGGCAAAGACCATCATGGCGCCGAGTTCCTCATCGTCGAGGCGGAAGAGATAGTCTTCCTCACGCTTGGGAATCACCAAGGTGTGACCCACGGCAACAGGGTTGATATCCAAAAAGGCGAAGAAACGCTCATCTTCGGCGATCTTGTAGCAAGGGATTTCCCCTTTTACTATTCTTGTGAATATGGTAGCCATAACATTGGTGTTTTCAACGTGTGATTTCCATGACTTCGAACTGCACCATTCCGGCAGGCACCTGAATCTCAGCGACGTCGCCCACCTGCTTACCCAACAGGCCTTGGCCTATGGGCGAGTTGATGGAGAGCTTGCCTTCCTTGAAGTTGGCTTCCTTCTCGGGCACGATGGCGTATGTCATCACCATGCCCGAATCGGTGTTTTTGATTTTCACCGTCGAATAGAGCAGCACCTTGGAGTTGTCCATCTTCGACTCGTCAAGGATACGGGCGTTGAAGAGGAGGTCTTGCAGTTCAGCGATTTTGGCCTCAAGCAGGCCCTGAGCCTCTTTGGCGGCATCGTATTCAGCATTCTCAGAGAGGTCGCCTTTGTCGCGTGCTTCCTGAATGGCAAGCACGATGCGCGGACGCTCGCGAAGAATCAGGTCGTCGAGTTCGTCCTTGAGCTTCTGTAACCCTTCCGGGGTAAAATACTTTATTTCTGACATGGCTAATGTTTTTGTGTTTAGTTTTTAACAAGCCGCAAAAAAGAGACCCTTACCGAAATAAGGGCCTTCTTTTGGTTTGCGACTGCAAAAATACGAAATATTTCCGAACTGCGAGCAGTTTTAGAAAATAATTCTCAAGCCTACGCTGTGCGTACCACCGTAGGTGTAGGTGTCTCTGTACGAATAGTCCACGGCAAAACGCATGGCGTCTTCCTTCTTCGAGACAGGCACGTCGAAGGAAAGACCCGCGCTGAGGCCACGGTTGATATTCATGCAGTTGTCGTCATACAGGATACCTTCCCTCGACCACATGCCGTTTTCGTAGGTGTAACCGGCACGGATCATGAACATCTCTCTCCAGCCGTACTCCAAGCCAATGACGAATTGGTCGTTGGTGAAGGAGTTGGAGCAGAAGTTACCGGCCAAGGTGATTCTGTTGGTTTCGGCAAACAGGAAGTCGTAGGCGGCAGCGATGCTCAGTTGGGTGGGCAACTCAAAGTCGTCGACACGCTGCACCATCGTGAACTGCTGGCTGGTTCCATTTTCCATAAAGACCCTCAACGACAGACCGTCGCCTGAGAACTTCATGGTAGGTCCAATGTTCTTCAGGGTGATACCGAAGTGAACATTGTCGAAAGGTCCGGTAACATACTGGATACCGGCATCGAGAGCTACACCCACGCCGCCCATGTCCTTAATGGACTCGCTGATGATCTTCAAGTTGAAACCGCCGCTGATGCTGTTGGAGAAAGCCTTGGCAAACGACAGGTTGATGTTCATCAGGTTGGGTTTGTAGGTACCCAAGGTGTTCGGCTCGGGGTTACCAACAGTCGTAATCGGAATTTCACCGATGCTGAACGACATGAACGAAAGTCCCAACACGCTGGTCTCACCCACGCGGGCCAAGAAGCCGAACGAGGAGATGCGCGTGTCGTTGCCCACACCAAGCAGCCAGCTGGTGTGGGTAAAGTTCACATCAAGGGTGCGGCATGAGCTAATGCCGGCCACATTGCCGTAGATGGCTTCAACGCCATGCACGAACGACATGCCTGCATTACCCCAGCCCGATGAAGCGGCCCAAGGGTTGATCAACAACTCGGAGGCTCCGGCTTGGCCTGAACGGTCTTTATTTCCTGCAAATGCTTGAGGAGCACTTAATCCCATAAGGATTACAAGGCTCAAGACTATATATCTAAATGATTTCTTCATGATGATAAGTTATTTACGGTTAGCAATTACATTTTAGAATGTGTTCAGGTCAACTTGACGCATGGCACCGAAGAACTTGATGGTACGCTCGCTGCCGCTGGTCAGGTCCTTGATGTGGATCAAGTAGAAGCCGGAGGCCACAGGCGTATTGGCAAAGTTCGTGAGGTCCCATTCAATACTCGTTATCTCATTGTCCTTACGGAACTGGCGCACCTTCGTACCGCTCAAAGTGTAGATCGAAACGATACACTTGTTGGGCAGGTTGGTAATCTTCACCCTGTTGGTCAAGGCGTTGCCTTCGTATGCGTTGTAGGCATAGTAAGGATTGGGCACCACAGTAACAAGGTTGAGGTCTTCCTCGGTCTTCGCAGGATCGTTCTGGATAGGATCCCAACCCTCAATCTTGAAGCTGTACTTCGGATTCAGGTTGTTGATCATCAGATCCTGATTTTCTTCCTGCAAGGGGAAGCCGTAGCCCGGGGCGTAGGGCTTGGCCAAACGGATACGGACACGGCATTCGTTGCCTTCAGGCAGCCATTCCATGCCTTCAATACCCACAGGCATGCCAATCCACATGACCATCTTGTAGAGGTATTCGTTTAAGACTTTGTGCATTGGGGCTGGCCTATTCTGGATATCGTTCATTGTGGTGAACAACAACTGACCGCCGTCATAGCCATAGTTCTTATATTGCTTCCAAGGCACTGAGTTAGGCACTGCAATGGAGTCCATTCGCCAAATGTAAACGTAATGCTTACCGGCAAAGACGGGGTCGTTGTCCGTACCACGGAAGATGACCGGATCGTACTCTTGCAGCATGCCTGTAGCGTCTTCGGCCGTGGCTTTCTGAACCTTGGCAGGATTGAAAATCATGTCGCGGCCACCGAGGTCTGCCAAATAGGAGTCCTCACTGAAGGCAATGTTCAGACGGATACCATTTTCAACATCAATGGCATAGCCCGGGAACCAGCCCATGCCCTGCGGAGCGATGAAGTTCGGGTCGTCCTCGTTGGCACTGGCATATTGGGCCTCACCCGATTCTGTCCAAAGATCGAACGGGACATTCTGGTTGGCATCATTCTGTATCAAATAGGGGTTACCGTCCTTGTCAACCGAAGCGTGCTTACGCAAGTTGAAGCGTGTTACACCATTTTCGTTCAGGCTGGCATCCATACCCATCTCGATGACGGGGCAGCGGGTCCACTTGCTCTTGTCGGCAGTGAAAACAATGTCAACGCTCGTGGTCGATGCAAAGAAGTCATCGATAACAGGAGGTACTCCTGCTCCTCTATACATTGGAGAAGGATCAAGCACATCAGCGAAATTCAATCCCAAATATCTGGCCAAAAGCGAACTAGACCATGAACGGCTGGCTATCTTCTCCCAGTTCTCGTTCGGGTCCCAAGGCTTACTTGCACCGGAGGCACCATATTGTTGCGATGACATGTTATAGTCGTTGTTCAATGAGTTGTCCATATCAACATAGGTTCCCGAGCGAATCCAGTTCAAGAAGGAATTGGGCACATCAATGTCGCGGATCGAGCTCATCCATTGGGAGCTGGGGTCAGTATATTCGACGGATGAACCGATGACACCGTTGTTTTTGGCCACGACGGTATAGTAATCATTCCACGGCGAGGAGCCATCGTTACTATCTTTAAAATACTTGCCGACCCAGATACGGCCAAACTTATACACCTGATTGACATTGATGGAGATACCACGGTCGATGAACAGCTGCTCATTCTCATACACCGTGGTGGTGTCGCTATAAATCGTATCCATATCGGTCAAATCAACCAAATACCACCTGTTGACCATACGAGCGGCAGAGTCGCCTCGGATCTCGTTGTTGTTGGTAATGTTATGCGAGTATTTCTCAAACATGTCTTCAAACACCAACTCATAGCTGTGCGACTTCACATTCAGCGGGTCGATGATCTTCACGCCGATGGGGCCATAGCCGGGCTCGTAGGTGGGATGATACGCAGCAGGATAGTTGGGGCTACCAAAGCGGTTGTCCAAATTATTGGCCATAGGCTTGCTCATGATTTCGTCAATCGAGGCCTTGCTCAGCTCAAGTTCATTGAAACCGTTACCGGCGCCAACGATGCGAGTGATGGCCGGGCTGTCGCCATATTCCGAACGCAGCACAGTGCCGTTGATGGTCTTGTGTGGAACAGCGGTATACACCTGAATGTTCTTTCTGCCTTCAAGATAAGGCTTCTTCTGACCTTGCAGGCCAAGAGCATCCTCCTGATTGTAAGGCAGATAGTTGTTGTAAGCATAGGCCACTGCCATGAAATAATAAGAGGTGTGGTTGACCAACTTCGGGTTGTCGCTCATGGAGAATTTGTCTTCGGTAAGCACGAAGCTGTGGCTAATGCCGGCATCACCGCCGTTCACTTTCAGGCTCGGCACATTGGCTTGCAATGCCTCGTCAAACTCGTAGTTGAGCAAACGGCCCACATTGTTGCGCACGTCGCACTGGAACACGAGACGGGCCTTGTCGGAGTTGCTCAGCTCGTCAGCACCCACTTCGGCGTTGGCCAACTGATACACCTTGTAACCTTCAAAGCGATAGTGTCTGTCGTAAACATAAACGGAGTCTTTGTATTCCTCAATGACTTGGAAAATACTGTCGCCTTCGATACTTATATGCCAAGTGGTGTCTTTTTTCACCAAAACTTCATCTGTTCTTCCGGTCGGGATTTCGGGGTCAAGCTCAATGTAGCCTTCCTTATAGTTGTTGGAGAGGGTACCATTCGACAGATAGATGATGAGTTTTTGGTCAAGCTCACGGATGGTCAAGTCGGGAGCATTGGGGCCGTCGATAACCTTGAAGCAGTTGTCGAACAAGGCTTGGCACTTGTCGTCAACCACGCGCAGCAACTCAACGGATGCCCAAGCACCACCCGAAGTGGCGCGTGCCCACGGCACACCGAAGGTGATGTAGTTGACAGCACCGGGCTCCAGGGTGAAGGGGCCTGCCGATTGCATGAAACGGCGGTCGTTAGGAGCATTGTTGCACTGCTCTTCCGACCAGTACTTACCACCCTCGTTGTAACCGCCGTTGGGTCGGTTACCTCCGGTACCCCAGTTCCACGGGTCGGAATCGCCGGGGAACATGAAGTCGCACTCAGGACCAACCACATCGCCGCTCGTGAAGGCATCGCCACCATAACGCATCTTGGCGCCGTTCTTCCAAATACCACGCAGGTAATTGTAGTATTCAGGAGCATCCTTTGGGTCGCCGTTATCGGCAGAGCTGTTGTTGTGATACACGAAACGGCGCATACCGAAACGCTCGTCATCGACGATGCCGTTGCCAAAGTTCACACCGTTGATACTCTCATCAACAATTTGTGTCTTGCCAATGGTATCGTAATAATAGATGGTATCCGAGGTAACGGGGTCAACCTCGAAATGGTTGACTTGAAGTTCGAAAGTGTACTTGGGATTGTCGATACCGTCGGGGTCCATATAGGGGCCTTGGAAGAAGTCGATACCGATCGCCGGAGGCTGGGCACCGTAGGCTTCGGGCTGACCACTACCGTCAACAGATGTACCGTTGTAGCCGTAGCCGAGACCGCGGCCAACATCGCAACCCACATAGTCATCCCATCCGTAACCGAGGTCAACATCGGTCCAGGGCGAGAAGTAGGTGCCCGTCAAGGTATAGGTGGAACGGTTGATGATTTCATAGCTGTAGAAAGTCATGTTGTTGATTTCGTCGTTCGTGGCGAAAGCGAAAGCTTGGGCACGCACTTCGATACCGATGGCTTGACCGCCCGACTCGGTGTGGGCAGCACCTTTATCGTTAAAAATCCACCACAGGGTTTGGTCACCTTTCAGCACTTGGTCGGCCAAGATAGAGCCGTGCATGGTGCCAAATTTTTCTTCTTCCATCGTCGGAATCTTGGTGTGGCAGAGTTCATTTTCCATGTCGTAGTAGGGAAAGTCACCTTTGGTGGGGTCATACTCTCCGTCGCCGTCGGCATCATAAAAAGGAGCCAGATAGTAGGCAATACCTTCCGGGTCTTCGCCTGAACGCGTGGCCGGCCAATCCCTGATGATGGTCGGAATATCCTCAATGTTACCGGCTTGGTAGTTGGCGAGGAATTCGTCAACCTCAGCACGGGTAATCTTGAAAATCTTGTCCCATCTGGCGCAGGTTTCGGGCGTGATGGAAGCCTTGCCATCTACGGTCAGAGGGCCGGTGTAGTAGTCGTTACCCACCTGACGGAAACGCAGGGCAGCGCATTTCAGCTGGTTGTTGACGTCGACACCTGCAATCCACAAGGAGCCGGCAAACAACGAAGTAGCCGCACCGTTGGCAGGAATGAAGTATTTGGAGCCCGTTCCGGAAGGAAGGTCCCACCACATGTCGCCACCCGCATTGATACGGGTTCTGACATTGTTAATGTCAAGCCATTCGAAAGAGGACGAAGGCGTACATCCGGCTGCGGTTTGGGCACGCTGGCCTTTGCTGCCAGTTTCCTCGTACTTGTACCTCTCAGCCTGTCCAGGAGTCACAGCGCCCGCGATAAGCAGGGTCGCTAACAAAAATCGAAATATATTCTTCATATTACTTGTAATTTTTCGTTATGAATATTCTCTCCTATTAGAAATTGAAGCTCATACCGAGTCTGATGTGACGAGGCATCGAGTAGTTGCCGCCGCTGTTGACAAACAGTTCATACATTTGGATGAAGGCCTGCGGGTCAATCTGGGCATTGATTTCATTAGCAAATTGGGGTGCCGAGAGGTAACCGTCATCATCGGCGTTACCGGTAGCGTTATACACTCCAACGATGTTCTGCGAGTTGAGCAGGTTCAACACTTGCAGATACACGTTCACGAAAGCTTTGCGGCCCGTCTTGCCTTCTTCCTTGCCACCCATAGTGAAGGTGAAGTCCTTGTCGACACGGAGATCGAAACGGAAGGAGGCCGGGATTCTGGAACCGTTGTAGGTGCCTTGCAGCAGGTTGTTGCCGCCTGAGATGGGCGACGAAACGCTACGCGCAGCGGTGAAAGGAGTACCCGAACCGCCATTGACTTGCAGGGCGAAACCTGTATTGGCCAAGAATTGGACACCCTTGATGGTAGGGCCATCATATTCCTTGCCTTCAGCATAACGATAGTCAAGCGTCAGGTTGAAGCTGTGACGGCGGTCGGCGTTGGTCGGGAAGGTGGACCTCAGGTTGGGCACACCTGCGGCAATCAGAGCGGCAGCCGTGGAAGTCGATGAACCGGTCATGTCAGCAAACTGCAAGGTGTAGCTGGCACGGATACGGGCGTTCTTCGTTCTACGCATGTCGTAGCTGGCGGTCAAACCCTTAACAGTACCGAAGTCAAGGTTGCTAAATGAGTTGTAGCCCTTGGGGAAGGCACCGTTGAAGCGGTACATCTGGATCATGTTACGCAACTCGTGGTAATAGGCTGAAATCGTCATTGACGAAGTGTTGGTTACCTTCTGTGTGAAACCGAGTTCGTACTCAATGGTCTGCGAAGGCTTCAGGTTGGGGTTGGCCACCGTTCCGGAGAGGTCGGTAAAGCGGTAGTAGTACAACGGGCTGCAATAGAAAGCGCTGGTAGGACGCTGGGTCAGCACATCATAGTGAGCGAAGAACAAGGCTTCGTCCGAAATGGGGAAGGAGAAGGAGATACGAGGCATGACACTCCAAGCCGGGTCGTAATCCTTAAAGGAATTGATGTCAACTTTACGCTTTTCCATGTCAACATATTCTTTCTTGATCCAAGGCGAAACGCCGGTACCATAGTCAAGGACACTCGGGTCGGCAATTTCAACACCCAATTCATTGTACCAAGTATTACCGTTACGGTAACCCACAACGGCCGTCTTTTCAGCAATCTTGTTGACATAGATGGCGTAGTCGTTACCGATGTTGTCCGGAATGTTGACAGTGGCACCGCCATCAAGCTCAATAAGACCATTCCTCAAGTCACCAACAGTATGATAGTCATACAGGATGTAAGGATCTTTCAGCACTTGCTGGTTGGCATCGAAACGGTCAACACGGACACCGATGTTGAAAATCAGGTCTTTGAACGCGAACTTGTCTTGGAGGTAACCAGCCATATAGATGGGCTGTTGGGCACCAATCGGACGGGTGAACACACCTTCCTCATCCGTCTTGTTGAAGAAGTCGGTGAGCGAGGGGCGTTCGGTCAGCGAATACTTCGTATTGCCGTCATAGCTGTAGCCATAATAGTAAACCGAGAAGTTGCCGTCGCGGGTCAGTTCGTCGGCACCGAACATGCTCATGTCGAGGCCGCCTTCAACCTTGCCGAGTTGCATCTTGCCGTTTTCATCATAATAACTGATGGTGTTGTTATCGAAATCGTATGTATCGATGAGGATCCATTCCCTACCGTTGACCTTCAGACCCATAGCTTGACGCAAGCGGGCATCGAAGGTGTATTGTGTGGTTCCGTCATACAGTCTGCGGTAAAGCACCGTATCGGCATGGCCGTCGTAAGCATTGGCGTAGGGGTTGTCCAGATCAAGCTCTCTGATGTGGAAGTTGGTCATGTCGCGCATCAAAGTCCAATAGTTGGCGCTGTACGACATTTGCGAGTTGTTCTGTTGCTCGTATTGGAAGCCCAACTTGATATCGTGGGAGTTGTCGCCTCTGCCGAGGGTCATCGAACCGTTAACGTTCACGGCAATCTGGTCGTTGACAACCTTGGCGTAGGCGGTCTGGACAGTGCCGGGCACGGCATACAAGCCATACACATAGTCGGGCGACATGCCGTTGATCAGACCGTTGTTCAAGATGATGTTGGAGAGGTTGTTGTAATAACCCACGGAGCCGTAGTCCTTATACAGTTCAAAGTAGTTTTTGGCGTAGGTAGCCAAATTGGGGTTGAAGTCGGAGGGCTTGAACTCTACCAAGGTGTCGTAATAGTTATCCAACACGAACACATTGTTGAGGGTTTTGTACTCGCCATTGACCAGCACCGAGTCGACAGCCGCCGACTGGAAACGGAAGTTGGGTGCTCTGTAAGTGGTGAACTGACCCAAGTTGCCGTAAGCGAAGATGTTGTTCCACAGGTCGGGGTCGCCCGATTCGCTGGTGTAGCGCGAATAGTCGGCCTGAATGCTGTAGTAAACATTGGAAACCAACGAAGTGCTATTGGGGTCGCTCTGGAAACGCTGGGTGAAGCGGATATAGCCACGATAGGTACCCGACTTGGCTAAATAGTTCTTGTCGGTGTTGAAATAGTACTGGCTGCGACCGTTGGCATAGTGTCCTTCGTTCCTAACCAACGATCCGCCGATGGTGAGGTTGGTGTTATTGCCTGTCCTGACGTCAATCTTGCCCGTCACATTAATACCCTGATTGGAAGAGTTGTTGAGGAAACGGGTGTGGTACAGGTCGTCTTTATGGGTGTAGGCGGCCGTTGCATTGGTGCCTATGCCCAAAGTCAGAGGCTGGGTCTTGATTTTTTCCATGTAGTCTTCCTTGGCACGCCAGTAACCGACAGCGGAGGTGCTGCCGTATTGTCTGCGCGTATAATCAAAAGCGAGGAAGAAACCGAGAAGGGCTGCCTGATCGTCCTTCTTGCTCTTGAGGAGCGGGCCTTGCAAGCTACCACCCAAGCGGCCGTGGCCGTATCCGTCAACCGAATACTCAGCTTCGATACCGCCACCCCAAGTACGGCTGGGGCCTTTGGTGGTCATGTTGATGATACCGCCCATAGCGTCACCATACATGGCAGGCGTACCGCCCAAGATGACATCGACTTGGTCGATGGCGCTTTGAGGCACGCTTGTGCTACCGATGACTTTCACACCGTCGATGTAGTAAACGGCACCTTCACGCGAACCACGGATGGAGCCGACCTCACCGTCTTGCGAGAACACACCACCAACGCTGGCGGCGACACCTTCTGCCGAACGCACCGGCAGTTTGGCAATCTCCTCCGAAGTGATGGATGCACCTTGCGTAGTGTTGTCCCTCGAGATCAAGGGAATCTCGTACTCGATAATCGTAACTTCACCAATGTTGATGGCACCACTGACCATCTTGATGTCGTAGAAGGTGATCTTATTGGCCGGGATGACGATGTTGTTCACAACATAGGCATTGTAGCCAATACAACTTGCCTTCAGGGTGTAGGTTCCTGGAGGAATCGGGTTGATGTCATAATTACCATCAAAGTCAGAAGATGTGCCTCCCACTTGTGTTCCGCCCTTTTCAACAATGACGTTCGCAAATGGTACCGCTTCTCCTGTGTCATCGGTAATCTTGCCTTTAAGTCTTCCTTGCGCTTGTGCCATGGTCATCGTGCAGGTGGCCAAGACGATGGCAAGGGTCATTAGTAAATTTTTAAACATACCTTGTAATTTTATGTAATACTACTTTATTTGGTGCATAATGAGGCATAAAAAGTCGTCAAAAGTACAACCTTATTTGAAAGTACGCAAGAAAAACATTCGTTTTTCGCAATTTTTTCTTCGCGAAATTTTGCTCATGTTTGTTATATTTTTGATTTTCAGTCATTTAAAAAATACACTTTGATAGAATCATTTTGTCGTTACAGTGCCGTGTTATTTGGCCAAGGATACACCTATATTAATATATAGGCTATGAAGAAAAAAACGGGTTGCTGCGCTGTCGCCGCCGCATCCGCTCGGCATGGCGCTTGTCCTTCTGTATCATCCGCTTTGTCTTCTTGGCCTGACGCTTGTAATGGGTTGTCTTGGCCTTATCGTACTGCTTCTTGGCCCGACGCTCCTGTTGCTCAAGCTGGCGTTCCGCCTTCCGCATAGCCCGCGACTTGGAAGAGGCACACGAGCCAAACAGCAATAGAAAGGCTAACAGACAGGCTATTATGCTAATCCGCTTCTTCATGACGCTCAATTTTGGTTGCAAATGTAAGATTTTTTCTTTCATAGCAGTACTATTCTGCGAAAAAAAGCGTTTCTTTGCCATTATGAAGCGTACCTTTCTATACCTATTATTAATAAGCGTCCTGCCATTTTTGCATGGGTGCAAGAAATTCCCCGAAAACCCCAATAGGCCGTTTCTGCCTTATCCTATCACGATTTACCCAAACCAAATGCAATATCAGCAATTGCATACCATTGGTGGCTGGGAGTATATCACTTCCGAAATGGAAAGCACCAGCCGTGGCATTATTGTTTTTCGCACACCCAATGCCGACGGTATAGAAGATATGTTCATCGCCTACGACCGTATTCCGCCCAATGAGCCTGACGCCTGCACCGACAGCCACGGCAACACTACCCGCCTTGTGGTTGAGGACGGCATGTTTGTTGCGGATCATTGCAATAATGCTTACTACAGCATCTTGAACGGAGAAATCTTCATTCGGGAGCCTGACATGGTTCCCAATTTCCCCACTACGGGTACGGTGGTGTATCCTTTAATCCAATACCACACCAACTACGACGGGAACAAACTGACGATTACCAATTAATCGGATTGTCTTCCTTTTTCCATGATACGGCCCTGCCGCTCAATGGAAGCCTGATGGATGGCTTCAAACACCTTATTAATTAATATAGGCGACAATCCCATGTCGGCACCTGTGGCCACATGGTCGTCGAGGATTTTTTTCCAGCGGTCCATCTGCACCACAGCCACATTGTGGTTTTTCTTGTATTCTCCAATCCGCGCGCTGACTTCCATGCGGCGGGCCAGCAGCTGCAACAGTTCACCGTCGATGTCGTCAATCTCAGCACGGAGACCGGCAAGGTCGTGCTCCACATCGCACGACTTTTTGTTGCGGAAAGAGAGGCCGGCCAGCAATTCTTTCAATGCCTCTGGCGTGATTTGCTGTTTGGCATCAGTGAGGGCCGCGTTGGGGTTGATATGGCACTCTATCATCAATCCATCGGCGGCGAGGTCGAGTGCTTTTTGCGCCACGGCCTGCAACAACTCGCGGTTGCCGCAAATGTGGCTGACATCGGTGATGAGCGGCACATTAAGCCTTTGTGTCAGCTCTATGGGAAGCTCCCACATGGGGAAGTTGCGATAAGGTGTCTCCTTATAATACGAGAAACCGCGATGCACGGCGGCCAACCGCTTCACCCCCGCCTTCTGAAAACGCTCGAACGCACCCAACCAAAGATTCAGGTCGGGCGAAACGGGATTTTTGATGAATACGGGCACATCCACACCCTGCAAGGCATCGGCCAACTGCTGCACCGAGAAGGGATTGACGACCGTGCGGGCACCTATCCACAACGCATCGACCTCGTATTTCAGGGCCAACTCAACATGACCGGGAGTGGCTACCTCGGTGGCGGTGGGCAAGCCCGTGTCGCGCTTCGCCTCACGAAGCCAGACCAAGCCCTCCTCTCCCCTGCCCTCAAAGGCTTCGGGGCGTGTGCGTGGTTTCCAGATGCCACCTCGAAGCAGCTTCACCTCCGGGATTTTAGCCAAGGCTTGTGCAGTGGCCATGATTTGTTCCTCACTTTCAACGCTGCATGGGCCGGCGATGATGAGGGTATCGGCAGGAGATGGGGCAGCAAGAGCGGTGGGCACAGCAGGGGTTGAAACCGCCCGCTTGGAGTCCTGAGTCCCTACGGGACTGCCGGACACGATGTCGCGCGAAGCCCTCAACTCAGACTTGCCCGATGATGTCGATTGTTCGAATAGTATGTTCATTTTCAAGTGTTTTTCAATCAAAGTCCCGTAGGGACGGCGAACGACAGGCAGGCAGTGGAATGCAACGCAACCCCTGCCTGACGACAAACGAATCCCATGTTCCGATGTGGCAGAGAAACGCCGCGACAAGGCTGCGTTGTCGGTGTTTCCATCGTAGAGACACGCCACGGCATTGGCATTTCCATTGTAGAGACACGCCGCGGCACGTCTCCACCACAGACCCGTCCAAGACAATCCCGTTAGGGATTTTCAATCGGTAAAAACCTAATGCCCAATCTCCTGCATCCCGTAGGGATGTACCAACATCGAATTGCGAACCCAGAACCGCGTCGGCGCATCCCTACGGGATGATGGAATATAAATCTGCAATGGTTCAACCGTTTGCGATTCCCTACGGGAATCTATGCAGAGGCGCGCCGCGGCGGCGGTGTTCCCATTGTAGAGACGCGCCCCGCGGCACGTCTCTACCACAAACGCCGGCAGGGCAATCCCTAACGGGACTGCCTCCCATGCTTCCCATGTATGAAAATCCGAAATTGAATGACATGAACCTTGATTTGTCGTTTGCCGTAGGTTTTGCAAATATAAAGCATTTTTCAATGCGCCATAGTGTATTTTTTTGTAATTTTGCACATTATTTATTGGAAAAAAGAAAATCATCATACCGTGAAAAGAGTAGAAATCAAGCAAGCTTTGCAAATGCAAGCCTCTGACAATGAGATTACCGTGATGGGTTGGGTGCGCAACAAGCGTGGCAGCAAGAATGTGGCCTTCATCGCCTTGAACGACGGCTCCACCATCAACAACCTGCAACTGGTCGTCGACCTGAACATCATCCCCGAAGAAAGCCTCGCCTTGATGCACGCCGGTGCATCCCTTTGGGCCAAGGGCGTTTTGGTGGCCTCGATGGGCAGCGGTCAGACCGTCGAACTCTCCGTGAAGGAGATCGGGCTGTTCGGTCCCGCCAACCCCGACGAATACCCCTTGCAACCCAAGAAACACTCCCTGGAATTCCTGCGCGACATCGCCCACCTGCGTTTCCGCACCAACACCTTCGGCGCCGTGATGCGCCTGCGCCACGCCATGGTGTTCGCCATCCATAAGTTCTTCACCGAACGCGGCTTCTACAATATCCATACCCCGCTCATCACCGCCTCCGACGCGGAAGGTGCAGGCGAGATGTTCCAAGTAACCACTTTGGATCTCAACAACCCACCTCGTGACGAACAGGGCAATATCGACTACAAACAAGACTTCTTCGGCAAAGAGACCAACCTCACCGTTTCGGGCCAACTGGAAGGCGAGTTGGCCGCCACAGCATTGGGCAAGATCTACACCTTCGGCCCCACCTTCCGTGCCGAGAACTCCAACACCACGCGCCACTTGGCCGAGTTCTGGATGATTGAGCCGGAGATGGCCTTCTTCGACATCAACGACAACATGGACCTCGCCGAGGAAATGTTGAAATACCTGATCCAGTATGCTTTGGACAACAACATGGACGATTTGCAGTTCCTCAGTAAACGCCTGCAAGAAGAGGAAAAAGGCAAGAAAGAGGAAGAAAAATCGATGGAACTCATCAGCAAACTGCATTTCGTACTTGAACACGAGTTTGCACGCCTGACCTATACCGAAGCCTTCGACATCTTGCGCAACTCCAACTACAACAAGAAAGGCAAATTCCAATATCCCGTCAACGACTGGGGTGTCGACCTACAATCGGAGCACGAGCGTTACCTCGTCGAGAAACATTTCAAGAAACCCGTCATCCTGACCGACTACCCGATGGAAATCAAGGCCTTTTATATGAAACAGAACGAAGACGGGAAGACCGTCCGCGCCATGGATGTGCTCTTCCCCGGCATCGGCGAAATCATCGGCGGCTCGGAGCGTGAGACCGATATTAATAAAATCCTCGAACGCATGCACGAAGTCGGCATCCCTGAGGAATCCATGAACTGGTACCTCGACAGCCGTCGTTTCGGATCGGTACCCCATTCGGGCTACGGCCTCGGCTTCGAGCGCCTGCTGCTCTTCATCACGGGCATGACCAACATCCGCGATGTCATCCCTTTCCCGCGTACTCCTAAGAACTGCTTGTATTAATCAGTTGTTCAGTTGAATGGACAACATATAACTGAACAACTCAAAAAAAACAACTGAGATGCCTAACCAACGATTGACTCAAACCCAGCGGCAGGAACTGAAACTTTCGCCGCAGCAGATCCAGCTGATGAAGCTGTTGCAACTGCCATTAATCGAACTTGAACAACGCATCAAGGAAGAGATGGAAGCCAACCCTGCCCTTGAAGATGTTCGCGACAACGAATATGACGACAACGAGTCAAGCGTTGATGAGCCCGGTTCCGACGACAACGACAACGGCGAAAACGACGACTACAACGATGACGAGGTAAACTTCAGCAAAGACGACGAGTTCGATATCAACGACTACCTCTCGGAAGAAGATCAGGAAGACTATTCCTACAAACTGCGGGCCAACAACTACAGCGGCGACGATCACGACTACGAAACCCCCATCGTCAACGAAGAGACCTTCCAAGACTATCTGAACCAGCAACTGGCCTATCACGACCTGACGGAGAAACAGCTCGAAATCGGCCAATACATCATCGGCAACCTTGACGACAACGGCTATCTCAACCGCCCTGTCGCCAACATCGTCGACGACATGCTTTTCACGATGAACATCTCTACCACCGAAGAAGAAGTAACCGAAGTGCTCCTCATCGTGCAGCAACTCGACCCGCCCGGCATCGCCGCCCGCGACTTGCAGGAATGCCTGCTGATACAATTGAAACGCCTTCAGGAAGACAACCCCTTCCACAACGATTACAGCCTCTCAACAACCATCGTCAAAGACTTCTTCGACGAATTCACCAAAAAGCATTACGACAAAATCGCCAAAAAGCTGGAAGTCAGCAATCGCGACCTAAAGGTTGCTTTGGATGAAATCCTCAAACTCAACCCCAAGCCAGCCGACGCCTCCAGCTCAAGCACCAAAAACATCCACTACATCACGCCCGACTTCTTCATCTTCGTCAGAGACGGCAAAGTGGAGCTCTCTTTGGATGGCCGTAATGCCCCTGAGCTGCGTATCAGCAAGTCGTACCTGAAAATGCTGGATGAGTTCGCGAACAGCAAAGACCCCCGAAACAAACAGGAGGCCGTACAGTTTGTGAAACAAAAAATCGATTCCGCCAAATGGTTCATCGATGCCATCAACCAACGGCAAAACACGCTCTACATCACGATGAAAGCCATCGCCGACATTCAGGAAGACTATTTCCTCACCGGCGACGAAACACAACTCAAACCCATGATTCTTAAAGATGTAGCTGATAAAGTCGGGCTCGACATTTCCACCATCTCGCGTGTAGCCAACAGCAAATATGTGCAAACGCCTTACGGCACCTTTCTATTGAAGTTCTTCTTCAGCGAAGGCATTACCAACGATGAGGGCGAGGCCATATCGACCCGCGAAATCAAGAAAATCCTTAAAGATGCTGTCGACAACGAGGACAAGTCAAACCCCATGACTGATGAGCAACTGATGGTGATGTTGAAAACGAAAGGCTATCCTATCGCACGCAGAACAGTGGCCAAATACAGGGAACAGCTTGGCATTCCCGTGGGAAGAATGAGAAAGAAGATTTGACGAGTGGGAAGGCAAATCCCCAGTGCGGCCCTGACGGATGGCAAATCCGACCGTGCCACAAGCCATCTATAATAATTTTAGAACAATATCGTTTTTATCATTGTGAAAACGAACCTCTATACCAACAAAAAGCAATGGAAATGGGCTTTGGCTGCCGTTGCCCTGCTCATCATTGGCGTGTCGCTGTGGTACACCAACCACTTGGTGAAATCCATTGCCGAACAGGAGACACGGCAGGTGAGGATGTGGGCCGCTGCCATGGAACAGCACGCCGTAATGATGAAATCGACGGAGGAATTCTTCAACAAGGTGAGCGAGCAGGAACAACTTCGGGTCGACCTGCTGGCCAGTGCCTACCGCCGTATCATCGACATCTCCAGCAACGAGAACACCGACATTTATTTGGACATCATCCGAAGCAACATCAGCATCCCGCTGGTCCTCACCGACGGAAAGGGCAACATTCAGTCGTCAAGCAATCTGCCCTCCGACCAAAAAGAAAAAACGACCTTCGATGCTGATATGAAAAAGGCCTATTCCAAGTTCCCACCCATCAAAATCGACCCCGGCTACGGTTCTGTGCAATATCTTTATTACAACGAGTCGCTGATTTACACCGAATTGAAGGCCGTGTTGGAAAGCATGAACGATCGCTTCATGGAGGAAATCACCCTCAACTCGATGGGAGTGCCTGTCATCGTTACCAATGAAGACCAGTCGCAAATCCTCAGCTATGGCAACCTTGACTCCATCATGATGAGTGACTCCAACTATGTGAAACAACAGTTGGCCATCATGCGCGATGAGAACGAACCGCTCCAAATCGAGTTCATGAACAAGGGCAAAGCATTCATTTTCTACCGTACTACCGACTTGGTGCAACAAATGCGCTATTACCCTGTCATCCAGTTTATTGTTTTCGCCCTATTCCTTCTGATTGCCTATCTGCTTTTCAGTTATGCCCGCCGCTCGGAGCAAAACCAAGTGTGGGCAGGCATGGCCAAGGAAACAGCCCACCAGCTGGGGACTCCCCTATCTTCGCTATTGGGGTGGATTGAGTTGTTGAAAATGCAAGAAGAACCTTTTGCAGGCACCTATGAAATGGAGAAAGACATCGAACGCCTGCAAATCGTTACCGACCGTTTCTCGAAAATCGGCTCCGTGCCCGTGCCTGAGCCTACCGACATCAACTACCTCATCCGCGATACGATGGACTACTTGCAGAAACGGTTCTCCAAAAAGTTTGTGTTCGAAATCAACCTGCCTGAGGGAGAATTGATCATGCCTTTGATTCCTTCTTTATTCCGCTGGGTGTTGGAAAACCTGACCAAAAACGCCATCGATGCCATGGGCGACCACGGCAAAATCACCCTCAACCTCATTGACGACGGCGACCATATCCACCTCGACCTGAGCGACACGGGCAAAGGCATACCGAAGTCACAAGTCAATCAAGTCTTCAACCCGGGCTTCACGAGCAAGAAACGCGGCTGGGGCCTCGGCCTTTCGCTGGCCAAGCGTATCATCAAGGACTACCACAAGGGCAAAATCTTCGTGAAATCGTCGGTTGTAGGCGAAGAGACAACTTTCAGGATTACATTAAACAAGTAAATGAAAAAAGGAGGCAAGCCTCCTTTTTTCATTTTACCACGATTCTTTGCGTCTCAGCCACGCCTGCTTGGTCATAAACCTTCAACAGGTAAACGCCTTTGCTCAATGCACTCACATCCATTCTGTTTTGGTTGCTTTCCATCAGCTTTTGTCCTGTAATACTGTAGATTTCAGCCTTTTGTAAGCCTTCAGCTTGAATAAATAGCTCATTCTCGGCAGGCACGGGATAGACTTTGAAATTGACGGTAACGCTTTCGCCCACAGCCGTCAGGTCGACATATTCCACATCGACATGCCAACCATAATACTCGTTGCTCATTTCGCTGTAGCCGTAGGCTATTTCGATGTCGCCATCGGCATAAACCCAGTTGTTGCCCGCAAAACTAAAGCACTCACCCTGTATGGCGTTGCCTTTGTCATCATGTTCATAAACATAACGGCATTCGTCTGCCCAAGCCGAACCATTCCAATCTTTGATAAGTTTACTGGTGAAAACGCCTCCTTCATAGTTGTAGATCGTCTGCTCATCATTGACCCAAGTGTTATTGACCCAATCCTGTTCCACAATCTCCACGACTCTTTCGTCGAAATCAAGTGTAAAGATTTGTTTCTCATCATTTTGCCAAGCACCACCTTGCATATATTGTATGATGAGCTCGATGGTGCTATTGCTATGAGTATAGGTGTAGAGTTCGGCAGAAAACCAATTGTTGCCGTTCCACCCCCAATAGAGGACGGTGGTCACATCTCCGTTGTAGTTGTACACTTCCTTCATATCGTTCTTCCAAGCACCGTTTTCCCACAATTGGACGATGACCTCGCTCAGCTTGTCGTCGTTGTAGGAATAGGAGAGCTTCGCCGCGTTTTCCCAATAGCCGCTCCATGCTGTGGTAACCAACATCTCAAGCACATTGCCATTGAAGTCGTATTCATACGAATTTCTTAAAAAGTCAATCCAACCGTCGCCATAGTTGAGTCGGGTAAATTCCTCCACGAGCTTATAGTCAAACTCATCGTAAGTGTAGGAGGTGCGGTACTTTTCGTTTTCAAGGGTTTCCCAAGTGGCGGTTTGAGGCACCATCGTGGTTGCATCGCGAACGCCGTAATGTTTGAGCACGGTAGCCGTCGCTCTTGATTTCAGATTGGCTTTGCCTTGGGCAAAGCTCACATTTCCAAAAGCCATCACAAGAATGGCCAAAGTAAACAATGCTTTCTTCATTTTTGTAAGTATTTAGTTTTTAATGACATCAAAATAATAGTTGATTTTATACTCTTCTGTCGTGCCCGAGTAAAACACCCGTCTGGCAAATCCATGTAGCCGTATTTTCCCCTCTCCGTTCTTATAGACATAAACCGTCAACTCATAAATGGGTCTCGACGAAGGATCCGTCATGTTGATCAGGAAATCGTCGTCAGTCAAACGAGGCAGGCCCTCGAAAGTCTTGTTGAAATTGTCACTCGGACAGTTCACCTTAAACTCAATGGTAGAGCCCGACCCTCCAGAAATGACGATTTGGGCATCTTCACAGATATGGCAATAAGTGCTTTCAGTCAAGCCATCAAAGGCATCTGTAATGTTGGAAAAGGAATACGACCCGATGATATCTTCATTGGAATAACCGTATAGCTTGTTCCATTCCTTCTTTTGCTCCTTTTCGCAAGAGGCGAGAAGTACGCCCAGCACGAGCAAAACAGACAAAATTTTGATATTCTTCATTTTCTATCCTATTTAACGATTAATTTCTTGGTTTCCAATACCGCGCCATCCTTGTTGTGGCGCGCCACCATATAGCACCCTTCGGCCAGACCAACAGTCGATAACTCAAGATGGTCAGTTTGCGCGAAAGCAATGTTTTTCACTTCTTTGCCATTTAGGGTTATGACACAAATGGTGCCGTCGCAAACTTCGTTCCAGAACATGAGAACCTGTCCTTTGGAGGGATTGGGGAACAGTTGCATGCCGCTTTCAAGCTCAGTATATTCCTCGGTGCCAAGGGCTTCCTTGTCCCACGCGGCGATGGTATACTCACCCGGCATGAAGTTGTCAAGCACAAAGCGGCCTACCTTCCACATTGAGCCCGGATAGAGTGTATATGCGATTTCGTGCCAAGCCTCAGAAGCGTCCTTTCGGTAAAGCAAGGTGGCCGAGTCGTTTTCCGACTGTATGATGTCGCCATCCTGATTCATTGAGTAGTCAAACATGCCCTTCACTTCGGCCTTTCCGAAATCGTAACGGTTGATGGTCCAAAAATGCTTGGTCGAAAGGTTCAGGTAAGGTATCAACGGGTCATCGTAGGGGCCTACCAAATTTTCCTCAACAGCGACAAACACTGAATCCGTGAGAGAAGTAGCCTCAAACCTGAAGCTACCATGTACCTGTTGCGCCGACGATTTCAGCATGAAGTTCTTCTGCAACTTGCTGTCTAACCAATTGTTGTAGAAATCGCTAACCATACCAATGGGATTAAAATCGAGGATGGTAGTGAGCTCCGTATGCAAACCGTCCCAACTCACTCTTTCGGTGGCCAACTGAAATTCTGGGCCGATGAAAGTAACATCGTAGGCATTGTTTTGCCCAATATGTGTGTCGCCAATATGTTGATACCTGTATTCGACCGTCACCTCATACAGGTTGCCAACCTGCTCAATCGACTTGACAACGGCATAGAGGTGAGGCATACCGCTTGAATAGACATACGAGTTGAAGAACCCGTGCATGTCAATACCGGAATACTGGGTGAGGGCGTCACACAGCGTCTCTGAGGTGGCGGTTTGGTAGGCATATTGCTGGAAACACGCACGCATGGCGGCAAGGAAATTCTCGCGCCCCATGTAGTTCATCATCGTACTGACGATAACCGCGCCACGCTTATAAACGGCTTCGCTGTCGTAGGTCATGCTCAAAGGCATGTTGTTGAGAGGCATCCAGTTATTCGGGATATTGCACCAAGCGACGGTTTGGTTGACCATGTTCGCCATAGCGTTTCTATAATCCGTCTCACCATAGATGCCTTGGCGATAGAAGGTGCCCCAAAACTGCGCAAAACCTTCGTTAATCCACATATCGCCCGCCTCGGCGCAGGTTACCATGTTGCCCGACCACATGTGTGAAAGCTCGTGAGCCAAATATTCCTCTTGGCTGGTATTGCCACTGATGACGTTGGTGGCTAAAGCGATGTTGTCGGTATGTTCCATGCAGCCCTTACTCGTACTGATATAACCGATACGGTTGAAAGGATAAGGGCCAAGGTTCTCCTCAAAGAAGGAAATGATTTCCTTGATATGGACAAAGGTCGCTTCCACCTTATCGCTCAAAGCCGGTGTAGTGTAAACCTCAATCGGGATGTCGCTTTCCAATCCATGATAGGTGTCTTGCCAAAGCACAAAGTTGCCCACCGCGAAAGAGATATGATAAGTGGCAATCTCCTGAGGCGTGTTCCAATGCCAAGTGGAGGTGCCGTCGCCGTTGTCGATGGTCTCGACATGGTTGCCACCGCAGATGGCTTTCTTGTCGTTGGTCGTGGTAACATAGACATCATAGGTGGCTTTGTCGGCGAAATTGTCCACGCAAGGGAACCAGCACTTACCGAGGTTGTGCGGCTGGCTGACGAAACCCACACCGAGGTTGTAGACATAGTCGCTACCCCACCATTCGACGCCACCCCACGCCTCGCTAAAGGTCGCACCACCGTAAACAATACCGAAGGTGGCCGAACTACCTGCTGCCAACGGTTGTGTAAGGTTGACGGTCAGGAAGTCGCCGCTTTGCACATAGTTGGCGACCGTGGCTCCCGTGGCCGTCACCGAACTCACATCCAAGGCTTTCAGTTCGAGAACGATTTGTTGCACATCAGCCGTGGCCGTAAGCCCTACGAAGGTCTCGCCTTGCAGGGTGCGTTCGTTGAAATTCAGCTCGTTGAGATGAATTTCATAGTGCGTCACATCTATGCCTTCGCCCGCCGTTTGAGCATTCATCGTTGAGATGAAGGGCAGGATGATCAGGATGATAAGTAGTTTTTTCATACGAGATTTTTTTCCTATGGCTTATGGGTTATGGCAGCGTTACGGTTGCCTGAGCCGTTGGCCATAAGCCTTTATTATTAATTATCGGGTTCGTAACAATCGCTTCCGTTTGGATCACATTGCTTTCATGCAAGGCGCGGTCGAGGATGCGGATTTCAAATTTGACGGTATCGTAGGGTGAGAAAGGATTCCGCACCATCAGCTTGTAGTCCATTGTGCCAGAGATGGCTTTGGGCTCGTCGGAATCGCGAAGGCGCTTGAAGCGGGCATGGAAGGTAAGGGTGTCGTAACTCTGTGTTTGGACATTCCAACTCAACAGCGGCACCTTCACAAACTCGCCGTTGACACATTTCAGGTAGTCGACCAACATATTATAATAATGTGTGTCGTTGTACCCGAAAGGCGGCAAGGTGTCGGTATCGTCGAGACCAAGGTCGCCATCGCCATCGGTATAAGAGAGCGTGATAATACCCTCGCCGCTGAATGTGCTGTCGGCATTGAATAAATAAGTGAAGCCCCCGTAAGCTATCTTAGGCTCGACGGGGTATTCTACTGGCTTTTGGCAAGAGCCAGCCGACAATGCCAGAAAAAGAAGTGCGATGAGGGTTCTTGTTTTCATTACTGTCGATTGAGGCGGTAAAAATACGAATTTTTTCGGAAACGGGAGACAACAATAATTATACCTCGCCCAACACAGAAGCACCACGGGGTTATCGCCATGTCATACCGAACTTTTAGGTGCATGTATCGGTGCCGATACCTCCCTTCAAAATAATAAGCATAGCACCACTGACAATCAGTCTTTTACCATAAAACCGCGAAAAAAATATCGTGGAAAAGTGTGGAAAAGTGTTGACATATTCACAATTGTTGTATCTTTGCAGCGTGTTTTGGCACGAAATATGCCATAACCGAAACGAGCAGAACATTTTATTTGATGCCGAACTTATACATCATATCAGGTTGTAACGGAGCCGGAAAGACCACCGCTTCCTTGACTGTGTTACCCGAGACACTGCAATGCAAGGAGTTCGTCAACTGCGATGAAATCGCCAAGGGTCTTTCGCCGCTCAACCCCGACGGCGCCAAGGTCGCCGCAGGCCGCCTGATGTTGTCGCGCATCAAGAAACTCATCGCTGACAAAGAAGACTTTGCCATCGAGACCACCTTGGCTGCCAAATCCTATCACGCACTAATCAACAAAGCCCGTCAAGAAGGCTACAAAGCCAGCCTGATTTATTTCTGGCTACAAAGCCCCGACTTGGCCATCAAGCGCGTGGCGGAGCGTGTGAAGCACGGCGGCCATCATGTGGACGACAGTATCATACGCAGGCGTTACAAAGCGGGCATCAAAAACCTTTTTCATCTCTACTGCCCCGTCGTTGACTATTTCCTGTTCATCGACAACAGCATCATGCCCTCCGAAGTGATTGCCGAAGGCAACATCAAAGCAATTAAGTTCTACAACGAAGACAAATTCAAAAAAATCAGACAATATGACAACAGTAACAGTGAATGCCAAGAAGAATGAAGTTTCATCCTTCACCAAAAAACTGATGGGCGGTCTCGACCTCTCAATGCAACGCCTGCTTACCATGCGCTGCCGCCACAACGGCACTTTCTGCTTCTGCGATGCGCAAGGCAACATCTACACCGTAAAGGCTAAGGAAGTCAGAGCCATGATGGAACAGGAATAATCTCCTCCATCACATAACACACAACCACAGCTTGCAGGGACCATCTGCGGGTTGTGGTTTTTTTCGTATTTATTGGAACAAAATTCTAATACTCTTACATTTGGCAATGTCATTCTGGCACCGCATTTTCACTTATCTGGAAAGCATCCTGCTGGTAGGATAAGTTGGATTCGAAGGAGAGTTGCATCAATGTTCAGAATATGCGAAACCGCTTTCTATCAAATGTTTTCTTGCAATTTCAATAAATCTATGGTCATTGAATATTTTTCCTTTTCGATGGCTCCACCGTGATAAATGGTCATATATTTCATCTACAGATATTGTGCCATACTGACACATCAAATAATCAATGGACGAAAGCAATTCTAAACCAAAATCAGAATAAAAACCACCCAAAAATGACTTTGTTTTTTGCGCTATCTCCTTAAGATTTGCGTCTGCTTCGATAAAGGCTTCTATTTCTTGGTATGAATCGACAACCAAAGACAAGGGCTCAAATGGTTTTTTATTCATATCACTATACCCCATAATGTAACTGCCATTCAAGGCATTCAATACATATCTTACCTTTCCGGAATATGGCCCATAGTATTTTGGCTCATATTTCAGTTTGAAAAGATTCTCCGCGCCAAATCGCTGCAAGAAATAGCATATTTTCTCGCTTGAAAACTCTGAGAAAAACTCGCCATGCCTTATCAAATCAAACAAAACATATAGCAGCAACGCTCTGGCAGGTGTCAGTTTGATTCTTTCCGACTTCATTTTTTCAACAATATATGCAGTGGGCTCATATACAATTACATCTATTGATAAGGAAGCCAACTTTTTCTCGATAATATTTTTTACCCTTTCCCAGTTGAGACCACCATTCCCCGCACCCAATGGCGGAATCGCAATACTATCAATTTGGTAATCTTGAACGACACGGATAAGATCGTCCAACCCTGCTTCAATATATGAATATTCAGACGGTTTTCGCCAATCTGTCTTAGTTGGAAAATTGATTATGGTTTTTAAGCCAAACATTGTTTGTTCCTTCGTAACGAACAATCTTCCGATGCCAATGGATTTATCTTCACATGCCTTTTTGTATAATTTATAGTTGTCCGGAAATTGCTTCTTGAACTGCAAAGCAATCCCTTTTCCCATGACTCCTTCAAGATTCACAGTATTTACCAGTGCCACCGCATTGGACTCCAAAATATTTCCTTTAACGTACTGTATCATAATCAATAATATGCATTAGGAATTACTTTTATCTTCTGTCCATCAATGCCAAAAGAAACTAATTTTGACTTAGCCTTATCATCATAACAGACATAGCCAACAATAAACTCAGGTGGCAAATCTTCTTTTACCAACAACTCAGCCTGCTTACGCCGCTTTATGTCTGTCTCAATGCCATTGCCTGACCATTTTTTTGAGGTTACTGCCTTCCAATCTATTATTGAAGGCAAGACATCAACACTATTATTATCATAAAAAGTAGTGAGGGAATCTGTAGCATGGCCATCAGAAAAATAAAACAAAAAGCCTTGCTCAACTATTCGTTTCAGCGAAACTGCAACATACACTATTTCATCTGCTTTTCTTGCTCTCTCAACAAAATTTCCTCCGTGCTGAATTACATACAGCATAGGCATTCGCAAACCAAAATAAAAAGGGATATAGTCCCCTAACACTATACTGGCATTTCCAACAGAAACGGATTTATCGGTTCGATAGACTATCAAACTTTTATCACCGATAGAAACATAATTTGGATTCCGATTGGGTGAAGAACGATGAACTATCCCATATTGAAGAATATGAGGAACATTCTCAATATGAGTCATTCTATACAAATATATGTTATCTATCGTCATCATCTTCATATCTTCATATCTCCATCTCTTATTCGTCATTCATTATGAAAATATATCTGGCATAAGCGATTGCAAAATATGTGGCCTTTCTTCTCTCGGTGTTTGAGAAATGCCTTTCATACGATATACCCCTAATTTAACGGCAAAAATACATCAAATTTAATATCAATCAAAAAATTACGGCACAAATTTCATACTTTTGCCCGATAAAAATAGATTTCCTTATGAAAAAACATCTCTTTTTTATATTGTCATTCTGCTTGGCTTGCACCACCGTTTTCGCCCAGTCCGACCAAGACCCCGAAACCAACCCCGTCATCACCAACCGTATCAGCCAATGGCAAGACCTGAAGTTCGGCTTCATGATGCACTGGGGCATCTATGCCCAATGGGGTGTGGTGGAGTCGTGGTCCATTTGCAACGAGCCGTGGATCAACCGCGATGGTGCAGATTATTACCAATATAAGACTGATTATCAAAATCTTAACAAAACCTTTAACCCTAACAACTTCCACCCCGAAAAATGGGCTGAGGTCGCCCAAGAGGCAGGGATGAAGTATGTCGTTTTCACCACGAAGCACCACGACGGCTTCTGTTTATTCGACACAAAAGAAACCTCCTACTCCACCGTCGACCCAAGCTGTCCGTTCTCGAAAAATCCCAAAGCCGACATCACCGGCGAGGTGGTGAAGGCTTTCCGCGACAAAGGCTTTTGGACTGGACTTTACTTCTCCAAGCCCGACTGGCACTGCGATGATTATTGGGCGCACGAATGGGCCACCCCCGACCGCAATGTGAACTACGACCCAACCGCCCATCCTGAGCGTTTCGAGAAATACAAGCAATTTACCCACAGACAGATACGAGAGCTTACCCATAACTACGGCGACATCGACATCCTCTGGCTCGATGGCGGCTGGGTGCGCCCCGAATGGAGCGTGAACGAAGAAACGCGCCCGTGGCTCGGCTGCCAAGGCTATATCCAAGACATCAACATGGCGGAAGTAGCCGACATCGCCCGCGAGAACAACCCTGACCTTATCATTGTCGACCGCTCTGTGGGTGGAAAATACGAGAACTACCAAACGCCCGAGCAACAGGTGCCCAATGCGCCCCTGCCCTATCCTTGGGAGACTTGCATGTCGATGGGCGACTCTTGGTCGTATGCGGCCAACGACCGCTACAAAAGCACCAACGAGCTTATACACCGCTTATGCGACATCGTAGCCAAAGGCGGCAACTTTCTCCTCAATGTAGGCCCCGATGCCGACGGCAACCTGCCCGACACGGCCCTGCTCCGCATGAAGGAAATCGGCCAATGGATGGAAGTGAACGGCGAAGCCATCTATGGCACACGCCCCATCTACCCTTTCCTCTACGGCAAGTTCCGGTTCACGCAAAAAGACGACAAAGTATACCTCATCTACCTCTTGGACGAAGACGAAAAATCCGTTCCTGACGGCTATTACTTCGACACTTTCGATTTAGGACTGAAAACAGGAAAAATCAAGGTGTTAGGCAGCAAGACGGAAGCCAGCCTCCGCATGGAAGACGGCCGCTATCGTATCGACTTCCCGCGCCGTTCTTTCGAAATGCCACACGCCGTAGTGTTTGAAATGCGGAAATAATTCCGCTATGTTAGCATTTTGAGCGACTCTTACCCCAACACAATATTCACGGTCTTCATATTCTTCACTTATTTATCCCCGAAAACACTTTTAACCTATTTCACGGATAATTAGTATTATATTTATTTATCCTTGAAATAGATTTTATATCGTTAATGGGGAAATAATCAGTTTTTATTTATCCTTGAAATGAATTTTTCGTATATTTGCGGACAAATAAATGCATAAAATATGAGCAAGATTATCGGAAGAAACACTGAAATTGAAGAACTTATGCAACTTTATCGCGGCAACAGACCTGAATTTGTCGCCGTTTACGGTCGCCGTAGAGTGGGGAAAACCTACCTCATCAAGGAATTGTTTAAGGATAAGATGGCGTTTTACCACACGGGGATGTCGCCTCTTGATACCGAAAACACGAACATGCTGCAAGACCAACTGAAAAGTTTCCACAACTCACTGATCCGCTACGGATTGGATCCTATAGGGCGTCCCAAGACTTGGCTTGAAGCCTTTTTTATGCTCGAAAAGCTGCTGGAAAGTCTCAGCGAAAAACAGCGCCAAGTCGTTTTCATCGATGAATTGCCGTGGATGGACACGCCCCGGTCGGGGTTCCTCTCAGCCTTCGAGCACTTTTGGAACGGATGGGGTTCGGGACGCGACAACCTGATGCTTATCGTGTGTGGCTCGGCCACTTCGTGGATGGAAGACAACATCATCAACAACCACGGCGGACTTTATGGGCGCCTCACCTATGAGATTAAACTCTCGCCGTTTAGCCTATGTGAATGTGAAGCCTATTTCGAGGCGATGGACTTACGGCTGACACGCTACGACATCATCCAAGCGTATATGGCCATCGGCGGCATACCCTATTATCTGGGCTTTTTCCGAAAAGGTCTAAGCCTCGGACAAAATCTTGACCTCCTATTTTTTGCCCGCAACGCCAAACTGAAAAACGAATTCGACCGACTATTCTCCTCATTATTTTCACGACCTGCCAACTACAAGAAAATCATCTATTTATTGGCCCAAAAACACTGCGGATTCACAAGAGACGAGATTGCCGCCGCAACGGGCATTCAAAAAGGAGGTGGCTTCTCAAAGATGCTCGTCGCCCTCGAAGCCAGCGACTTCATCATGCGCTATGTGCCTTTTGGCCGCTCAAAACGAGAGGAACACTACAAGTTGGTGGATAATTTCTGCCTGTTCCATGCCAAATTTTTAGACAACAAAGAAATCAACGACCCTGAATTTTGGGAGAAGAACCAGAATGCACAACGGCTTTCCGCTTGGAAAGGCATTGCCTTCGAGGAAGTTTGCCTGAAACACATCCAACAGATTAAGAACGCTTTAGGCATCGGCGGTATCACCTCAAAGGAATCAGCGTGGAGCCTTCGCGGCGACGACGAGAAAGAGGGCACACAGATCGACCTCCTAATTGACCGCGCCGACCGTGTCGTGAATCTCTGCGAGATGAAGTTCTACAAAGACAATTTTAGCATTGATAAAAACTACGATGCCAAGTTACGCTACAGAACACAAACGCTCATCGACAACTTACCGCGAAACCGCAATGTACATCTCACATTGATAACAACTTATGGACTGACATACAATGAGTATTTCGGGCAAATTCAGATGTTGGTCACAATGGACGATTTGTTTCGAAATGCCACACGCCGTAGTGTTTGAAATGCGGAAATAATTCCGCGGTTTTTCAATAATATGAGGAAGCTTTTTATCTAATTTTGAAAAAATCGGGGAAATTTTTCCGCAGTTTTGAAAATTATGTGTAATTTTGCAGCACAAAACAGGAGAAACTATGGAAAAACTGTATCAACTATTTCACGCAAAATTAGACGAAACGCCGACTGACTTCCTACGCTATATGCACGACCGCATCAACTGGGACAACCGTATGATTGCCATTCTTGGCGAGCGCGGTGTAGGAAAAACCACCCTGATGCTCCAAAAAATCAAACTTGATGGCACTGAACACACACTATATTTCGGTGCGGACAATGTGTATTTCGGCCAGCACGGCCTTTTCGACACCGCCAATGAGTTTTACCGCAAAGGCGGACAGAAACTCTACATCGACGAGATTCACAAATATCCCGCATGGTCAACGGAGCTGAAGATGATTTACGACTACTGTCCTCAATTACAAGTAGTTGTATCGGGGTCATCCATCCTCGACCTCTACAAAGGCATTGCTGATTTAAGCCGCCGCATCATCTCCTACTCACTTGCTGGATTATCGTTCAGAGAGTTCCTCGCTATGAGCAAAGGCATCGTGCTACCGCCTGCGTCCTTTGAGCAGATTCTGAATCACGAAGTCAGTTTTCCAAGCGAAGCGCGTCCTTTGGCTCTGTTTGACGAATACATCAAGTCAGGATACTACCCGTTTTGGAAGGAAAGCGACTACACAACACGCCTCAACAATGTCATCAATCAGACCCTTGAAAACGACATTCCAACCTACGCAAGAATGAATGTCGCCACCTCGCGTAAACTCAAACAATTGCTGTTTATTATCTCGCAAAGTGTTCCCTTCAAGCCCAACTACACCGAGATTGGGGCCGCCATGGGCTGCGACCGAGGTACGGTGGCCGATTTGAGTTTCTACCTAGAGAAAGCCTGCCTGCTTATGGCACTTAAACATCAAGACGACGGTATGAAGAACTTCGGCAAATTAGAGAAACTCTACTTGGGCAACACTAACCTCGTTTATGCTTTGTCGGAGGGCAAGCCTGATGTTGGCAGCCTCAGAGAGACTTTCTTCTTATCGCAAATGCATGTCAATCAAAAAGTTTTTGCCTCAAAAGTCGCCGATTTTCTAATTAACGGAAAAAACTTCGAGGTGGGTGGCAAGAGTAAAGGGAAAAAGCAAATCGCCGAAGTAGAAAATGGATTCGTAGTGAAAGACGACATCGAATACGGCTTTGACAATGTCATCCCACTTTGGCATTTCGGGATGAATTACTGACAAACTCATACGAAAAAAGGCGATTCAGAATGTTCTGAACGCTTTTTTTTAATTTCAATTGCCTGTGTTGTAAGATTTTATCCCACCACGATATTCACAATCTTTTTCGGCACAAAGATAACCTTACGCACCTGCTTGCCCTCAATCCATCTGGCGGATTCGGGGGCGGCGAGCACTGCGGCTTGCACCTCGTCGGCGTTCATCGCAACAGGCAACTCCATGTTGAAGCGCATCTTGCCGTTGAAACTGATGGGATAGTTGAAGCTGTTTTCCACCGTCTTCGATTCATCGTAAACAGGGAATGTGGCCTTAACTACCGAAATCTCGTGTCCAAGCAAGTGCCACAGTTCTTCGGCGATGTGCGGAGCGTAAGGCGAAACCATAACACACAAAGGCTCAAGGATTTCGCGCTTGTTGCACTTGAGGTCGGCCAGCTCATTGACACAAATCATGAATGCGGACACCACCGTATTGAACGAAATGCTCTCGATGCCTTCCTCTTCCTTTTTGATGAGTTTGTGCAAGCTCTTCAACTCAGAAGCGGAGGCTGGTTCGTTGCTCACGCAGAATTCGTTGTTCTCATCGTGATAGAGCCTCCACAACTTGCGCACAAAACGGAAGGTACCTTCTATGCCTTGTGTATCCCAAGGTTTCGACTGCTCCAGTGGCCCAAGGAACATCTCGTAGAGACGCAGCGTGTCGGCTCCGTATTTCTCCACAAGGTCATCGGGATTTTGCACATTATATTTCGATTTCGACATCTTCTCGACTTCGGAACCGCAAACGAAGATGTCGTTGCCTTCCTTGTCCTTCTCATAGATGAAACGGGCATTGTGCAGGTCGTCGCGCCATTGGCGGAAGGCCTCCACATCAAGGATGTCGTTGCGCACCATATTGATATCCACATGGATCGGGTCGCTGAACACCTCACGGCCGGAACGGTTCTTGGAAATGAACATAGGGCCTCCATCGTAAGCCTCACCTTCGACGAAAGCGGGGACTTCCTTGCCTGCGATCAAGTCCATGATTTTTTTTTCCACCTTCTTTGTGCCGTTCAAACAGTCATTCACGACATCGATAATCGGGACCAAGAGCAGCTTATAGCCCTTCTCGGCAGCGTATTCCTGCCACGGTTCGGCCACCTTCTCTAAGTTGCCCATACGATTGATTTCGATGAGGATGCCCTTCTCGGGACAGAAGAAGTCGAACTGGCGGCGACCATCTTTGTAGCCCTTCTCGAACTTCACGTCCAAGCGGTTGTCCTTGATGATGTTCCACACATCATACTCGCACATCTTCTCCATATTAACGCGATAGGCGAAACTGGAACGGCCCTGAATCATGCCTTGGTTGATCATGCGCTGGAAGGGCTCTTCCTTGCACGACAAACCGATGTCATAGAGGAACTTACACCAGAAGCGGCTGTAAATCAAGTGACCGGTGGCGTGTTCGGCACCACCGATATAGAGGTCCACATTCTGCCAATAGTCGTTGGCTTCGCGGCTAAAGTATTCGTTTGCGTTGAGCGGGTCCTCGTAGCGGAAATAGTAACCGCATGAACCGGCAAAACCCGGCATGGTATTGGTTTCGATGGGACAGCCCTCCTCCGTGACCCAGTTTTTGGCACGGGCCAAAGGCGGCTCTCCCGTCTCAGTGGGCTTGTATTCGTCAATAGCCGGTAGCTCAAGCGGCAGCTTCGACTCGTCCATGGCGTAAGGCATACCGTTCTTGTAGTAAATCGGGAACGGCTCGCCCCAATAGCGCTGACGGCTGAAGATGGCATCGCGCAACCGATAGTTGGTCTTGCCCGTGCCAACGCCGAGTTTCTCCAGTTCCTCTATCATGCGCAGGATAGCTTTCTTGACGGACAAGCCATTCAAGAAGGTAGAGTTGACGAGTTCGCCGTCCTTGGCGTCGAAACTCTCTTCCCAAGTGGCTGGGTCGGTCGTGTCGGTGCCGGAGGTCTTCACCACTTGGATGATAGGCAGACTGAAATGGCGGGCAAAGGCGAAGTCGCGGCTGTCGTGGGCAGGCACGGCCATGATAGCGCCGGTGCCGTAACCCATCAGCACATAGTCGGCAATCCAAATCGGGAGTTTGGCACCCGTGATGGGGTTGATGCCATAAGCGCCCGTAAATACGCCACTCACTTTTCGTACTTCGGCCATGCGCTCGCGTTCACTGCGGTTTTTGGCGCGGGTGATATACTCCTCCACTTCGGCACGCTGCTCGGCGGTAGTGATCTCCGAAACCAACTCATGTTCGGGAGCCAACACCATGAATGTCGTTCCAAACAAAGTATCGGCACGGGTTGTAAACACCTCTATTTTAATATCTTTATTTTCTACCTCGAAAAAGACGGAAGCGCCCATTGACTTACCGATCCAGTTGCGCTGCACATCCTTCACCGACTCGCTCCACTCAACCGTTTCAAGGCCATCCAGCAGCCTGTCGGCGTAGGCTGTAATGCGGAGCAACCACTGCTTCATCGACTTGCGCTCAACGGGATAGCCGCCACGCACGGAAAGGCCGTCGGCCACCTCGTCGTTGGCCAGCACCGTACCAAGACCTGAACACCAGTTTACCATCGCCTCGGCCTGATAAGCCAAACGATAGTTCATCAGCACCTCTTGCTGTTCTTTTTCGTTCATGGCGTTCCATTCGTCAGCCGTAAACGACAGCGGTTTGCTGCAAGCCAAATCCATGCCTTTCGTGCCCTGTTCAGAGAACACTTCCACCAGTTCCTTGATGGGGCGTGCCTGCTTTGCCTGATTGCAATAGTAGGAGTTAAACAGTTGAATGAAAGTCCATTGTGTCCATTTATAGTAATGTGGGTCGCTGGTGCGCACCTCGCGGTCCCAGTCGTAGCTGAAGCCGATCTTGTCCATCTGCTCGCGATAGCGGTTGATGTTCTTCTCCGTCGTCACAGCGGGGTGGGTGCCTGTTTGGATGGCGTATTGCTCGGCAGGCAGGCCGTAGGCGTCGTAGCCCATCGGGTGCAACACATTGAAGCCCTTCAAGCGCTTGTAACGCGCATAGATGTCGGAGGCGATATAGCCCAGCGGGTGCCCCACATGCAGGCCTGCTCCCGAGGGATACGGGAACATGTCCAAGACATAAAATTTTGGCTTGTCATGGTCAATATCAACCTTATATACTTTGTTGTCGCGCCAATATTGCTGCCACTTCTTCTCGATTTCAGTAAAGTTATAGTCCATAATGCTGTGTTGATTGCTTGTTTCGAACGAAACTGCAAAAATAGGGATTTTTCTTCTCCATAGGGGCAAAAGATACAAATTTGGGGAATAGAATTCTTACCTGCCAAATCATAATCGAAAAATCTGTTACAAATCACACATTTTTCGAATATGGATGCTCAAAATCTCACAATCTTGGCCTTTTCAAACAAACACAATAGCATTTATTTCCTCAATTCTATCTTCCAGTGCCCGCTTTTTGAGGAACCAATCCATTCAATGTTGTAGTGTTCCCTCAGTTTCTCGATATCCCTTCGGATGGTTCGTTCCGTCACTTTCAACTTGATAGCCATGTCCTCTGCACTGACATAAATGTTGGCGAACATCAATTGAAGTACTTTCATCATCCTCGGTTCCCCCCTGACACCTTTCTTTTTCGTAACATTTTGGGTGACATTTTGGGTGACATTTTGGGTGACATTTTGGGTGACATTTCTTCTGTAGATAATGACTCTAAAGTCTTCATCCTGAACAAAATCCGGCGTTCTCAAACCCGCTTTTTCACATGCAGAAACCATGTCTGTCGTTCCTGTTCCTACACGCTCGATGTATCCTGCCAGATAAATGGGATTGGCCAAAATAGGATTCGTAGGCAAAGAAGAGTGTACTTGCTTCAATTTTGCAGGTGAAAGCCCGTAAGGGAGGGAGCCGGGATTCCAAACTTCGAGACGGTCGCGGAAGAGCATCACCTGAACACTGCCGTTGCTTGTGTAATCGCGGTGAGTTACGGCATTGACGATGGCTTCTGTAACGGCCTCTATCGGAATCTCATAACTGACTTCGGTAACAGCCGCCGCATCGCGAGGCTCAACACGGGCATCAATATGCGACATGACAAAACCGACAGCTTGGTCAATCATCTCGAACACATTGCCATGAAACACCTGATAGGAAAGCATGGGTTTGGTCATGGCCGAAGTAGGGAACAAGGCGCATTTTACTTCGGAAGTAATAAAGAACCTTTGTGGCTCCTTAGCGAACAGAAGCAAGGCTGCATTGGTCAAAGCACCCGATTCTGAAATCAAATTCAGGTGCGTCAATATCTTGGGAATATTCTCAAGCGCGTATGGGATGGGAAAATTCCGTTTGGCCTTGGCCAAAACGACAAAAGTATTCACTTTCTCTGGATCAATGTCGTCCATAGTGGCCTGACGATTGAAAGAAGCATCAAAAGGCAACAAGCGAAGATATTCCTTTTCCTCGAGATACCGTACTAGCGAGGCATAAACCGCACTACGCAATTCTTCGTATGTAGCAAATAACTTCCTGACAACATCTTGCTCTGCTTTGGCGACAAGCCTCGTTTCCTTCGGATGTCTTGATTCGGTCTGCTTGATATAAATCAAACGATAACGATGATTTTCAGTTGCCGTATCGTATTCTCGCTCCGTAGGCGATATACCTGAAACATCCTCATATCCATACAACTCACCGAATAATCCCAAATAGATGTCGCATTGGGCCGCCTCGGTAAGATAGGCTTTTTGTGCGCTCAGGTCGATGGCCGGAAGTTCCTCAAAGATGAAAGGAACAAAAAAACGGCCCAGCAGCACATCCTCCCTAATGTATCGGCAAAGAAGTTCCCGCTCCTCGGCAAACTCGCGCTGAACGCTGCTAATGAAAACCTTGATGCTGGCCATGACAAACTTATCTGTTATTTACTCAAACAAACTCATTTCCCCCGTAGGCTTAATGCGGGTCTTACCCAAGTGCTTGTAAGCCAAATCGGTGCACTCACGACCTCGGGGTGTGCGCATGATGAAACCTTCTTGGATGAGGAAGGGCTCGCACACCTCTTCGATGGTGCCGGGGTCCTCGCCCACCGCCGTGGCGATGGTGTTCACGCCCACGGGGCCACCCTTGAACTTGTCGATGATGGTGGACAGAATCTTGTTGTCCATATCGTCTAAGCCGTGCTCATCCACATTGAGGGCTTTCAGGCCAATGCGGGCAATGTCGATGGTGATGGTGCCGTCGCCTTGGATTTGGGCGAAGTCGCGCACACGGCGCAACAGCAGGTTGGCGATACGCGGCGTGCCACGGCTGCGGCGTGCGATCTCGAAAGTCGCCGTGTCGTCGATGGGCACGCGCAGGATACCCGCCGAACGCTTCACAATCTTGGCCAAGGTGTGCGTATCGTAATACTCCAAGCGCAGGTTGATACCAAAGCGTGAGCGCAGAGGCGCGGTCAAGAGGCCGCTGCGGGTTGTGGCGCCAATCAAGGTGAAGGGATTCAGCGTGATTTGGATGCTGCGCGCACTCGGCCCCGTCTCAATCATGATGTCAATGCGGAAATCCTCCATAGCGGAATAAAGATACTCCTCCACCACGGGGCTGAGGCGGTGAATCTCGTCGATGAATAGCACATCGTTGGGTTCGAGACTGGTGAGCAGGCCTGCGAGGTTGCCCGGCTTGTCCAAAACGGGGCCCGAGGTCAGCTTCATGCCCACGCCTAATTCGTGCGCGATGATGTGCGACAAGGTGGTCTTACCCAAGCCCGGAGGGCCATGCAGCAAAGTATGGTCGAGGGCTTCACCGCGTTGGGCGGCAGCCTTCACAAAAACGCGCAAGTTGTCGACGACCTGTTTCTGTCCGGCAAAACTGTCGAACAAATCGGGGCGCAGGGCGTTTTCAAGGTCTTTTTCGACCTTACTTAGATGCGAAGCATTGGCGTCAAGGTTACTATTCATCGTTCAAATTTGCGCACAAAGATACAACTTTCATCTGGAATTTGCATATCATCAAAAAAATGTATCTTTGCATTCCAAAAGAATCCGTCATGAAGCGTTTCATCTGCCTTTCCATATTTGTCGCATGGGCCGCCTTTGCCTTCGCGCAAAGCCGTGGATCACTGCATGTTAACCAAGACAGTCGTATCGAAACACTTATCGCCAAGCAGCGTTCGCTGTACAAGGTCGACAGTTCGTTTAGCGGTTACCGCATCCATATTTTCATGGAAATCGGCAACGAAGCCTTGGATCACGCCAAAGCGGTAAAAGCCCAATTTGAACAAGCCTTCCCCGACATTCCAGTCTATCTGACCTATGTGGAGCCGCATTTCCGGCTGCGGGTGGGCGACTTCCGCAACCGTGTGGAGGCGGAGAAATGCCTTCGCCGCATTAAACCCCGCTTCAAGGAAGCCTTCGTTACGAAAGACAATATTTACAGGCCCAAAATAGACTTATATACCAACGAAGAATGACGCAATTGCGTCATTCTTCGTTGATATACCGTGTTATATTCTCCACTACAATGCCCAGTCTAAGAATGAACGCCTCTTCGGTGGCGAAACCGATATGGGGCAACATGACCAAATTGGGCGCACCAAACAACGGATTGTCTTGTCGCAACGGCGGTTCGGTACCATAAACATCAGTAGCCGCACCCGCGATTCTCCCTTGTTTTAAGGCCGTGGCCAAAGCCAACTCATCCACCATAGGGCCGCGTGCCGTATTAATCAACACGGAGCTTGTCTTCATCATGGCAAAATCCTTCTCGGTGATGAAACCACGGGTCTCGGCGTTCAAGGCAATGTGCAAAGTAACAATGTCGGATTCCTTCAAAAGGGTCTCCTTATCCACAAAAGTCACACCATCTACCCGTTTCGGGGTGCGATTCCATGCCAACACCTTGCAGCCAAAGGCATTTGCCAATTGGGCCACGCGCTGCCCGATGTTGCCCATGCCGATAATACCCAAGGTTTTGCCCCCAATTTCGCGGCCCGGCATGATTCCCTTGCGTTGACACCGCCGCGTAATCACATCGTTTTCAAGTACTTTACGATACACATCAATCATCAAGGCTATGGCCAATTCAGCCACGGCCTCGGTGCTGTAGCCCGCCGCATTTTTCACCACGATGCCGCGCTTTTGACATTCTTCCATATCGATATGGTCCAAACCCGTAAAGGCAATGGAAAGCATTTTCAGTTTCGGACAAGCGTCGAGGAAGTCTTTGCGCAACGGAATGTTGCTCCCGACGACTACTTCCGCACTCTCGGCGCGGTGTTTCAGCTCATCGGGGTTTTCGTTGCGGTCAGAGAAAATGACAACTTCATGACCGGCCTTTTTCAGGCCCTCGCAAGCCTTCTCAATCTGCTGGACTTTCAAGCCAAGCGGCTCCAAAAAGACAATTTTCATACCTGCATCGATTTTGAAACCGACCACCTATGTAAATTCCAATCGCACATTCCTTTGCGAGGAATGACAGTAGCGGTCAGGGGATGGGATGGCACAAGTGGTCGGTTTCGATACAAACCTTACTTTGCTGCAATCATTTCAATTTCGACCAAGGCCTTCTTGGGCAACTCCTTCACGGCAAAAGCGGCACGGGCAGGGCAGTCGCCGCCGAAATATTTGGCATAAACCGTATTCATCTCGCCAAAATAGCTCATATCAGCAAGATAGCAAGTCGATTTCACCACATTGTCGAAAGTGCAGCCTGCCTCGTTGAGGATGGCCTCAAGGTTTTTCATGCTCTGCTCGGTTTGGGCAGCAACGCCTTCAGGCATCTCGCCCGTAGCAGGATTGATGGGCAACTGGCCCGAAATGAAGACCATACCATTGGCTTCAACGGCTTGACTGTAGGGCCCGATGGCACCCGGAGCCTTATTGGTCGCAATAGCTTTTTTCATAATAATGGAATTTAATGAGAATAAAATTGTAATTGTGCCTGCAAAAATAAGAAAAATGTTACTTTTGCAAGTTGAAATATTTCGACAAGCCCATTCTCCAAAAAAATTGCCACCATGACATTCAAGGAAGTCCTTCGTAAGCTCAACAACCGCTATGTGTATGCCACATTGTTGTTCCTATTGGTCATATTTTTCATCGACCAGTTCAACATCTTCGAACAGATACGCCTATGGAAATCGGTGAACGACAAAAAACAGCAGATTGAATACTACGAGAAGGTTGTCCCGGAAAGCAAGCGATATCTCGAAGCCTTGCAAACCGACACCGCCACCATGGAGAAGGTGGCGCGCGAGCAATATTTGATGAAACGCGACAACGAAATCATCTATCTAATTGAGACACAAGAATGAGGCTTCCCTTCAGCATAAAGGCATTCCCGCTTCTACTCCTCGTTTTTCTCTTTCTTTCTACTGAAGCGCTTTTCGGACAGTCATACACCCTTAGCGGCAAAGTTACCGACGAGCGCAACCGCCAGCCCTTAGCCTTTGTCAATGTGGTCATCAACGAAGGGCAGAACGGCGTAATTAGCGACATCGACGGAAAGTATTCCATCAGTGCCGATGGTCCCATTATGAAGGTAAAGTTCTCCTCCATTGGCTACGAACCTAAGGAAATCACCTTAGAAGCCAACCAGAAAAGGTGCGATGTCGCCCTGACACCCAAAACTTTTGTGCTGGGCGAAGTTACCGTTGAGGCCGGCGGCAACCCCGCCCACCGCATCATCGACAGCCTGCTGGCACATCGCAAGGCCAACAACCCCAACTCGCTCGGCTCATACAGCTACAACATCTACGACAAGATGATCATCACCATCGACAGCAGCAGCTTCGGCCAAGCCTTGGCCAACGATACCGCCATGAAGATGACCGACCTGCATCTCTTTGACAGCGTCATGAAGAAGAGCGACTTGATGGTGATGGAGACCGCCTCAAAGGTAGTTTTCAAGGCCCCCGACCGCAAGTTGCAACATGTGCTGGGCACCAAGGTGGCTGGCATGAAGGAACCCACTTTCATGTATTTGGTCAACAGCATGCAAAGTGTCAGCTTTTATGAGGAAACCGTCAACATCACCGGTGTCAACTATGTCAACCCCATCAGCCGAGGCAGCAAAACGCGATATTTCTTCACCTTGGAATCGGTCAATCCCATTGGACAAAGAGACTCCCTCTATGTGATTTCGTTCCATCCCATGGCCGGCAGCACTTTCAAGGGACTGCGCGGCACGATGACCGTCAACAGCGACGGCTGGGCACTGCAAAGCGTGAAAGCCGCTCCCAACGAACAAGGCGAACTCTTATCGGCTAACATCCAACAACTGTACCAAAAAGTGGAAGGACAGTGGTTCCCGAAACAGCTGAACCTCAACCTGATTTTCCCAAGCATAACGGTCAGCATGGACAGTTCCAACTTCCCCATGGCCGCCATCGGCAAGAGTTACTTGAGCGAGATTGAAATCAACCCCGATGTCAGCAAAGTTCGGTTCTCCGACATCGAAATCAAGGTTGACCCCGATGCCGCATTCCGCGACGAGACCTTCTGGGACGACCACCGTATCGACTCGCTGACGCAACGAGTGAAAGCCACCTATTCCCTCGTCGACTCCCTCACCAGAGGCACCAACATCTTCGACCGCTCCCTTGGCCTCTTGGATAAACTCATGTACGAATCAGCCCTTCCCATCGGCTTCGTCAACCTTGACATCGGCAAAATCATCTACTTCTCGGAGACGAGGGGCGTGTATCTCGGTTTAGGCGGCAGCACCAACGACAGGCTCTCGCGCCGGTTCAGCCTCAACGGCTCGTTCGGCTACTGGACGCGAATCAAGGCTTGGGACTACGGTGGCGGACTGAAACTGAAACTCAACCGGCAAAGGCAGACGGAACTTGACTTCCATTTCAGCCACAAATCGGAACCCATGGGCGAATTTGGCGGAATGCTGGAATCAGACAACAGCTTCATTTCCAAAGCCAACTACAAATACACCTTTTACGAGAACATCCGCACGCGCAGAGACCGTTTCGGCCTCACCTTCTCGACCCGATTTGCCCAGCATTTCAAGGGCTTTCTCAACCTCAGCACAAGCCACAAACACTATAACAATCAATTTTACCACATCCCTTCCGACTCGTTGACTGAAGGCCGTTTCACCGTTGCCGAACTCAAGCTCAGGTTTGCCTACAAAGAGAAATTCCTCAGCACCCCGCAAAGCATCCGCTCCTTAGGCACACTCTATCCCATCGTTTGGGTCGCTTACCAGCACGCCTTCCCCGATTTGTTTGGCAGCCAATATGAATACGACCGCTTCAAATTTGAAGCCTCCCAGAACTTTTACACAGCTTATCTCGGTGTTGCCAAAGTCATTGTGCAGGCCGGATATGCCACCGAGTCGTGTCCCGTCATGGAAACTTTCAACATCTTAGGCACATACGACTGCTTCGGGCTTTACTCCCCTGGCAGTTTCAGCGCAATGCGTTTGGACGAGTTTTTCTGCGACCGCTTTTTTGCCCTCTATCTGAGCCACAACTTCAGCGGTATGCTTTGGAAGACCAATTCACAATGGTTTAGGCCCGAGTTGTCTGTCATCACCAACATCGGCTGGGGCGACATGCGCCGCGCCGAAGCCTTTCCTGACAAAAACTTCGAAACGATGGACAAAGGCTACTTCGAGAGCGGTATCATCATCGACGGACTGCTGGCCACGCCTTTGACCAAAATCGGAGCGGGCGTATTCTACCGTTACGGACACTACAGCCTGCCTAATGTTTGGGACAACTTCGCATGGAAATGGAGTGCTATAATAGAAATATGACCATGAAAAGACTTGCTATATTATTCGGGAGCATCATCATGCTCACTGCCTGCAACAATCAACCCAAGAAAATCGTGCTTGAAGGCGAGGCACAAGGATCCTATTTTGCCGTCACATATTATGACGAGCTGAATCGCAATCTCAAGCACGAAATCGACTCCATTTTCCATGCCGTTGATGTCTCGGTCAATCTTTGGGTCGATACTTCGGTGATTTCTAAAGTCAACCGCAACGAGGATGTTACGCTCGATTCCATCTTCATCGACAACTTCCATATCGCCCAAGAAGCCGCCCGCCTTTCTGGTGGCTATTTCGACCCCACTATCTCGCCCATCGTGGCCGCATGGGGATTCAGCTACAAGAACGGCGACAGCGTCACACCCCAACTCATCGACAGTTTGAAACAGTTGGTCAACTATTCCAACATTCACATCGAAAACGGGAAAGTCATCAAAGAGCATCCTGCCATGACCTTAGACTTCAACGCCATCGCCCAGGGCTATACCTCCGATTTGATTGCCTCTTTCTTGGACAGTCGTGGCATCAAAAACTACTTGATTGACACGGGCGGCGAAATCATGGCTCGAGGATGCAAACCCAACGGGCAGTCTTGGATTGTAGGCATAGAAAAGCCTGCCGACAATTGGGATTCAGAACAAGTAGTGCAAACCCGTGTCGCCTTGCGCGACAAGGGATTGGTTACCTCAGGCAGCACCCGCAAATATGTAGAGCGCAATGGCAAACGCTATTCCCATTGCATTGACCCAACGACAGGTTATCCTGTAGAGCACAACCTGCTCAGCGCGACCGTGTTGGCCGAGAACTCGGTCTGGGCCGACGCCTTGGCCTCCATCTGCATGGTAATGGGCATGGAAAAGTCGCTGCCGCTCATTGAAAGTCTGGATGGTGTGGAAGCCTATTATATTTACGCCGATGAGAAAAACGAATTGCGGGTTTTTGCCACGGAAGGGTTTAAGGCTCTGGTGATTGAATAGCTGGAAAAAACATCCTGCCAACAGAGAAGATTTTTTGCACGCCGTAGTAACTCCCGAAAGCGTTTTATACAGATTTCGGGTTCAGCACATTTCAACACAACCTATCAAAGAGGGAGCAATGACGGTTTTTTTATTAGATTTGATGGTTTTTTCATAATTTTGTGCCCATGAAACGGTTGTTTTTCACCACATTCGTTTTGATATGCCTCGTGGCCGTAGAGACGGTGCACGCACCATCTCAACCATACCGCGGCATTGTAGAGACGGTGCACGCACCGTCTCTACCATATCATGACACTGTAGAGACGGTGCATGCACCGTCTCTACAAACCATCGTGTCGCCTGAATTGTCCGCCATCGACAGCCTGATGTGGCAACAGCCCGACAGCGCATTGATGTGCCTGATTACCTGGTTCGACACTTGTAGAGACGTTTCCCGAAACGTCTCTGATTCAGGAGACGTTTCAGGAAACGTCTCTACCCACCGCCGTCATTACGCACACCTGTTGCTGGCCGAATTGCTGTACAAGAACGACTACGCCCAGACCACCCGCCCGGAATTGTTGCAGGCCGTGGATTATCTTGATTCGCTGTGCTACCGTTGTAGAGACGGTGCACGCACCGTCTCACAGAACAATATTGACGATGTTTGTCCAGACGGTGCATGCACCGTCTCTACCACACCTACACGAAACGACCTCGTCTTCCTCGCCGCCCGCGCCCATTATATTAATGGTGTGGGCTATTACGAGAACGACAGCCTGACCGAAGCCTGCGCAGAATACCTGAAAACTGTGGAGCTTATGGAACAGCATTTTGAGGCTAAAGATTTGGTGGACAAAAAAGCAAGGTTCATGGCTTTGGCATTCAACCGCCTCGGAGATTTGTTCTGTGATCAATACATGATGGAAACTGCCATCACTAGTTATGAAAATGCGCTCCACTATTGCCTGATATCCCCCACCTCTCCATTAGGCGTTTCTCGAATCCTTTTTCGTATCGGACTACAGTACGATATGATGAACAACTTAGAGCAAGCCCAG
>JBHACT010000035.1:0-21497 GCA_041854745.1 Candidatus Limimorpha sp. | reverse complement strand
TGGTCGGGTTGTTGACGGTGAGCTGTCGCATTTCCTGCGTAACTTCGTTAGCGTTCCAACGGCGTTGTATGAAGCCTGTTCCTGCCACGCCACCTTCGGTATTGACAGGCGTGTTGCCAAAGCGCAGGGTAACATCCTTGCCTTCGGCAAACCAGTCGCTGCCGCGCATGAGCAAGGCATAGAGGGCATCGGCGGTGGAGGCGGAATTTTCCCATTTGTTGGTCTGTTTCTGGGTGAGCAGCCATACGCGCAATTGGTCAAGCATGGCTTGGTCTTGGTCGATTTCGGCGAAGGCCGTCATGATGTTGGCGTGGGTGGCGATGTGCGACTCGAAGGAGAAGTATTTTTTCGGCCAATACATGCCGATTTGCTCATTCTTCTGGGCACATTCCTTGAACGACTGTATCATCAGTTTGGCAGTCTTCTCGTTGCCGTTACGGTAGAGCACTAAGGCGCCCTTCGAGCGTTGGTTGAAGTTGAATGAGGCCCATTCCTTGTCGAGGCTATTGAGGTAGTATTTCTTCGCAGTGGCAAAGCCCTTGTCGGAGTTCTGTTCCGTGAAGAAACTCAAAGCATAAAGTTCGTTCAAGGTGCCGGAACCTATGGGCCAGTCTTTGCCTTTGCTGTATTTCTTCATGTTGCGGTAGGTCTCGGCCACATCATATTCAAGGAAACGCACGGCCTTATCGCAAATGCTTTGCGCCTTGTTTTGGTCAGCCTTGCTCAATGAACTCCACGCGCCCATCTTCTGCAACTTGCCGAAGCCGCTGAGGATGTAAGTGGTGATGTAGGGGCTCTCAGGCATTCCGTCCACCCAAGGCCAGCCGCCGTTGTATTTTTGCTTCTGCACGAGGAGATCCAGGGCACGGGTCTGTTGGCCACGCATTGTGTTCACTTCGAAGAGGGTGGCGATACGGCTGCGCTGCTCGCTCTCACTCTTGGCCTCAAGCACCCACGGTGTTTCCTGTAGCATGATGGCTTTCAGGTCTTGGTCTTTTTCGAGCTGTGAGAGCAGCGCGTCAGGTGTTTCGATTTGCCATTTCTTGATGTAATTCAAGAGGTTGGGGATGTTGTCGGCGATGTAGGACGAGAGCGTGTTGGCGTAGAACACATAGAAAGCGGTCTCGGCGCGATCGGTGTTGATATTGGCCAAATAAGGCAAGGCCTGCACAGCGTACCACACGGGGTTGGTGCTGAAGTTGAGAGTCAGGCTGTAGTCGCGCTCGTTGCTGTCGGGATTGGCGATGGCCTCGAAGTCGAAGGTCTGTTCGGTCTCGGTCTTCACCGTGATGGGCAGGGTCTGGGTCATGAAGATTTCGCTGCTCAGCATAGGCAGGAGGTGCTGCTCGGCATCGCTGAACTCACCTGCGTAGGCGGTGAAACGGAAGGCCAAGAGGCTCAGGTCGTATTGGGCGGCCACCTTCCAACGCACTTCCTTGCTGCGACCCGGCATGATTTGTTCCATCGGTATCAAGGCGTTGGAAGCCAGTAGATTGAGCGGTTTCATTGTAGCCGCATCAAAGATTTCGAGTTTTGCCTTTGGGGTAACGGCCTCATCGCCCGTGTTGATGACATTGGCCACGAACCACAGCGTGTCGTTGTCGTACATGTAGCGCGGCATGTCGGCCATAATCATCACTGGCTTGGAGGAAGTGAAGGTGTATTCGTTTTTGCCCGTCTTGCGGTCTTTTGTGTAGGCCAGCAGCATGAGGCGCCAGCGCGTGAGGGCATCGGGCATGGTGAAACTGAATGTAGCACTGCCATCAGTGTTGGTGCGCAATTGCGGGAAGAAGAAGGCCGTCTCGTTGAAGTTCTCGCGGAGGGCGGGCTCGGCTGGCTCTTTAGATTGGGATGATAATTCTGTTGGTAATTCTTGCTTTGTAATTTCCTCCATTTCTTCACTGTCATCGACCGCATCGGCTACACTCTCCTTTGCTATCGACATCGGGACAGCACGATCTAGCATCGCCATCTCCTCATACATTACATTTCCTGCACCGAAGCTTTTATACATTCGTTGTCTGAAACCATACCCGAAATCGAAGAACGGTGCGTCGGAGGGCAGGCTGAAGTTGAAGAGTTCGACGAAATAGAAGTAATCCAAGGCAGTGCTGGACGAAACGAAGCGGTGTCCGTCAGTGCCAAAACTGTTGCCGTAAACACTTGACGGTTTCATGTAGAACCACCAGTGGTTTCTTTCAAATTCATCCAGAGAGGCGTCGTACATACCCGCGAGCAAGGCGGCTTCCAACGGCTTGCCTTTGTAGTCGCGAACGGTTACTTCCCAAGTTTCCTCGGCACCGGGACTGAGTTTGTCGCGCATGGTGGCCAGCTTGACATCCAAATCATAGTTGTCAAAGGGCACGGAAATGCCAAAATAGTCGGTATTGAAGCTGTTTTCCTTAACAAAGGCATAACGCCAATTCAATCCGCCACGGTCTTGCTCGGTTACCTTATAAGATAAGGTCTGCACACCATTGCTGACGGTGATTTTCTTGTCCAAACGGATTTCGTCGCCGTGGAGTAGTTGTACCCAGATGTCCACATCCTTGGCCGCACTGCCGAGGCTGAGTTGGATTTCTTCGCCGGGAAGGGCACTCGATTTGTTGCTGCTGCTCCATTCCATCGTGGTGAATGGCAGTTTTTTGGAATCCTTTTCAAACACAGTGAATTGCTCCGAATTTTTCGCCAAGGGGTCGTCCAAACTCGTCAATTCAACAACATATTTCCCGGGTTCCAAGGCTTTGCCTTCGTAGAATTTGGCCTTGTCGTCCACCATGATTTCATCTTCTTGAACCAAGGTTTTGTTCTTCTTGTCGTAGAAACTAAACTCCGGGAAGAGGCGCGTTAGTTCCTCATCATTAAGGATTTGTCGGTCAAGATTTTGTCCACTGTTCATCACCTCGAAATAGTTGATTCTCTCCGGGTTGTCGTAGCGGTAAATCGTGCGTTTGACACGGCTCTTGGCAGGCTGCCAGCTCATGTTTTGCACCGAGATTTCGTACTTGCCTATCTCCGACTTTTCAATCAGCGAGGGCAGGTTGGTGCTAATGCTCACCTCGTTGTAGCCCGCGCGGATGGAATAGGTGTCGGCATGGGTCTCGCCCTGCTTGCTCGTGGCAGTTACCTCGATTTCGTAGGTAAACACGGGCTGCTTCTCAGGCGCGATACTCTGAGAGGGTTTCAGGTTGAAGGTAACGGCGAATTTCCCGCTCTCGTCAGTGCGAGCCTTGCCATAGGTAATCTGTTCGTCTTTGACGGTTGGGTACCACCACCACCAACAACGCCACGGAAACGAAGTCTTGCGAATGACACGGTAACTGTATTCCACATCGTCCAAGCCGAAGCCGGCGTAGGCTTTCACATCGCCACGCACCGTAACATCTTGGTTGAGTTTATATTGTTCTTTCGGTTTCTCAAAGTTGACTTCGAAGGTCGGGCGTTTGTATTCCTCTACACGGATGATGGTACTGCCACGGCTGGCATTGAGATGGAACACGCCGTTCAGCCGGTCGGTGGGGATGACGAAGGAGCCGCTGAAACTGCCATATTCGTCGGTCGTGAATTGGGCCGAACTGATTTCCTGCCAGTTGGCGTCGCAGAAAGACACTTTCTCGTTGAATCCGCTCACCAAGGCTTGTTCGTCGCCTTTTTTGCGTACCACGATGCCTTGAAAATACAGGGTCTGTCCGGGGCGGTAAATGGCACGGTCGGTGAAGAATGTGGTGTTGTAGATTTCCTTGTCGTTTTTGTTAGGTTGGTAGAGGCGGAAATAGTTGGTAGAAAGCAGGTTGTCATCGCCCTTGCGGAGGTTGATGCCAAAGGAATGGTCTGTCTGTTTGGTCAATTCAGCCTTGCCGTTACGGTCGGATTTCACCGTAGCGATGATGATGGTTTTGTATTCACGAGACTTGTAGTTCCATTCGCGGCGGTAGAGTTCCACGGTGACGCCTTCTACAGCTTTCCCCGTTTTGCGGTCTACAGTAACCACGGTCATTCGGTCGTCTTTTTGGTCGGTGATGAAACCCAAACTTGATACTTGAAATTTGATTAGCAGCACCTTGTCGTGCTCCGTAATACCTTCTTCGGTAGTTGCCATGAGGTAGTAAATGCCTTTCGGCAAGGCGGGCAGGGCTATCAATGTGCTGTGCCGACGGTAGTCGGTTTCAGCGGGCAGGGAGAGTTGCTGCTCAGCAACGACAGGCTTTTTGTGAAGTTCTTTGAGCAGGTCTTTCTTGTCCAGATCGCTCAGTTTTTCAAGATCTTTCTCCTTGACATTCACAATCTTGTAATACGGATGGGTTGCATTCTTGTATTCCAGCACGGCGGGGATGGCCTCGTTGGGCAGCTGCACTTGGTTCAGCTCCATCTCGATTTGGGGTTCCTCGATGCGTTTGATGAGGCTCTGGCAGTTCTTTGCGCCCTGCGACTTTGGGAACTTCGCGATGGCTTCTTCACATATAGCCTTGGCTTTTTTGTAATTGTCGAAATAGGTGCTGTCGCTGCTGTTGGTCTCGTATTGGCTCATCAGGTTTCGCGCTATCAAGGAAGTGATTTCGGCAGAAAGCGGATTGTCCTTATGCTGTGCCTTCAGGTCTTCCAAAGCAGCTTGGTATTGTACATCCTTTTGCAAGATGCCGTTGACGAAACCGAAGCGCTTGAAGTCGTTATAAATCAGCACATCTTCATTCTTCTGTTCGAGGTTGTGGGCAATCAAATCTTGGAAAATCTTCAGGCACTTGATGAGTGGGGTGTCGGCGGTGCCCAAGTCGGCTTTCACGAAGTCCTTGGCGGGCAGCCACCAAGTTTCGGTGTCGCCTTCAACATCGTCGGCATCGGCTTGTTCCTGATAATAATTTGCCACGCGGTGGAACATGAACTCGAACAGAGAAACCTCATAATCAATGTATGACTTGTTGTTGTTGATGTTCTCGTACAACACCATAAAATCTGCCGTCTCGGCCTTTTTCAAGGCCCCGACGGGTTTCAGTGCCTCTGAATAATGTTGGTTGATACGGCTACGGAAACTCTCCTTGTCCCAGTATTTCATCTCTATTTTGGAAATGTCGCCGTCAACAGGAAGATTCTCGTTGATGCGCCACTCATTGGCTTCCAAATATTTGGCATAGGCTTGGGCAATCTCCTCGTGTAAAAGAGCGTCGTGCACCGCGTCGAGTTGCCCGAGTTTGGTCTCTGCGTATTGGATGAAGTGCTGGTCAGGGTCTTCTTCAACGGTGAACTGGAAAATCATCTGCCGAAAGAGGTATGTCTTCAGCAATTGGGTCTGGTTCTGGTCTTTCGAGGCCTCCTGCTCGATGGCATTCAGCTCTTTTTCTGCCGATTCCGGCAGATTTTTTGCAAGATTGTCTTTTACTTTTTTCCACATGTCTTTATAATCGCTGTTTAGAGTTGGGTTATTGTTTGGGGTGACGGTTGGCGTCGGCTTTGCGAATGTCAACACGCCAAGTGCCGCAATCGCGACGATTGTGATGATAATTCCAATGTATTTCATAATGAGATTGGTTTTCAAATGACAACGCAAAGATAGCAAATATCGTGCAACAAAGGAGAGATTCTTCATTATTTCTGCGATGAGGTGCGATTTTGCACATCGTTGTCGTCCACGATTAAAACCGCAGCCTCGCATACATGGCTGCTACAAACAGTGAAAGTGACCCGCTGTGAGCCGCCACTTGCATGAACAGGTTGTCTTTTTCCTGATTTTCGCGAATGTAAGGTCTTACTTGTTTTCAAAAACCATTTGGCTTAACCGTTCCTTGTCAAACACGCGGTTGGCCACTTCAAGAATGTCGCCAGCCGACACGGTCTCCACCTTGCGGATGATGTCGTCCATGTATTCGATTTCTTCGTCCATGATGAGCGATCGAGTCGCGCTCAACAGTTCGCTCATACCACTCTCGTAACTCAAGGCGACTTGCCCGATGAGTTGCTGCTTGGCATGATGCAGCTGCAAAGTGCCTAATTTTTGGGTGCAGAGTTTGTCCAATTCTTTGTGAACCAATTCGACGGCTTTTTCCAACGAGTCTGGGTCAACACCCATATAAACATTGATGAGACCGACATCGGAGTAGGCGGTATATTGCGATTCGATGCTGTAGGCAAAACCATATTTCTCGCGGATGTTCAAACCGAGGCGTGAACTCATGGCGGGGCCGCCCAACACATTGTTGAGCATCACGATGGGCATGCGCAACAGACTGTTGAACTCGGGTGCGATGCCGCCTATAATGCAGTGGCTCAAATGGTTGTTGCGCGTTATGGTGCGGCTTTCCGGCGTGTAGTCATGGAAGCTTGCGCGCTTTCTATTAATATGGTGCGCGGGCTGGCTGCCGAAATAGGTCATGGCCATTCGGTTGAACTCCTTGAAACTGATGTCGCCGATGGAAGCCAGAACCATCTGGTCGGTGCTGTAGTTGTGCGCTACAAAGTCGAGAATGTCCTGCCTATGGAAGCCCTTTACCAACTCGGCAGTTCCAAGGATGTTGCGCGACAGAGGATGTCCCTTGAAGACCATTTCCTCAAACAGGTCGTATATCTCGTCGGAAGGTGAGTCCAAGTAGGAGTTGATTTCGTCAAGGATGACTTCTTTCTCTTTGGCCAACTCGTTTTCGGGGAAGGTGGAGCGGAAGGCGATGTCGGCAAAGAGGTCGAGGCTGCGTTTGTAGTGCTGCTTAAGGAAGGTGGCATGAATGCAGGTCTCTTCCTTGGTGGTAAAGGCGTTGAGGTCGCCGCCCACGTTGTCGAGGCAGCTTAGGATGTGGTAAGCCTTACGGTTTTGGGTGCCTTTGAAGATGGTGTGTTCCACGAAGTGGGCGAGACCATTCTCATGCGCCAATTCGTCACGTGTGCCGGTCTCCACCATCAGCACGAGGTGGGCGATTTCGCCTTGTTTTTCTTTATGTATCAACCGAATGCCATTCGGTAGGACAGATTCGGTGTATTTGTTATCCAACATGGGTGAAAAAATTGGGCTGCAAAGATACGATAATCCAAAAACATTCATACATTTGCAGTTTTAAAATCAAACATTCTACAAATGAAAAAGCTGTTATTCTTTTTCTTTACGGCGTTGCTTTGCTTGAGCGGTTTCGCCCAAAACATCATTGACCCTTTGTTGGGTGAGGAGATGAATCGTCGCAATGCGGACGAGAAGATAAAAATCGTTGTGATTATGAAGTCGCGATACGACCGCACCCAGTTGAACCGTCGTGCCGACTATTTTGTCAACCGTGCCGAGCGTCGGGCGTTTGTTGTCGACGAGTTGCAGAAGTTCGCCGATGCTTCGCAATACGACTTGCGCCATTTGTTGGCCGAAATGCAGCACAACGGTCTGACGACGGAGCCGACCATTCTTTGGATGGCCAATGCCCTGAGTTTCGAGGCGACCAATGCTGCCATCGAAAGCCTTGCGCAACGCAATGACATTGAAATCATCGGTTATGCCATCGAACGCAACTGGATCCCCGACGGTGAGGAGGCCAGCCCCGCTTCTTCCACGCGCGAAATTACGCCGAATGTGACACAGGTGAATGCCGACCAAGTGTGGGCTTTGGGCTACACCGGCGAAGGCGTGGTGGTGGCCGTCATTGATTCGGGTGTCAACTACAACCATCTCGACCTTGCCGACCATCTCTGGGACGGCGGCACGGAGTTCCCGCATCATGGCTTTGATGTCTATAACAACGACAACGACCCTATGGATGATCATGGACACGGATCGCATTGCGCCGGTACAGTGTGCGGCGACGGAACAGCCGGCTCGCAGACGGGTATGGCGCCTGACGCCACGCTCATGTGCGTCAAGTGTTTGGACGCTGATGGTAACGGCGGCGCTGAAAAAATATCGCAAGGCATTCAATGGGCAGTTGAGCATGGCTGTGACCTGTTCAGCATGTCGTTGGGCATCGCCAGTTCGACTATTCCTGAGCGCACCTTGTTGCGCAATACCTGCGAGGCGGCTCTTGATGCGGGCGTGGTGGCCGCTATCGCTGCGGGCAACGAAGGCAATCAAACCTTCATGTTTCCCGTTCCAAACAATGTGCGAGTCCCCGGCAGCTGCCCACCACCCTATATGGATGATGTTCAGGGCGTAAACCCCGGCGGACTGAGCTGCTCGGTTAGTATCGGCGCCGTAGATTACAATGACGATGCCGCCTATTTTACCTCTCATGGCCCCGTCACTTGGTCAAATACACAGTTTGCTGATTATCCTTACAATCCGGGCATTGGCCTCATACGCCCCGATGTTTGCGCTCCGGGTGTCGATGTCAAGTCGCTTAACTATGAAAGCAACACCGGCTACACCACCATGAGTGGCACCTCGATGGCTACACCTTGTGTGGCAGGCTGTATGGCCCTCATGCTGAGCAAGGACTTCAACCTGTCGCCCGCTGAGATTTGTAGGATTCTTGAAGAAACGGCCGTCCCGCTGTCCGAAGGCAAGAGCAATGTGTTTGGTTTTGGCCGCGTGAATGCGTTGGCCGCCATCGATGCCGTTCAACTGGGAGCCATCAAGTATAACGCTTTCTCAATCAACGACCCTGAGGGCAATAACGACCACAAGCTTAATCCGGGCGAGTCGGTTACGATGTCGTTGACGATGGATAACATTACGGATGCTTCGGTGAACGGTGTTTCTGTAATCCTGACGACAGAGAACGAAAATGTTACCATCACAGACCATGAGGTGCAATTCCCGACTTTTGCTCCCAACCAGTCGCTTACCGTTGAAGAGGCTTTCGCTTTCTCGGTCAGTGATGCGGTAACAGCCAATCAGAAAATCAAATTTACTATTGAGGTGTATGTTGGCGGCGAGATGACGAGTAAGTTCAACCTGAGAGTTACGGTGTACGATTATTTACTACGCTATGGTACTACTGCCGTACTGAATGACGATAACGGCGACGGTCTGCTCAATCCGGGTGAAACCGCCGACCTCCGTATCTTCATCGACAACACGGGCAACGAGATGGCGCAAACGGTTGTGGGCACTTTGTCAACAGATTACGAGTTCGTCACGCTCAGTGCAACGGAAAAGCCCTACGGTACCATAGGAGCCGGACTGATGGGCTATGCCGATTACCACATCACCCTTGATGCGGCCGCACCTGAAGACTTCGTCATTCCGTTCAACCTTGACCTCGTGGATGCCAAAGGACGACATACTGAAACGACTTTCAACTATAGGAATTCGTGTAGGATTGTTTTCTCCCTTCACGATTCTTATGGCGACGGCTGGCAGGGCAACTATCTTCAAGTGACTTATTCCGATGGAACGCCTTCCGAACAGATGACAATCCCTACTGGCAGCTCAGCCACTTATATCCGCGAATTGATGTCGGGCTGCGAAATGTCGCTCACTTGGCATGACGGCCAGTGGACAATGGAGTGCAGTTTCGAAATCGCATACGAATACGGTGAGGTTATTTATGAGAACAGCGGCGGTTTCGGCGATACGCTAACCTTCATCATCGATTGCACCGGTGGCATTGGCTCGTCTGAGTTCTGCGCCCCAGTCCGTAATTTGACTTACGAGACGGAAGGCAATCAGGTTGTTCTCGCTTGGGAAGCTCCCGAAAACGGCACACCAACAGCTTATGAGGTGTACCGTGAGACGGTCTTGCTGGAAACCACCACCGAATTGACGGCTTGCGATGTTGTAGATGAAGGCATTTATAACTATTGTGTCTATGCCGTTTATGACAACTGTCAAAGCGAATATGTGTGCCAAGAGGTGGAAGTATCCTTGTGCGGCGCTATTCAGAATTTGAATTACACCTTGAACGAAGATCTGTTGCTGACCCTCACTTGGGAGGCTCCTGCTTCTCCTGAAGGGTTAGTTGAATATCAAGTCTATATGAATGATGAATTATTGACCGCAACCCTTGATTTGACTTATGCTTTCACCGTTACGGAAGGGGGGCACGACATCAATGTAAAGACTGTTTTCGAGGAATGCGAAAGGAATACCCATTTGCAGGTATGTATTATCGGTGCAGTTCAGAATTTAGCGTATCATACGGAAAACCATAGTGTGATTGTAACATGGGACGCCCACGAAGAAGCGGATGAATACGAGGTTTACCTTAACGGCGAACTTATCGCTACGGTGGGTGAAACTTTCTACACGCCTGATCTTGAAGCAGGCCTTGCAACGGTTACGGTGAAGGCAGTCGCAGGCGGCTGTTATGCCTTGGGCGCAAGTGTCGAAGTCTGCTTTGCAGCCCCTGTCGACAATTTGGCTTTTGTTGAGATGGATAATGAAGGCCGGTTGCATTTTGCTTGGCATCCTGCTCCCGACGCGGAATACTATGAGGTGAGTTGCAATGGAAATGTTACTCAAACCTCCGAAAACAACATCTCATTCGAGGCCGTGGCCGGCGAAAACAACATTTGTGTAACAGCCCATTCGATTTATGGCTGTGACTCCGATCCGTTCTGTTCGGATCCTTTCATTTGCCCTGCCGTTGACGGCTTCGATTATGCCTTCAATGGCAATGAAGCGACCGTTACATGGGAAGGCGATGGCATTGCCCAAAACAACCTTATAGTGGACGGTGAGGCTTTTATGGTCCATGACAACAGTTTTACGGCCCAATTTGAAAACGGCCTTCATTCCATCATAGTAACTCCCGTTTATGATGTTGAGTGTTGGGCTTCCATTCCGGCTCGTTTTGAGTTTGAGGTGAACAATACCGCTCCCGAAATCCGCTTCACCGATGTGCATGAAGGCTTGATGGCCACGGCTTGGACCGCTGTGGACGGTGCTATCGCTTACAATCTCTACCGCGACGATGAATTAATTGCCGAAAACCTCACCGAAACGAGTTATAACGACACTGAAATGATCATCAATGCACGGCACTGCTACGCCGTGGCTTCGGTCTTCGAGAAAGGTGTTTCTGACCGTTCGGAAGCCGCTTGCGCCGACTATTTCATAGGTTTGGGTGAGAACGATGGCCAATTCAGCATTTTCCCCAACCCGACTGCCGACAAGGTTACCATCCAGTGCGCTGGCATGACACTGATTGAGGTCTATTCCGTTGAAGGCAAGCTGTTGCACCGTATCAAGGTGGAAGACGATACCTATCAGCTCGATGGCTTGAAGAGCGGTGTTTACACGCTCCGTATCCATAAGGGCGGGGAAGTCGTGACCGGTAGCATTGTGAAGATATAATGGGTTGTTTGTCCCCCCGCCGACAGGCGGGGGGACAAACAATAAAACAAACTTTTTCTCGTTTTGTCAAAAATCAAACTTTATGCGCAAAATCATTCTACCTGTTTTGCTTTGCTTCGGTGTGGCCGTTGGTGCATTGGCCCAGCAGCCGAAAGACATTATGAAAGAGCCTATCCCGGTGGCGATGTTTCAGGCGACTTATGCTTTCCACATCCCCGGTCTCGACACCAGAGATTTGTATGGCATCAGCCACAATGTGGGTGGCGGCTTTGCTTATAAAACCGAATCCAGCTGGCTGTTTACGGTTAACGGCAATTACATTTATGGCCCCAAAGTGAAGGGCGAGCGTGTGGACCTCCTCGGCGAAGGCATTACTACTGATGTGGGTGAAATCATTGGCAGCGCGGGCAGTTTCACTCTTTTGGAACTCAACCAACGCGGCTTCCATCTCCAAGGCGAGGTAGGCAAACTGTTCCCTTATGGCCCTAACCCCAACAGTGGCTTCTTCGTGCAAGCCGGTCTCGGCTATCTCCAAAACCGTATCCGTATTGACTATCAACAGTCCACACTCAACACGCCTTTGCCGGTCGACAAGGATTATCGGTTTGGCTACGACCGTATGCGCGGCGGTCCGGCGGTACATCTTGAGGCAGGCTATCTGTTGCTCAATGATACCCGTTTGTTCAACCTGTCGATTGCTCTTGAGGTAACCTATGCCCGCACACGCGACCTTCGCGACTACGACTTCCGCGTGTTCACCAATTCTGAGACAGGATTGATGGAACCTGTAGGCTACACCGACCCGAACAAGCGTTATAACGACATGTATTATGGTATCCGCGTCACTTGGAACATCCCGACATACGAGCGCAAACCACAAGATTACTATTATAATTAGTAGGTGTCTGTATTATATACTATAGGAGTCCTTCTGTATTCCCTCGGTGTGAGGTTGGCCGCATTGTTCGGCAACGCCAAGGCCATCCAGTGGGTTGCAGGGCGCAATAATAAAAGCTATTTGAGCCTGCTGAGCAAAGTTGATGTGACAAAGGATGACGAACCCTTGGGAGCAGCGTTTCGACAAAATCAGGAAGCCGGTTCGGAATGGATTTGGATTCATGCCGCTTCGCTCGGCGAGTTTGAGCAAGGCCGCCCTGTCATCGAAGCGCTGAAGAAGGAATTTCCCCAATACAAAATTCTGCTGTCGTTTTTCTCGCCGTCGGGTTACGAGGTCCGCAAGGATTATCCTTTGGCTGATGAAATTCTCTACTTGCCTTCCGATACGCCCGCTCATGCTGCACAATGGGTGCAACGCCATCATTTCGTGGCAGCTTTTTTCATCAAGTATGAGTTTTGGTTCAACTATATGCGGGCTTTGAAAAGCGCGGGTATTCCTTTGTTCTACATTTCGCTCATCCTGAAGCCCAATTCCTATTTCTTCCGCTGGTACGGTGTATGGTTCTGTGAGCGGTTGAGGTCGGTGCGGCATTTCTTCGTACAGGATGACACCACTGCCCGGTTGCTCCAAGCGCATGGCATGACGGCTGTTACTGTGTGCGGCGACACACGCTTCGACCGTGTAGCCGCCATTGCCCGGCAGGCCAAGCCTTTTCCCGAGGTTAAGCAGTTCATCGGCGGTCGCCAATGTATCATTGCCGGCAGCACATGGCCGCCTGACGAGAAACTGCTGTTGGGTGTCTTGCCACAGTTGCCCGACAACTATTGCCTCATTATCGCTCCGCACGACATTTCAAAGTCGCATGTGGCGCAAATCCAGTCTTTGTTTCCCGACAGTCAGCTTTATACCGAGTTTGACGCCCAAAAGCAGGCTCAGGTATTAATCGTCGACACGATTGGCATTTTGTCGCAGTTGTACCAATATGCGCGGTTTGTGTATATAGGAGGTGGTTTTGGGGTGAACATCCACAACATACAAGAACCTGTCACTTTTGGCTGCCCGGTGGTGTTTGGCCCCAAATACCAAAGCTTTAAGGAGGCGGTCGATTTGGTTGGCATGGAAGGCGCTTTCTCCATCGGCGACATGAAGGCCTTAGACTCGGTCTTCGGGCGGTTGATGTGCGACGATGCGTTTTATGCGAAGGCATCCGAAACCTGCCGAAATTACCTCAAATCTCAGGTTGGGGCAACGGAAAGCATACTAAAAGGCTTCAAAAAAGCACTTTTTTCATAAAAAAAGCGACTTTTTTTTGGTTTGTTGATTTTATTGTTTAATTTTGAAGGCTGATTTCTGTTGAAATTCAGCTTAATAAAATCTATTGCCTATGCACGACAGTCCTTTGAAACCCCAGCTTCCCCGCATTGGCCTTAGCCAAGGCGACTTCAATGGTATCAGTTACGAGGTCATACTGAAGACTTTCTCCGATACCCGCATGTTAGAAATGCTTACTCCTGTCTTGTATGGACAATCGAAAACATTTTCCTATTACAAGAAGAATTTCGGCATGGAAAGCCCCAGCTATTCGCAGACGCGCGATGCGCGTCAGGCTTGGGACAAAAAGTTCAATATCATCAACATTGTGGATAACGAACTGAAGATTGAACCGGGTGCGCCTTCCGAACTTTCGACCGAGATGTCGGTACGCTCTTTGAAACGGGCTGCCGACGACCTGCAAAACGGCTTTCTCGACGCCTTAGTGATGGCTCCTGACAATCCTATGGTCATGAAAAACAACTGTGATTTCCTGCTGTCGTTCCATAAGGAGGCCGACCCTTTGCAGGTGTTGGTGAACGGACAGCTCCGCATTGCTTTGGCCACGGGCGATATGCCGCTGCGTGCCGCACTTGACCAAATTGACATCCGTTATCTCGTTTCCAAGCTCACCACATTGGCGCAGGCCTTGAATACCGACTTCGGCATCAGCTCGCCGAAGATTGCCGTGATGGGTGTCAATCCGCATTCGGGGTCAATTCCCACTGGCGACGACGAAAAGGTGGTGAGGGCTGTGGGCGACGCTCAAAAGAAGGGTCTCTTTGTCTTCGGACCTTTCTCGGCTTCGCAGCTATTTGCTTCAGGATGGTGGAAGAAGTATGATGCGGTGATGGCCTTGCACTATGAGCAGGGCGTGTTCCCGATGAAATTCTTTGCGTTGGACGGCTACGCCTATTATTGGGCGGGCTTGCCTGTGGTGTGTGCGGCCCCGCTTCATGGCCCAGCCTACGACATCGCCAACCAAAACAAGGCGATCCCCGACTCCTATCGCAAGGCAGTGTATCTTGCCGTTGATGTGGCCAACCACCGCAAGAAACAGTAATTCAAGTCCAATCCAATACAATAAGAAAAGGAGACTTTCAAAGTCTCCTTTTCTTATTGACCAAAAAGTCAAGGGTTTCTTACTTCACAACAAACTTGATGGTTTTGTTGAAGCCGTTGGCACTGATGGTGCAGAAGTAGATACCGCTCTTGAGGTCGATGCTGATGGCATTGTCACCCGTCTTCAGGCTCTTGCTGAACTGCATCACAGTTTGGCCAACAAGGTTGACGATGCTGATGTTAGCGTCAACATCCTGAGAGGACTTCACAACCACATAGTCGGTAGCGGGGTTGGGGTAGATACCGTAAATGGCATCGACGGCCTCGTAGTTTTCAGGAACGCTCACCACATCCTGATCGGCGATGACCTTTACAGCATGGATGACATTGTCTGTAGCTGCGGTTTGGGTGGCTTGTGAGCCCCAGTATAAACCAATCTGGTCGTCGCTCTGGAAGCCGAACCAGAACTCACCGGGATTGACAGTGTTGTCAACAGCATTCGTGTAGATGTTTTCAGAGACCAAATACATGAAGTTGACATCTACATCGGTGAGTTCGTCGCGAACTTGAGTCCAATAGCCATGGTCAACATTGCGGTAGCTCACATAGATACTTCTGTAGTAGTAGGGCGTTCCGCTGCTGCTGCCTTGACGATTGGTGCAAGGTGCAGAGTAGGCGCAAGCGATGTTGCCATAGGGGTCGATGGAGAGAGCAGGCATGCCCGATTGGCCAGAACGGAATTTGTAGAAATAGTCATTTTCAATGTAGAACTTGTCTGTTTCGTAATCGACATTCTCGTACATCGGAATGTAACCAATCCATTTGGTGGAGTCGGGATCCATTTTCACATAACCCGGATTCTCCGGATCTGGCCACCAGAGTCTCATAGCGTGGTGCGGATTGCCGTCTGTTGACTGGATGGTTCCTTGTGTGTCGTTCCAGTAGTAGATACCGTCAACAGCACGACCTCTGAAGGTAGTATAGGTGTTGCCAATTTCGGAGTGGATGTACTCATAGGTGCTCAAGGCAACATGAGCGACACCATTGTTGTCGATGGCCAAAGCAAGGTTGGCGGGGCCATACAGAGTGTCGGTGAAAATTGAGGCGGGATCGTTTGCCCAGTCGAAGCCATAATAGGGGTTTTCCCAAATGACGTGTCTGGTCCAAGTAATACCATCGTCAGTGGATTTGTACATAACGACATGGCCTTGCAGGTCGTCACCGTAGATCATGGCAACGGTGTGGCCGTTAGCTGTAATATTGTAGCTGTCGGCAGTGTAGTGGCCGGTTTCTTCGCCGTCCTGAGCGAGGGGTGAGTAGCTGATGGTCCAGTTCTCGGCATCCTCCGAGCGGAGATAAACTTGATGGTGGACAACTTCATCGCTGCTGATGGAGTGTTGGATGTCGCCAATCACGTGGACGATGTTGTGATTGTCACCAGAAGTGGCAATTCTCGGCCATGAAGCATCATCGTCATAGGGATACTCTTCAGGGTGAATCGGGAGTTCGCCTCTGTAAACCCATTCGCCTTCGCCGGCAACCTCTCTGGTCCAGCAGCGCATGGGAGCGTGAGAGACAAGGATTTCGCCGGTCTCGCCCCATTGAGCGATTGAAGGCCAACCGGTTCTCATGCTTTCAACGCGCTGATCGGGTTGAGGAGCCCACTCGCCGTTTTTGTAGAAGTTGTAGCCCGTACCACGGTCTGAAGCAACTTGGTTGGGTTCGTGTGAGAAGGTTGCTGTAACAGCGACCGAACCATCAGGCAGCTGGTACATACGGTTCGAAATCCAGCCGTTGGACTGGAGGTCGTAGGTGGTAGTCATAGTTTCGCCATCTTCAAGATTTTCATATCTGTTGATGACAACACTCTTAGCGGTTTGAGGAGCGAAGTCGGCGGCTGACGGAGTAACGATTTCGTTACCGACGGCAACATGCTTTCTGCTGTCAACTGTGAATGACTGCTTGTCATTCTTGGCAATGCGCTGTTGAGCGAATGCGCTGAAGCCTACTGCGAGGCCCAATGAAAGTAGTAATACTTTTTTCATTTTTGTGTGTTTTTAATTGGTTAGTTGTTACGAATTAGTTTCTATTTGGGCTGCAAATATAAGCTTTTTTGAAATAATAACATCCAAAAAAACTTTTTTTTTGCGTTTTTTCATTTCATGCAATTATCGTGCCAAAAAATGACATGGATTTCCTCAGTAGGCATGGAACCGGGACGGTTCGTTAGCGGAGGCGGTTTGTAGCGCATGGGCCATGTGAGCTTTATCTGCCACCATCGGCAAATAATAAGTATGTAGTGCCGATTTTGTGTGGATTCTCAAAAAAAACGCCCCAATTGTCATACCAATAGATATTATTGCTATTTTTACACCGTCAAAAAACAGAACCGATATGAGAAAGCTATTTCTATCTTTATTGTTGCTCTGCCTCGCGGCCTGTAGCACGGAGCCTCAAGCTGGCTATGTGGCCGCCCCTGCCAACTACATTGACCCTTTCATCGGAACGGGGGGCCACGGCCACACTTTTCCGGGTGCTACGGTGCCTTTCGGCATGGTGCAGTTCAGCCCCGACACACGCATGAACGACTGGGACGGCTGTTCGGGCTACCACAACTCCGACCACACCATCCTCGGTTTCAGCACCACCCACCTCAGCGGCACGGGCTGCTCCGACTATGGCGACTTCCGCTTTATGCCGCTTGTGGGCGAACCACTTTTTGACAAAGGGGAAGCAAACAACACCGCTTCGGGCTATCGCTCGAGTTTCCAACACGAGAACGAAGACGCCAAGGCAGGCTACTATGCTGTGTTGCTTGATGACTACGAAGTAAGGGTGGAACTGACTGCGGGCGACCGTGTCGGCATGATGCGTTGCACTTTCCCCGAAACAACGGATGCCCATATCTTACTGGATATGTTGGAGGGTGTCAATAACGAGTTTGTGTATGAGTCGTCCTTGCAGATTGAAAGCGATAATGCCATTAGTGGTTTTCGCCGCACAAGAGACTGGGCAAAAGATCAATACTTGTATTTCTATGCAGAGTTTTCCCAACCTTTCAAAGACTATACCTTTATTAATAAGAGCGAATTGGTGAAGGATGATTATGTTGAGAGCGACAACTTGAAAGCCTATTTCGACTTCGATGCCAAAGAAGCCAAACCTGTCGTAATGCGCATTGCCCTGTCTGCCGTCGATGTTGAAGGCGCGAAGAACAACCTGAAGGCCGAACTTGCTGAGGGCGACTTCGACTTTGAGGCGTTGCGCCAAAAAGCCTTCGACAAATGGAACACCGAGCTGAAACGCTATGCCGTGAGCGACCCCAACGAATCGAACAAAACGGTGTTCTACACGGCATTGTACCACGCAATGATTGCGCCCAACCTCTACAGTGATGCCGATGGGCGCTATCGTGCCCATGATTTGCAGGTTTATAACTCGGAGAGGCCTGTTTACACGGTGTTTTCTTTGTGGGACACCTTCCGCAGCCTACATCCGCTGTTCAGCCTGATGCAGCGCGAGCGCACCATCGATTTCATCAACACCTTTATTAATAAGTACGAGACTAACCCGCACCACCTGCTGCCCGTCTGGGAGCTGGCCGCCAACGAGACCTACTGCATGATTGGCAACCACGCCATCCCCGTCATCGCCGATGCCTATTTTGCCGGAATCCGCGACTTCGACATTGAGAAAGCCTTAGAGGCTATGGTTGCCACATCGAAAGACGATTTTCGTGGCATGGGTGCCTACATGCAATACGGCTACATCCCGATTGAGGTGGAAGGCGAGGCCACTTCCAAGACCTTGGAATATGCCTACGACGATTGGTGCGTGGCGCGCATGGCCGAAGATATGGGCAAGCAGGACATCGCTGACGAGTTCTACGCCCGCGCTCAGTCCTACAAGAATATCTACAATCCTGATAACCAGTTCTTCCAAGGCCGCCGTAATGGTGGCTGGATGCGCCCCTTCGACCCCGCACAGGTCAACTTTACGCTGACCGAGGCCAACTCCTACCAATACGGCTTCTTCGTGCCTCAGGATGTGAATGGTCACATCGACCTGATGGGGGGGCGGAATGCCTACGAAGCTAAACTTGATGGGCTCTTCAACGCACCTGAGAACCTTACAGGTCGTGTCCAGCCCGATATTACCGGCCTCATCGGACAATACGCCCACGGCAACGAGCCGAGCCACAACACCGTGTATATGTACAACTTCGTTGGGCAGCCGGCAAAAACGCAGTATTATGTGAAAAAGGTGTTGGACGACTTCTACACCGACCGCCGCGACGGCTATGCCGGCAACGAGGACTGCGGTCAGATGTCGGCTTGGGGTGCCTTTTCCGCTATGGGCTTCTATCCTGCCACGCCCGCTTCGGGCTATTATGTGCTGGGCCTGCCACGCTTCGAGAGAGTGAAACTGACCTATGAGAACGGCAAGCAGTTTGAGATTGTTGCCAAGAACCTGAGCGAAAAGAACTGCTATGTGAAATCGGTGAGACTGAACGGCAAGGCTTTAGAGCGCAGTTTTGTCACCTTCGACGAGGTGTATAACGGTGGCACTTTGGAGTTCATCATGACGGACAAATGCAACTCCCCTTGGGCCACACAACCTGAGCATTGTCCCGTAATGCGTATTCCGGGCGAGCAAATTGTCATCGTTCCGACCATTAATGCCAACTCCGACACCTTTTTCGATAGTCTCATGGTGAGCATGAGCCATCCCGTGGAAGGTGCCAAGATTTACTATACTTTGGATGGCAGCGACCCGAAGAAGAACGGAATACTATACGGGCAGCCCCTGTGCCTGAAAGAGAATGCCACCGTGTGCGCCGTTGCCAAGCAGGCCGGGCGTTGGAGTTTGCCCATCGATGCACGGTATTATCTGATTGACGCACGCCATAGCGTAAAACTGGAGAATATGTATAACGAACAATACGAGGCCGGCGGCCTCAATGCTCTGATTGACCACCAACGCGGCGGTGAGAACTTCCGCACGGGTTCATGGCAGGGCTATTACGGTGTTGACCTTATTGCCACCATCGATTTGGGCCAGAGCAAAAGAATCAATCGCTTGGCGGGCAGCTTTTTGCAGGAAGTGTATTCTTGGATTTGGATGCCGACGGAAGTGGAGTATTTCGTCAGCGACGACGGCAAGAACTTCCGCAGCGTTGGTAAGGTAAAAAACGAGGTGCCGGTGGATGTCGATGGTGCTTTTGTTCAGGAGATGGAGGTGCGCCCGCGTACCAACGCCCAATATGTGAAGATGGTGGCCAAGACCATTGGCAACTGCCCCGAAGGCCATGTCGGCGCAGGGCAAAAAGCGTGGATCTTCTGTGATGAGTTGGTGATAGAGTAATGACTCAAGGCGACGATAAAGGAAACAACAATAATCTATAAATCATAATCTATGAAAGAATCAATAGTGATTTTGGCCGGCGGCGGTCCGGCACCCGGAATCAACACGGTTATCAGCACCGTGGCGAAGACTTTTCTCAAGGACGGCTACCGTGTCCTTGGCCTCAACGACGGCTACAAGAACCTCTTCAAGCCCAATCCCGATGTGGTTGAGATGGACTTCCTCTATGCCGATGCCATCCTCAAGCAGGGCGGTTCGGCCTTGAAGATGAGCCGTTACAAACCGAAGGATGAGGAGTTTAACACCGAGTTCTTTGTTCAGAACAACATCAAGTTGTTGGTTACCATAGGCGGCGACGACACGGCTTCGACGGCCAACCGCATCTCCAAGTTCTTGGAATACAACGATGTGAAGATTCAAAATATCCATGTGCCCAAGACCATCGACAACGACCTTCCCTTGCCCGAAGGCAGCCCGACATTCGGCTATTATTCAGCCAAAGATGCAGCTGTGAGTTTGGTGCAGACCGTCTATGAGGATGCCCGCACCAGCGGCAATTGGTTTGTGGTTTCGGCTATGGGGCGTGAGGCTGGCCACTTGGCCTTCGGAATGACATCGGCCTGTCATTGCCCGATGGTGGTCATCCCCGAAATGTTCGATAAAGCCAAGATTACTTTCGAAGCCATCATTCAATTGTTAGTCAGTTCTATCGTGAAGCGTAAGCTTTTGGGCGTGAATTATGGTGTGGTCATTGTTAGCGAAGGCGTGTTCCATTTCATGTCGGATGAGGAAATCGAGAAATCGGGGGTGGCTTTTACCTACGACGATCACGGTCATCCTGAGTTGGGCAATGTGAGCAAGGCCCACATCTTTAATCTTTTGCTCCAGAAGCGGCTGATGGTTCTGGGTCTTAATGTGAAGAGTCGCCCTGTTGAAATCGGCTATGAAATCCGATGCGTTGAGCCGAACGGATACGATTTGACATACTGTTCGCTGTTGGGTTACGGTGTGAAGAAACTCTTCGACAAAGGCGTGACCGGCGCTATGGTCACTGCAAATCCGAAAGGAGAAATCGTGCCGCTCTATTTGAAGGATGTGGAAGACGAAAACGGCAAGATCAAACCGCGTTTGGTGAACATGAAAAGCCCTAAGGCCGAACTGATTTTCAACGACGGTTTGCAATATCTTGGCCCTGCCGATTACGAAAAGGCCAAGGTATACCTCCCGACCCCCGAGGATTATGATTTCAAGAAAATTTTGAATTGGTAATTTTGTAGGGCTGTCACACCGTGGCCAAAATTGTAGGGCCGTCACACCGTGGCCAGAATTGTAGGGCTGTCACACCGTGGCCGAAATTGTAGGGCTGTCACACCGTGGCAGCCGCCGTATCAATATTTATGCGGCTGCCGTAATACGACAGCCCTACGGTGATTTACGGGGCCGCCGTAATACGACAGCCCTACGGCGCGCAAATAGAAAGCCGCCCCGAATTTTCGGGGCGGCTTTCTTGTCATAAGAATTAAAATCGGCGTATAGGTCATTTTGCAGGCTGAAAAACGAGTGTTGTTGTTCAATGGGTCAAATTGCAGGCTGAAAAATCAGGGTCAAACGTCGGAAGCGACAGTTGTTTGTTTACCTTTGCGCCGCAGCCGAAGCATAGCGGGG
>JBHACT010000034.1:0-9004 GCA_041854745.1 Candidatus Limimorpha sp. | reverse complement strand
TCCATCTACGCCGACTTTCATTACCATTGGATTGTAATGATACCTGTCAGTTCCTGTAACACCAACAAGTATGACATCGCCTTTGCTATTGGTAATTCCAGGAGCCAAAATCGTGTAACTGTTGGCATCGCCGTAGTCAATTTCCCATTGCTGGGCATTGGCCGCCATCGAAATGATGGCGGTCAATAAAGTCAGAAAAAATCTTCTCATGGCTTTTTAGTATTACAGTTCAAGAGGTACGATAGTTCCATTATTCTCAATGTAGTAATAACGCGCATATTCGACTTCAGTCCAGTAATAGATGGGGCCTGTCTGAGTATTTCCCTGTCCTTCAATCACCACATTTGTCACAAAATACTTATATGGCTGCATGGAGCTGCCGTTAAGGTTGATGCCATATTGCTGTGGTACTACCTGATAGATGTTCCATTTCTCCCCATTCAGGTAGTCGTTCATATCCTCCCATTCGATGCATGTGTTATTGGGGTCGGTGTTGTAATAGATCCCTGTGTGGTCTGACAAAGGTGAAAATTCATAAGTTGTGAATCCTGTGTATAATCCCCTGCAGTTGGTAGGGTCGATCGGCCACAAGGGGCGAACCTCTTTCATAATAGTATCTTCCAACACCTTGTCGGCACCTCCAGAAAGGACACCATCACAACTTCCCATGCCATCCTTATAGCGCCAATCATCGCCCTCTTTAAAGGGGCCGTCGATGTGTGGTGTTGGTGGCTGTGGCTGGTCGGTTTTTGTGCCATACATGCCGTCAAATTGAAGTTCAACGCTGCCGTCGCGCTGCTGCTCGCAAGTGACCATCAGGCGACGGTAGGCCTTTGCGGGCAGTGAGCTGGCATGGTAGGCTTGTCGGGCCTGTGCCAAGGCCTGTTCGTAGGCGGCCACCGCATCGTCCATCAGCACCTCGCCATCGGCAGTCAGCGCGACATTGATTGTGAAGTTGTGCCGCTCACTTTCAGTGTAGTAGGCCATCGGCTCGGTGTAGGTCGCATTGAAGAGGTCCACCACGCTGTTCATGGCCTCTTCCAAAGTCAGGGTTTCGCCGCTTTTCATGCCGGGATTGGCTTTGCGGGCATCCACTTGCTGTTTGAAACTGACGATGCGTTTCACCTCATCGCTCATTTGCGGGTCGTTCATGGCAACTTGTTCGCTGCCCTTTTGCATCAGTTCCTTCTCCTTCTTGCAGGCAGTCAAAACGGCTCCTACAACGGTGACTACGATGGCCACCACGATAAATACTCTTTTCATAAGTGTAGTGATTTAATGATTATTAATGTAATTGTTGTTGATTACTTGTCAGTATTTCGTTGCAAAAATACACAAAACGACAACATACAACACCCCCCTATTTATAAGGATTTTTTTGTTTAAAACATCCCGACAAATAGGCATAATAACTTTGGATACAGCAAGAGCCAAAACGAATATGCAGTTTTCGGGGCAGGCAACAGAGGATGGCATTGAAAATCCAACCTCAACTGATAAGAAATTAAAAGTAGTGCGACCATATATGGTCGCACTACTTCAAAATGTGCTTTACTTGAAATGCTGTTACTTGACTTCCACAAGCTCCAAATCGATGAGCAACGGAGAAAAAGGCGGCATGGACTCACCCAAGTCGAACTCGCCAAATGCCAAGTTCGACGGCGTGATTAGCGTAACTTTTGCGCCCGACGCCATGGTCATCACAGCTTCCTCAATGGCGGGAATCATCTCACCGCTGCCTATCTTGAAGTACATCGGCCGCTCATAATCGTAGCTCGATTCCAACTGCTCGCCTTTCAGGTTCATCAGCACATAGTGAACCCCTACCTCATCGCCCCATTGGGCGACATTGCCTTCTCCCTCTTTCTGTCGTAAAATATAAAGTCCTGATTCCGTTGGCGTTTCAGCAACACCATTGGTCCTGATGTAGTCGGCAATCGTCTTGCTTTCCAAAGCCATCCGTCGGTTCTTTTCGGCCTCTTTCTCTGCCATCAAGGCCGCCTGACGCTTTTCGTATGCCTCCCTGTCCATCACCTTGTTCATCTTCAACAAGACCACCATAGGCGTGTAAGGCATGATATACTGCTCATATCCGGTACTTTCGAAAGCCATCGGCGAAGGAATTACACAACGCATTGTGCCTCCTTCGGGCACCATGCCGATAACCTCGTTGAAGCCACTGCTGATGAACTCCTCGCCATATTGCATTTCAACGGACTCAATGCCGAAGGAATTCATGATAGTGTCGCCATTGGGACTGCATATCGTGAAATCGAAATCGACATACTCTCCCATCTTGGCAACCTTACCCTCGCCCGTCTTCTCAAGAATGATAATTCCCGATTCGGCCACCGTGATGTTCGGCTCATCGCGCAATGCGCTCAAATAGGCTTCCTCTTCGGCTTTCAGACTGTCCAACAGCACCTTACGCTCAGCTTCCAAAGTCTCGAAAGGCTTCACGGAGAGGAGTTTCAGGTCGTAATAGATGGGTTTGCCCGCGTATTCTTCGGGAATCTCTTCCATCTGCAACATGATGGTGAACAGCGAATCGGCCGGCACCACAAGGCGAGCGGAATCGCCCACGTGCATCATCAACAGTCCGTCCACCACATCGCCCACAAATTCGGCCTCGGTCAGTACAGTGCTTATGGGTTCGTTGCCAACAGTAGTGAACAGCAACGAGCCGTTGAAGTATTGGGCCATCTCAAAGGTAACCTCGTCCTTCAAACGCGGCATTACCTCCGAGTTGCCTTTGCTGTAAAACTTCATGTACGCGCCGTTCTCCATCTTCTTGAATCCCGAAAAGACGGTTTCCTCGCCACACGAGGCCATTACCAAGAGCAGCAAAAGAACGGCTATCGCATTGAAAGTTTTTTTCATCTTATTGGAAATCAATAAGTTCAACTTCAAACATCAAATTGGAGAAAGGAATAATCTTATCTCCAACTTGTCTGTCGCCGTATGCCAAATAATAAGGGATGTAGAGCACACCCTTTTCGCCTTTCGACATCATCATAATGCCTTCGTCCCATCCAGGAATGACTTGACCGACACCCAAGGGGAAGGAAATAGGTTCGCCTCTATCAATGGAGGAGTCGAACACGGTACCATCAAGCAGCTTGCCCGTGTAGTGCACCTGTGCCATTTGACCCGCCTCGGGCTTCTCACCGTTGCCTTCCTGTGTCATCACATAGTAAAGGCCCGATGCCGTAGGCTCCACTTCAACCTTGTTCTCGGTCAGATAGTCAGACAGTTGCTGTGCAGCTGTGGCAGTCTCCTCGGGATGGGCAGTCTTCATCATCCCGATTTTGGCATCAATATCCTTTTTGATTTTGGCAGCCAAGCGGTTGGCATATTCGCTTTCGGGATAGAAGTCGTCCAAACGGATTTCAAAACGCATCACATCAGTCGACTTGAACTCAGATGGCAGGCTGGGTTGACGGAACCATTTGATAAAGGTGGAGTCGATGTTCACGATGAACGAGGCGGAATCACCCTTGTGCATCATAGCCATACCCTCAAAGAAGTCGCCTGCAAACATGGGAGCTTCCAATGGCATGGTGTTCTCGGAATTGGGAACGATGATCGTGGTGTCGTTCACAGTGCAACTGATGGCCATATCCATCAGATCACCCACTTTAGGCTGCTCGGCATTCGTCTGCTTGAAGAATTGGTAATGCAAACCCGTTGCCGTTTTCTCATAGCCGGGATAAAGTGACTTTTCATTGCAAGCACTCATGGTGCCCATCATCAGCATGGCCAAAGCGGCCATCGACAAGATACTTTTTTTCATTTTTTTAGTATTAAATTATTGATTTATAATTCATTAATTGTTCAAAACATCCAAAAGCTCCACATCGAAGACAAGGTTGGAGTAAGCCGGAATATTGCCAAAAGCCTCGGTGCCGTATGCCAGCGGGTAAGGCAGCACAAAACGGGTTTTCTCTCCCACCCGCATCATGCCGACACCTTCCTCAAGGCCTTTCAGCACTTTGCCTTGTCCTACAACAAGTTCATAGTAGTCGCCCAACTGGTCGGAATCGCCCAATGGGGTTCCGTTGAGATAGGAAGCCACAAACTTAATGCGTGCGGTCTGCCCTTCTTGTGGCTTAGCTCCCGAAGTAGTCAACAACTTGCTGAAATACAATCCCGAAGCCGTTTTCTCAGTGATATTGTTGGCTTTCAAATAGTCGAGAAACGCCTCCTCCGATGCTGCCTTTAGGGCTTGCATGGCCTTTTCTTTTTCGGCCTGTAGCTCGGCTACCGTGGTGATTTTCAACAGCTTGATTTCATACACCAAATTGGCGTATGAGGGAATCTCACCCACTGAATGTTCGCCGTAAGCCATGTCAAACGGGATGATGGCTTTCACGCGCTCGCCGAGGTGCATTTTCGGCACAATCTCCTCCCAACCTTTAAAGGTGTAGCCTTCTCCCAAGACAAAGGAAAATTTGTCGGGACTTTCGAAAGTGGAGCCCACCGAATGACCGTCCAACAAATAGGCCGAAAAATCCAGTTCGACCTTCTCTCCCTTCACCGGACAGCGGCCTTTGCCCTTTTCCATCGGAATGATGTACACTCCCGAAGCCTCTGGCTTCACTTTGATATTATTGGCGACGATATAGTCCGAAAAAGCTTTTCTTGACTCCTCCGCCATCCTCTCCTTCATCTTCTTGATGTTGGCCATAAACTCCTCCTCCGACTTCACATCTATAAGCTTCACCTCATAACGGAAATAGTCGTCAGGAGTTAGGCCTACCGCATTCGGATCCTGCTCATAGTACAGGATGGCCACCGAGTCGGCTTTCACATAAAACGAAGCCGAATCGCCGACATACATCATGGCGTAGGCCTCCCGCAAATCACCCGCAAAAGCCGGCTCCAACAGCTGGGTATATACCTCATTCTGTGTACCCTGCCAGTCATAATACAGTGAATCATTGAGATAGCAAGCCATGTTCACTTTCAAAAAATCAGTCAATTCGGGCTTTGCTGCCGAAGCGTTTTGGCTGTGGAATTTATAATACAAGCCATTTTGTGTCTTTTTGTAACCCGGAAACTTCTCCGTGCAAGCCGTAAATAGCACCATTGCCGATAGGCAAACACATGCAAATAATACATTTTTTTTGTTCATAACTTATTGATTATCTATTATTTTAATCGTATAAACCAAAGTGGCATATTCAGGAATGCGCCTGTCGTCTCCATGCAGGCCGTAAGCCAAATGGAAGGGGATGATCAGCTTGGCCACATCGCCTTGATGCAGATAGGTCATGGCCTCGTCAAGCCCCGTCTCCACACCGCTTTCGCCTACAACGAAAGTCTTAACACCATCGTTTTCAGACGAATAAAACAAATCGCCCGCAATAGAACCAAGCTCATATTCAAGCATGACCTTCTCCCCTTTCTCAATCCGTTTCCCATTGCCCTGCTTTAGGATCTGATAACGCAAGCCCGTTCCGGTAGTGTTCATCTCCAACCCATGACGCTTGATGTAGTTCGCGATGTCATTAGCTTCCTCGTTCAGCAAATAACGGTTGGCCGTCTCCATGCTGTTTTTCATCTCGCTTTTCGAGACGGGTATAGGTTGCCTCTGGGGTTTCTCTTCACAGGAAATAGAACAACCCAATAGCAATATTATCAGATATTTACAATACTTTTTCATTTCTCGCACAACTTTTCCTGATATTCGGGCAGCACCGATTTCAGCAATGCCACAGCTTCTTCCAATGAACATGTCAATGTGCCGCCGGCCGCATTGGCATGGCCACCACCTTTGAAATGCTTATTGGCAAGCTCATGAACCGAAAACAAACCTTTCGACCTGAACGACAGCCTGATTTGTTCCTGACGTTCGGTCACCAGAACCGACATCCTGACTTTCTCCATAGAAAGCGGAAAATTGACCACGCCTTCCGTGTCGCCCGCTTGATAGTTAAAACTATCCAAATCACTCTTACTCAATGCAATAATTGCCGTTGAATAGTCGTCCAAGACTTCCATCCTATTGCTGATGGCATGGCCCAACAGACGAAGACGGTTTTCCGACATCGTGTCATAAACCATTTGATGAATGTAGCCGTATGGCATGGCTTTTTCCACCAAAACACTGACCAACTCAAATGTCCGAGGATGGTAGATGGAATGCGCAAACGACCCCGTATCGGTCATAATGCCCACCAAAAGGTTGGTAGAAACGCTTTCCGTCAAATACGACTGTCCATAGTGGAGGATGATTTCCGTCACAATCTCACAGGTGCTCGAAACGCAAATGTCTGAATACAAGCAATAAAACTGGCTTTCTTCGGGACCCCTATGGTGATCGATTAATATCCTTGGGCAGCGCGTCTTGCCAATTTCGTTATGCAAGATACCACTGCGCGACAAACTGTTGAAATCCAACATCATAATACATTCAGCATCAGCAATGGCCGACTTACAGACATCAGGTTGCTTCTCAAAAACCAAAATGGCCTCTGAGCCCGGCATCCAGTGCAAAAACTCAGGAAAATCGTTGGCTACCACCATCTTCACCTCATGGCCAAGGCTACTCAGAAACTCCGACATGGCCAAAACCGAACCGATGGCATCGCCGTCAGGATTGACGTGACAGGCCAATACGATATGTTTAGGAGACTGAATTACAGCATCAAAGCACTCAAAAAAAGTATCTACTTGCATAACTCTATTAAAGCCCGCAAAAGTACAATTTTTCTCCGACGTACACCTAATTTAATTATTAGAAACCCTTCAACGGGGCAAAATCTGCTCAAAAGTGTTGTCGGAATAGACAAGAATCATCTGTTTCAATTCAGGTTTGCCCGGTGTTGAGGGCAATTCCTTTTGCGTTTCCGCCTCAGAAGGCTGGCCGAACAAAGTTCCATCAAACATTTCTTCAGGTTCCCGTTCCACTTCTTCAGCAACTTTAACCGGCACATTGGAAGATAATTCCAAAAACGGTTCCGAGGTCGTCATCGGCCCCCTGCCAAAAATAATCCATTCCAAACAATACTCAGGAAAGGTCTCTTTCAACTTCTTGACGAAGTCCAAACTCGGATTATTGCGCCCCGAAAGAAGGTGCGAAATATTCGAAGGTTGTATGCCAAGACGAAGAGCAAATTCGGCAGCGGTCAGATTTTTCGCCCTGATGATATGGGAAATTCTGTCTTTCATTTCTGAGTTTTCCATAGTTATATCCTCCAAAAAAAATCAATTTTCAATCCAGTTTCGATTCACAAAAGTAAATAATTAATCATTACAAAACGCAAATTATAGGATTTTATTTTTGTAAACTTATTGGATTCGGACAACTTATTGAAGCAATTTCTAAAATAAAAAACTTATTCTACTAATATTCAATGAATTAAATAATATATATTTATACTTCAAAATAATATCCAATAATAGCAAAATCCTTAGATAATACTTCAAATAGTTTATATTAAATCGCTGAATTTTAGCTTTTTATGTGAAATAATTGACAATTCTTTTATGGTTATAATAAAATCAAGGATTTACACATGTATACTCTATTTGTTTATCTTTGTAAATTATTAATAAGTATTTGCTTATCAACGTATTATATTTATATAGTTTAGTTTTGTAAATTCATTGCTTTAAGCGGATAGGCGGAAAGAAATATCTCGAATTTGGCGTTTTTTCTCCAAGGTTGGGTTCCTATTTCGTCCAAAGCACAAACACGCTCTATGGGCTTAAAAACGCCTTCCCTTAATTTTCAGGATTTCTTCCCCACCCCGCATTCTATTCTGCTGCTCGCCTTACCGACATTCAATTTTCTCTTTCCTACTTACACCTTATTAATATAATGTCGCTCTCATTTCGGAAAAAACGCTATCTTTGCCCGCCGTGAGAAAGAAGGAAAACCATATTCAGAACCTCATCCTTGAGGGCGAACATCAGATGCTCGATTTCAAGTTCGAGATTTCGGACGGGCGGCGCATTGCCCGTTCCTTGGCCGCGTTTGCCAACACCGATGGCGGACGGCTCTTGGTTGGCGTCAAAGACAATGGTGCCATCGCCGGTGTCCGCTCCGACGAGGAGATCCACATGATTCAAGCTGCCGCTGAGATGTATTGTCAACCCAAAGTGGAATACGCCACAGCAGAATGGGAAATCAACGGAAAGACCGTACTCGAAGTCATCATCCCAAAAGACAAGCACAAAAAGCACAAAGCTCCTGATAATCAAGGCAACTACAAAATTTTTGTCCGTGTGAAAGACGAGAACTTAGTTGCCGACAGTGTCTTAATTAAGGTGTGGAAATCGGACAAATTCTCGAAACCCGCGAAAATATCGTTCACCGAGACTGAAACCTTGCTCCTGCGCCACCTTGCCGAGCATGAGGGTATCACGCTTCAAGAATACCAACAAATCGCACATATTAATAAAAGGAGAGCGGAAGCCATCCTTGCAGATTTCATTCTTGTGGGCACCATTGAACTCATTCAAACCAGCCAAAACACGGTTTTTCGACTCACTCAACCCGAAGAAACGTAATAAAAAATCCTTAATTTACTCATTATTTCGCTATTTTTTCATAAATAATAAAATTTTATATAATTGATTTTCAAAATAGTACAATGTGTTATCAAAAATAATTGATTTTTTTTATTGCCAGAATATAAAAAGGTTGTACTTTTGCAATCCGATTCCACGAGGAAAAGGAGTTGAAAAGAAGGGTAACGGAATCGAAAAGTTCTTTGAAAGCTTGAGGCCAGCACAAGAAAAAATGTCCGTGGAGCCGATGAGGTTTAGAAGCGGACATGGGAATAAGGAACACAAAGAAACCAAGCGGAACCCGAGATTCAGAATATGACGAGACAACAATAGTACAACGAAGAGTTTGATCCTGGCTCAGGATGAACGCTAGCGGCAGGCCTAATACATGCAAGTCGAACGGGATCGGTGCTTTCGGGTGCCGTGAGAGTGGCGGACGGGTGCGTAACGCGTATGCTACCATCCCCCGACTGGCGGACAGCCGGTG
>JBHACT010000033.1:0-12527 GCA_041854745.1 Candidatus Limimorpha sp. | reverse complement strand
TAATACTGCAAAAATACGAAGAATTATTGATATAACTAATTAAATTCTAATGGTTTAATTTATAGAACTCCTCTTATACATTGTCAGTAGAAGGCGGCTGCTACTTCAAGAAGACATTCGACAGGAAAGGCAACTTGAAAAGCACGGTGCCTGTTCCAAATACCATGGAAGCTTATCAGCTGGAAATTAGCGGATTGTGTCAAGTTCAGAATAAAGTCCTCGCCGTTGGCTTTTATTACGACAAAGAAAACCATAATATGGTTTTGCTCGATTAGCACTTTGTTTGTGAACTCAAAAAAACAGCTAAAAAAGATTTGTTTGTCATTCTTGCTGCCGCGCGATCGCATCGTGTGGCAGCAAGGATGATTAGCTCTGATTAGGATGACGTTGTCAGGCAATCCATTTGCCGAAACGCCGCCGCTCAAATGGATAAAAAGGGAAAAATGGAGGTGTTATGCCTAAAATAGCTTTTCAAAGCACCATGTTTCCCGAAAAATGCCTACTTTTGCAGTCTTTTTGAGCAATAATGATGAATAAAATCGGCTTTGTCGGTGCCGGAAAAATGGGCGTATCTTTAGGTCATTATCTGAAAAACAATGGTCTGTGCGTTACTGGTTTCTACGACAGCGTTTCGGAAGCGGCTCGTTTTGCATCGGAACTTACTGAAACGGTGCATTTTGCCAATCTGAATGCGTTGTTGGAAGCCTGCGAGGTGGTTTTTGTTACTGTGCCCGACGGTGTCATCGCTGCGGTGTGGGACTCATGCTGGCAGTACGACATCCGTGGAAAATACTTTTTCCATTGCAGCGGCGCATTAGGCTCCGATGTGTTTTCGGGCAGTGAGGAAGCCGGCGTACAGGCCTGTTCGGTACACCCTGTCTGCGCCGTCGGGAGCCAAAATGACTGCGATGTCTTTTTCGGCAAGTTTTTTGTGGGTGAGGGCGACGAAACTGGACTGAAACTGTTGAAATCCATGTTGGAAAGAACGAACAACCCTTTTCGGATGATAAGGAATGCCGACAAAGCGAAATACCACGCGGCCGCAGTGGTGTCGAGCAACCTCTTTTGCGCCTTGGCGCAGATGGGGGAGGACTTGTTGCATGAATGCGGCTTCGACCCCACGGCGGCGCACGAGTTGCTCAGCCCGCTGATGCTCGGCAACATGGACAATATCGCCGAAAAAGGTTGTGTGCCGGCCTTGACAGGCCCCGTTGAGCGTAACGATGCCGGCACCGTTGCCAAGCACCTGTCCGTCCTCGAACATCGTGATCGTGAGGTCTATCGCTTGCTCACCCTGCGCCTGATCGATATGGCGCAACAAAAACATCGCGACAGAGATTATACGAACCTCTTGAAAATGTTGGAAAAATGACAAAAAACACGGTTTTGACTTTTCGTAAGAAGAAAAAGGAAGGCAAGAAGCTCACCATGCTTACGGCATACGACTTCACCATGACGAAGCTCATCGACGCCAGCAATGTGGATGCCGTCTTGGTGGGCGATTCCTTGGGGAATGTCATTCTCGGCTATGAAGACACGGTTTCCGTGACCATGGACGACATGGTGCACCATTGCGCTGCGGTGGCGCGGGCTGCCGACAAGGCGATGGTGGTGGCCGACATGCCTTTCATGTCGTACCAAATCTCGGTGGAGGAAACGCTCCGCAATGCGGGTCGGCTGATGAAGGAAGGCCGTGCCAATGCGGTGAAGCTGGAAGGCGGCAGAAGGGTTTGCCCCCAAATCAAGGCCTTGGTGGAGGCGGGCATACCGGTGATGGCGCATTTGGGGCTTACCCCGCAGTCTGTCAACGCTTTCGGCGGCTACAAAGTGGTGGGGCGCACCAAGGAAAAAGCCGCCGAGCTGCTTGATGAAGCCTATGCCGTGCAAGAAGCCGGAGCCTTCTCTTTGGTTCTGGAATGCGTGCCCGACAGATTGGCGGCATTGGTCAGCGAGAAACTCGATATTCCGGTGATTGGCATCGGCTCTGGCTCAGGTTGCGACGGTCAGGTGCTGGTTACTCAGGACATGCTGGGCATGAACTTTGATTTTTCGCCGCGTTTTGTCAAAGTGTTCGCCCCGGTCGGTGAAACGGTCAAAAAAGCCATCGCCGATTATGTGCAGGCGGTGGAAAACGGGACATTCCCTGCCGAAGAGCATGGCTTTTCCGTTGAAGATGATGTGATACACGATTTATATTGAAAACAATAACATAACCTATCCTTGAAAGAAGATGACAAGAGTTGTTCATGAAATAAAAGAGCTCAGAGAAGCCCTCAGGCAATGGAGAAAGGAAGGCCTCTCGGTCGGCTTGGTGCCCACCATGGGTTACCTTCATGCCGGTCACAAGAGCCTCATCGACCGCGCGGTAAAAGAGAACGACCGTGTTGTGGTCAGTCTGTTCGTCAACCCGATGCAGTTCGGTCCCACCGAAGACCTCAACACCTATCCCCGCGATTTGGAAGCGGATACGAAGTTGTGCGCTGCCAGCGGCGCCCATATCATTTTCAATCCGGAACCGAAAGAGATGTATGCGGACGAATTCTGTTCCTTTGTGGATATGACCGGTCCCACCGCCGAGCTTTGCGGCAAGTCGCGCCCCATCCATTTCAGAGGGGTTTGCACCGTGGTGAACAAGCTGTTCAATATCGTAACGCCCGACAGGGCTTATTTCGGACAGAAAGACGCCCAGCAGCTTGCGGTGATTCGCAGGATGGTGAAGGATTTGAACATTCCGGTTGAGATTGTGGCTTGCCCGATCGTTCGTGAAGCCGACGGACTTGCCAGAAGCTCGCGCAACACCTATCTGAACGCCGAAGAGCGTCAGGCGGCCTTGGTGCTGTCGCGTGCCGTCAGGTTGGGGCAGGAGCTTGTTGAAAAAGGCGAACGCAACGCCCGTAAAGTGGTGGAGGCCATGAAAGCCTGTATCGCCGCCGAACCATTGGCGAAGATAGATTACGTTGAAGCGGTTGATTTCCAAAGCATTCAGAAAGTGGATGCCGTCGAGAATGAAGTGCTTTTCGCCTTGGCGGTATATATCGGAAAAACCAGATTAATCGATAATTTCATCATAAACATTAGCTGATTACCCATGCTGACACAATTCTTAAAGGCGAAAATTCATCGTGCCAAGGTAACGCAGGCCGAGTTGGATTATGTAGGAAGCATCACCATCGATGTGGCTTTGTTGGAAGCCGCCGGTATCCGGGAATATGAAAAGGTGCAGGTGGTTGACATCGACAACGGGCAACGACTTGAGACTTACGCCATCTGCGGGGAAAGAAACAGCGGCATCATCTGCTTGAACGGTGCCGCCGCCCGCTTGGTGAATGTCCGCGACAAAATCATCATCATGACCTACGCCTTGTTGGAGGATAGCGAAGTCGAAACCTTTGCCCCCAAAGTCGTGTTTGTTGACGACAACAACAAGGTGACCCGTGTCGTGGACCACGAGAAGCACGGTCTTTACAGCGAGCACTCCAATTCAAATCCGGAATCCTTATGATGCAGGGCAAGGTTGTTGTATTGGGCGTTACGGGCAGCATTGCCGCCTATAAAATCGCCGGATTGGCGAGCAGCTTGGTCAAAGCGGGCTGCGAGGTGCATGTGGTGATGACCGCCAACGCCACCCAGTTCATCCATCCGATAACCTTTGAGACGATTACCGGCCGCAAATGCCTGACCGACACCTTTGACCGCAATTTCGAGTTCCATGTGACCCATGTCTCCTTGGCGAAGAAAGCCGATGTTATCTTGGTGGCGCCTGCCACTGCCAACATCATCGGGAAAATGGCTGCTGGCATAGCCGACGACATGCTGACCACCACGGTTCTTGCGGCACAATGCCCTATCATTGTTGCGCCTGCGATGAACACCAACATGTTTGTCAATCCCATCGTTCAGGAAAACCTGCATAAGTTGCAGCGTCACGGCATGGAAATCATTCCGCCTCAGGTGGGAAGGTTGGCTTGTGCCGATGTGGGCATAGGCAAGATGCCCGACGAGGCTGTTTTGATGGCTTACCTGCGCAAAGCCGTTGCCTATCAAAAAGATATGAAAGGTCTCAAGGTGCTGGTCACCGCCGGACCCACCCGGGAGCCTATCGATCCGGTGCGCTTTATCAGCAACCATTCCACAGGGAAAATGGGTTTTGCCGTTGCCCGTGCCGCCATGGAACGCGGCGCCAAGGTGACCCTTGTTTACGGAAATACTGCCGTTGAGCCGCCTTTGTTGGTGGAAACGGTAAAGGTGCAGTCGGCGGCTGACATGTTGAAGGCCGTCACGGAGCATTTCCTCACCTGCGATATGCTTGTGAAGTCGGCGGCGGTCGCTGATTTCACACCGCTCAGCTATCATGCTGAAAAAATCAAGAAAAAGGAGGGTGAAACGGTCTTGGAACTGAAACGAACGGCTGATATTCTGGCTGCGGTAGCAGGCATGAAGAAGCCCGGACAATTGGTTTGCGGCTTTTCGATGGAGACCGACCGCCTGTTGGAAAACTCAAAGAAGAAATTGGAGGAAAAGAACCTTGACCTCGTTGTCGCCAACAACCTGAAGGTGGCGGGAGCGGGATTCGGAGTGGATACCAATGTGGTCACTTTGATTGCGCGAGACGCGGTGCAGGAGTTGCCTCTCATGTCCAAGGACGAGGTCGCCCACCGCTTGTTAGACAGTCTGCTTTCCCTTAGGTCGTCCACCTTATGATGCTTTGCATTGACATAGGAAACAGCACGGTGTTCATGGGGCTGATAGAGTCGGGCGAGGTGCTGGATTACACTCGGATACCTGTCGCTTCGTCGTCTTACACCGACAAGATAGCTGGATTTATAGGCAGCCATCGCGTGGAAGCTGCCGCAATTTCATCCGTTGTCCCCGATGAGACTGCTACCGTGGTGGAGGCTGTGCGGCAACTCACGGACATTACGCCTTTGCTTGTCAAGAAAGAGCTTCGGCTGGCTTTCCCCATCGCTTTGGACCATCCCGACACTTTGGGTGCCGACCGGATTGCCGATGCCACCGCCGCCATCCACGATTATCCGTTGCCTGTCATCGTCATCGACTTGGGAACCGCCACCACTTTTTCCGTTATTAATAATAAAGGTGTTTTTCTTGGCGGCGCCATCTGCCCCGGCATCACGACTTCTTTTCGTGCCTTGACCGAGAAAGCCGCCCAACTGAAAGGCTACAATCTCGATTTGCCTGAAAAAGTCATCGGAACCAACACCGCCGACTGCATCAACAGCGGCATTATTGCAGGGCACGCCTCTTTGATTGACGGCATGGTGAAACGCATTGAAGAAGAAACCCATGACCATTACACCGTTGTGCTGACCGGCGGCATGTCGTCAACGGTAGCTCCGTTTTGCCAACACCCGTTAACGGTTGATAAGACCCTGATTTTAAGGGGAATTTATTGCATGTATAAGGGGCTTCACCCTAAATGATGTATGCCTCTGTGCTTTTGTCGTTTCGGCAAAGCGTTTCGGGAATCTTTTCTACAATCCGGTCAACTGTCTGTATTTGAGCAGATTGATTCTGTAGGCGATACAGTCGTCCACATATTCATCGCGGGTGCTTTTCAAAAGGGTCTGGGCTTCCAGCAGTTCCGAAAGGGTGGAGAGACCGGCTTCGTAAAAGTCTTTCGTGATTTTCAGATTGGCTTCGGCTTGCTCTACATTGGCCTTGGCCAAGGCGATTTGCTGCCAGCTTTGCTGCAAGGCGAACCAAGCCTGATTGGTTTGCAGCTCCATCTTCTGGGTGAGGTCGAGGCGGTTGTTGAGGGCGATTTCCTTATCAAGGTCGTGTTTTTTCATATTGACACCGGTCTTGTACCAATCCGTGACGGGCACTTGCAGCACAGCAAAGGCAATGAGGTTGGAACTGCCTTTTGCAAACAAGGTGTGGTGCAGACAGCTGCCTCCGATGACAAGGGAAGGCAACGCGGCGCCCAAAGTCATTTTCTTTTGCAGGTTTTCCGCTTCAACCGCCAAGTCGAGCAGGCGTGTTTCGCTGCGTTGGGCTACGGCTTGCTGCGCCTCACGGAAAAAGGATTCCGGGGCGGGTTCTCTGCCTAAGGTGTCAGTCAGCGCCATAGTGTGCCAATCCGTGCCGGTGTATTGTCCGAGCGCCATCATGAGCATAGTGATGCCGTCGTCCACCTTCTTGAGGTTCAACGCACATTCGTTCTGTTTCACGGTAACTTTCAGCAGATCGTTGGACATGATCAATCCGGCATCCACCGCCGATTTGACATCCTTATGCAAGGTGTCCAACAGCGTCGAAAGCACGGATAAGGTCTCTTTTTTTTCGCGAAGGGAAACGATTTGCCAATAGATGTATTCTGTCTGTTGGGCTACCTCGTTTTCCAAGACATCTTGCTGCAAATGGGCCGCCTCAATGCCCAAACGCGCCAATTTGTTTCCGTTTCGTATGCGTCCGCCGGCATAAACGGGCTGTAGCACCAAGGCTTGGGCCACGGTTCCGTTTTCCAACATTGAAACCTTATCTTGATACCCCCAGAAATAGCCGTATTCCGAAATCAAGGTATGCAGCACTTGCCGCAGCATGGCATTGTCGATGTCCGAAACTCCGTATTCGATCAAAGGATCTTTGGCTTGGAAACCCAAGGCCTGAACGGACAGTGAGGGAAGATACTTCGCAAAAGCCGCTTTTTTGGTCTCTTGGGCTTTCCCAACTTCCAATCGGGCGTTTTTCAAGGAAATGTTGTTGCTCAATGCCAATTCCACACACTCCTTGACAGAAAGATGAAGCGTGTCTCTCGTGGTAATGGGCCCATTCCGAACAACAGAATCTTCCTGAGCCAATAAACATATTGACAAACAAAAATTTAGGAACAGAATGATCAATATTTTTTTCATCATCATACTCATTTTTGACTTTCATTATTTGAAGGAGTTTCAAGCACAAGGCCGTCAGTAATCTTGTCCTTTTCGTTTTTTTTCTTGAAGATTTGCCAATACATGACCGGAATGACGGAAAGCACAATGATTTGCGAGAGCAACACTCCGAAACAAATCACCACGCCCATAGGCATCCAGAGCGGGTTATGGCTGATGATCATCGGCAAAACGCCCAAGGCGGTGGTAGCCGAGGTCAGGAAGATGGGGCGCATTCTGCGGCTGCCGGCCAGCTTAGCGGCTTCCTTGGCCGAATAGCCCTCGTCCACCCTCAGCGTCTCCGCATATTCGTACATGATGATACCGTTGCGGACGATAATACCGATCAGGCTCACAATGCCGAGCACGGAAGTCATCCCGAAGTCGAGACCAAAGAGCCATTCGCCGAAAAAAGCGCCAAACAGACACAGGCTGCTGGAGCCAATGGTCAGAACGGCGAGGTTGACTTTCTTGAAATACGCCACCAAGAAAGAGAACAGCACCAATACCGCCACAATTACGCTGACCAACACTTCGGGAATCACATTTTCGTTTAAGGCGGTCAAGCCTCCGTATTCGATGGAAACACCTTCGGGGAGCGAGGGCATGATTTCCGCATCAATGAAGTCTTGTATTTTTTTCATGCTGACGGTCTGGGGTTTCCAGAACTTCATATCGGCACATACGGTGATGACATTTTTCCCGTTTCGATGTACGATTTGTGCGGGTTGCCATTCGGGCGACACCGTGGCCACCTGACGGAGCGGCACCCAACTGCCCGAAATGAATGAAGGCACCAATTGGTTTTTCACCGCATCGAAATCCATGTTTTCAAAAGGCTCATTGGCGTAGAGGTTGACGGGAATACGCCTGTTTTCCTCCCATATCGAAGTCAGGGGCTGGCCGTTCAGACTGCCGGCCAAGTCGAGCGAAAGGGTCCCTTTGGTAATTCCAAGTCTGGCGCATTCTTCAGGATTCATCGTTACCTTTACGGCAGGCATGTACTCATCATAGTCGGTATGCACGCCGCGAAGTTCGTCATCCAAGGTGAGCATGTAATCCTTGATTTTTTCCGATACGCTTCCCATTTTCGCATAATCGCTGCCATAGACAAAGATTTCGATAGGATAAGAAACCGGCTGATAGTCCAATTGCCTGAGGCGCACGATGGCTCCGGGGAAATAATAGGCATATTTTTCGTCCCATTCTTTCAGCAATTCTTCCGTGGTTTGGCTGGATGTGGTGTTCACAATCAGCTGGGAAACATTTTTTGAAGGCACTCCCGGTGCATAGGTTACATGAAAGCGCGGCGCACTTTCTCCGATGAAAGAGGTGACGGAAACCACCCTATTGTCTTGCAACATGAGCTTTTGCAACGAATCGCTGATCATGGAGGTTTGCTCTAAGCTGCACCCTTCGGGCAGTCGAACCTCCACGGCAAAGCTGTCGCGTTCCGCCGTCGGCATCATTTGTACCTTCATGGCCAGAAACATCAGAATTCCAACGACAACGGAAGCTACGCCCACGCCTATCGTAATAAACGGCCGCTTGAAACAAATTGCCTGCAAACGATCGTAAGTGTTTTGCAGACCCACAAAGAATTTCTGCTGTATCTGCTCAATCTTCCAAGGTTTTTGTGCGTCCGTCTCCAATCGGATAAAGCGTATCTCCAAAGCGGGGATGACCAACAAGGCATACGCCAAAGACGACATCAACGAAAAAGCCACCGTCCAAGGGAACAGCTGCACAAAATCGCCCAAATACCCTTTGATGATGAATTTGATGGGGAAAAACATGGTGCAAATGGCTGAGGTGGCGATAAACATGGGCATGAACAGTTCCTTTGCGCTGCTAACGGCGGCATCAAAAGGCTCATAGCCCATGCGCAGTCGCTCCACATAACCGTCAATGTTGATGATGGAGTCGTCCACAATCATGCCCAATACCACAATAAGCGCCGCCAATGTAACTGTATTCAACTCGATGCCAAGCAGATACATGACAGCCACTGAGACTGCTGTACAGATGGGTAGTCCCGAACTGGCAATCAATGCGGTGCGGATGGGGAAGAGCATCAGCATGACGGCGATGACGACAATCATGGCAATGACTAAGTCGCGCAAAAAGGAAGAAACCGATTTTTTCACCACTTTGGGCTGGTCGGTGATGCGGTAAAGACTCACGCTGTCAGGCAAAGTCTCTTGGAAATCTTGCAACACCTGTTCTATTTTTTCTCCGAAAGCAACGATATCGTATCCTTTGCACATCTCCACCGAGACAATCAAGGCTTTTCTTCCGTTGAAATTCACCAAGTTGGTTGGTTTGGCATAACGCCGTTCTACCGTGGCGATGTCGCGCAATCTGACCATGTTCCCGTCAGGATCGGAATAAACGATATGGTTTTCCAATTCCTTTTCGGAAGTGATGGAACTCTCGATATGCAGCGGTACATCAAAGTTAGCTATGCCTAAGGTGCCGCTGGTGGTCAGGAAGTTCTGTGCCGTATAGTTCAACAATAAAGTCTTGGGGTTGATACCGTAAAACGCCAACCGCTCCTGATCGATTTTGACTGCTATTTCCTCTTTTCGTTCCCCCAACACCTTCACATTGCCCATGCCGGGGATACTCCGCAACCGCTCGGTGAGATCGTCAGTGTAGCCGTGCATCTCCCGATAGGTCTTATCTTCCGACTCCATGGCAATCAACAACGACGATGTGTTGCCGAAGTCGTCGATGACGACGAGGGCAAGAACGCCCATAGGGAAACTCATCGCCTTCGACTCGTTCAGCTTGTTGCGCACTTTCGACCAAACGGCGTCCTTGTCTTTCACCGAAAAATTCAAATTGACGAAAACATAGCAAAAACCTTCTTTTGACACCGAATATGTCGCCTCACGGTTGATTTCGGGGATGGAAAACAGCAAGTGTTCTAACGGTCGGGTGAGTTGTTCCTCCACCTCTTCGGGAGAGGCTCCGGGATATACGCCCACCACCACCCCTTGCCGAATGGTGAAAGCGGGGAACTCGTCTTTTTTCATCTTGAACAGGCCGTAGATGCCAAAGAGGACAATGGCGGTCAGTACCATCCAAACAATATGCTTGTATCGGATACAACCGCTGATGAAGCCACCTTTTTGAACGCTATTGCCCTTATTCTCCATAACAAGCCACTTTCATGTTTCCGCTGACTTTTTGATAGCCTTCCACGATAATGGAATCACCCTGTCTGAGACCGTCTTTGACGATGACCCCCTTCCCGGAATAGCCCAACATTTCGACAGGCCGCTTGTGCGCCCTACCTCCTTCGACAACCCAAACGAACTTGCTGTTGTTGTCGAGCAGAACGATATTGCTTGGGATAACAATGCCAACGCAAAGCTCCGATTGCAGCGACACTTTGCCTATCATACCCGGAAACAGCAGTCCGTCGTCGTTATCCAAAGCAATCTTCACATCATAACTGTGGGAGAGCAGCGCGGCCAACATGCCCTTTTCAACCACACGGCCCTGATACTGTCTGTCGTTTAAGGCTGTGACCACAACCTGTGCCTCTTCTCCAATCTTGATTTTTGAAATCTCATTCTCAGGAACGGATATCTTAACTGTTACACCATCGGTATTTATCAGGCGTACAACAGGTTGCAAAGGCGAAAGATTGGCCCCGACTTCCACATAACGGGCAGCGACGACACCGGAGAACGGTGCCTTCAAGACACTCTCCCTGATCATGTCATCGGCCAAATCGGCACTGGCACGCGCCTTTTCTAAGTTGGCGACCATCTCTTTCCATTTGATTTCGGGAATGCTCCCGCTTTCGTGCACTTTTTTCAAACGCGCGTAGCCGTCTTCCGCCTGTTCCAAGGTGGCGGCGGCGATACGCCGCGTATTCACCAACTCGGAGGAATGCACTTTGGCGATACTGCTGCCTTTTTTGACAACATCACCCTCTTTTACGGCGACTTGCTCCAAAATCCCGCCGTATTTGAAACTCAACTCCACCGAGCGGCTTTCCTCGACGGTGCCCGCATAAGTGTTCAAAACGATTTCGGAGACCGTATCCACCCGAAGCACCTTGACAGGGATGACTCGTTCCGGCTTGCTTCCCCATCCCAAACGGTTGTTGAGCAGGGCTATCGGATCCTTGTCCTTATCTGAACCTTTGCCGCAACCGACAAGCAGTAGCGGAAGGAAACAAAGCATTGCGAATGTAGTCCTTTTCTTCATGATAGTTTCTTTCTAATTGCGTGTAGCCGTCATGGTGATATCCGAACCGCAAACGGCAAAAGTTTTGTCCATTATCTGATACTCGCCTTCATATATCATCCTGACAAGCAACAAGTTTCTGTCGTACATGCTCCCTTCGGCATGGACGGTTACCGGACATTCAAAGTCCAAACTTGGGTCAAGGTTGACGACTCGTAGCTTTTTCTGGAAATCGGCGAAACGGATTTTGTCGTTTTCTACGCGGGCGCGGACTACTTCAACCTTGCCGCCTAAGGCATTCATCACCACAAGGACACTGTCGTTTTTCTTGTCCAAAGTAACAATTTCGAGATGTCCGATTTCATTTTGCAAATTGATTCCGAACGACATCAACACACTGTCGCCGTCAGCAGGCAACTCGGTAAATGTTACACTTCCGCTCGTCTTGTAGGAATAATCGCCCTGAAACAAATTCAAGCCTTTGTTCTGGCAGGAAGCCAAGGCCAATAGGGCAAATAACGCGATGGTTGACACACTGTTTTTCATGATATGCTGTTCTTTTGATTGTTATTCGTTACCGCTCGTCCGCCAGCCATGGTGTTCAAGATGATGATCACCATGTTTTCGTAGGTTTGTTTTGAAACGGCGTAGCTGTTTTGGGAAAAAAAGTGCAATTCAAGCCCTTTAAGCACCATTTGCAGCATATCGGCGAATGAATTGGGCTGAATAGCAGGGCTTAACACTTGCGCCTTCGTCCATTCCTCACAAATCCTGACGAAGTAACTCCATTCCCATCGGTCAAAATTGCTTCGTATCTCGCGCACCGCTTTCACCAGCGGAGAATTTGAGTCCAAATGCTGTATCGTGAGCGTTTGCTTATACATGGAAGCCTTGTCCAACAGCTCCATTCTCTTCAACAGGTATTCTATGACCTGACGGGCTTCCTCACCTTGTTGGGCAAACCGTTCACAAACCCGAATCAGCCCCAATTCGATAGTTGCAAACTCTTGAACGACAAGGGCTTTATATATGTCGAACTTTCCTTTGAAATTGTAATAAATCGACCCCTTCGCCTTGTGCGCCTGCTTGGCGATGTCGTCGATGGAGGTCTTTTCGTAGCCGAATTTCTCAAAGAGCTTTAAGGCCACCTCCATAATTTCGTTTCTCGTGTTGCTTTCTTTCATCATGTTCATATTCATTGACGACCGCCTTATTTTTTAGATTTTTAGACGATTTTCGTTTTTCGGTACAAAAATAGACAAGAAAAATGAATGACGCAACTTTTTTTTCATTTTTTTTCACTATTGTCCGATAAAAAATAATCCAAAGTGCAGGGATAAAAATAAATTTTCATCCCTTACACTTTTTTAGTAGTTTTGTGTTTACCACAACGCAATACTACAATGAACAAAAATACACATTTTTTCGGAC
>JBHACT010000032.1:0-7647 GCA_041854745.1 Candidatus Limimorpha sp. | reverse complement strand
TTCTCCTTGTCAAATAGTCCAACATCTTGATCCTTACGGTATTTCATACGTGATACGCTTTTCTGTTAATACTGCAAAAATACGAAGAATTATTGATATAACTAATTAAATTCTAATGGTTTAATTTATAGAACTCCCCTTTAATGAAAGTCAATGAATCTACGGAAACGGTTTTGAAAGACAGGCTGTCTGCGACAAAATGCAATGTATGATGTATTTGTGTTTGTGAAGACAATTGATTTGATATTAGTAAAGCCAAAGCAAATACTAAAAATGTAGTCTTTCCCATAGTAATTTCTGTTTTCAATCGATACACATTTTCCCTTTAAAAGTATTTCCGTTTCTTCCAGAAAGCACAAAGACAAACATGCCGGAACCGAAATCCCTTTTGCTTATCTTATAGGATGATGTCCCTTTAACATTCAAGCTTTTGATATAACGGCCGTCTGTTTGGATTATGTCCAGTTTTTCCATGTCGCTCAATTGGCTGAAATCCAAAATTCCGTATTCGGTAATAGGATTGGGGAAAAGGCTGACTCTTTCCTCAAAAGAACCGAGTTCGGGAAGAGCGTCGTAATCCACCCCTTCAAATTCAGGGTTCGTATAAATCCTTTCCCCATCTTGCAGGATTTCCACCAACCGATATTCTGCTCCGCTAAGCGTGGGCAATAACTGAAGTGAGTGGAGCAAGCCGAAATTGCTCCCAATGCCTTCAATCCAACCGTGATCATAATAATGTTCCCCTCCTTCACAATCATCGTCGAACCAAAAGACTTTTCTCATACTGCCGTTGATTTCCGCTTCATCGATTTGGAAGATGACCTCAGGATGGTCTGACAAATACTCCTCTCCATTATATGGGAACGAATCACATTCGGAAAGACTGAAGTCATAGATAAGATATTCCACCCCTTCTTCAGCCATTAGCGCTGTTTGACCAAAGCCTGCTTCTTGGTTTTCAAAAGACATAAAATAGCATTTGCCCTCTTCGTTCTGTCGAAGGCCTCCAAAACAACGGCCTTCGATCGGAAAGCCCAAATTCGGACAGTCTATTATCTTAATGTAATTTATATTATTTATTACCGTGTCATCTTTGATTCCAATTTGATAATAGGTGGAATCATGGTAATCCGACCGAAAGAAATGCACCCAAGCGGTATTTTCCATGGGCAAGGTTTCCCATTGGTGTTCCTTTTCGGTAAAAGTTTGCGCCTTCGCCACACCTGCCGCCACTATCAGCAGAACGAAAAGGACTTTTTTGTATAATTTGTTCATGATTGTTGAATTGTTTATTGTTGAAATGTTGAATTGTTTGTCGGCTTTTTTCCTCGCATGAAGCCTTTGTCGCCTTGCTGCACGCTTGTCGGCTTCACACTGCGCCTGTCGTCCTTCCGGCGGAAATTCAGCCCAAGCGGAAGGACAAGCGACACGGTCTCTTGTCGAAGCAGAGCCATCGGATATCCAAAACCTTGAAGCCAAAACAATAAAGAGAAAGGTTCCTTGTCCGTTGCATTATCGCCAACAATAGGGCGATGCTTTTAAGGTGAGTTTTATTCATCTGATTAAAACATAAAGATTACAACTATTGTACTTCTCAAAAGCCCATGGCTTTGAGTATTTATTATCGTTCAAAATTTCCTTCGGCCATGCCGCTGGCATTGTTGAGCAACAAGGTACAGATGCCGTTGTGCGCTCCGGCAATAGGGATGACAACCTGTTGTTGCGCCTCGGCACAACAATAGCATGATTACAAGTGGATTGATCTGTTTCATGGTATGTCGCGTTTTCAATCAATTACTATTTTTTCAGTTAAAACACGATTCCGGCAAACCGCTTTTATTACATAAACCCCACTGCACAAATCTTCTACAAATAAAATTGACCTACCGCTTGTAACAGGAATGGTTTTCATTATCATTCCCCAAGGGTTCAAAACGCTGATCTCTTGGGGTAGGTCTTGGCTGTCGGCAAAACAGACACGAACTTCGTTGTGTGCCGGATTCGGATAAACTTTCATAATTCCGTCTTCCCTTGAAGGCTCGTCGATGGAAGTATTGTCGTATCTGCATCCATCAAACAACGGATTGGCCGTCGAATAGACGAGTTCGTCTCCATCGTACTTGCAACTTTGATAGTCCCCGTCAATATTATCATACCACTCGAAGAGCATGTAGTTTCTGCCCACTCCTTCGATAAACTTCAATGGCTCGCCGCCCCAAAATGGCGATACGAAATCGAAAGCGATGACTTTTCGGCCGTTCTCATAACTTGTTTCTACTACATGAGCCACACGATAAGGTGTGACTAAAAACTCGTCTCCCTCTTCCAAGTTCATGTCCATCAGCAGGATTTCCTCGGAAGGGTGTTCGCTATAGGTAATCCACAGCCTACCGGCGTCTTCCCTCAGGCGACCGACACAGTAGTAGTCTGTATCCCCGGTGGCATCGTAATACAGCAGACTGTCCCTATTATTGACATAGGCATGCCCTTCTGTCCTGAATTCAAGCTCAAGATGGCATGTTATCCATGAGGTGGAGTCGGTCTTTAGAATTGTCTCATAATTCTGCGCCTTTGTCGCGCCCGCCGCCAGCAGCAGGAAAAGGAGAAGGACTTTGCTTCTTGATGTGTAACGTTTTTTCATGTTGGTGTTATTTTTATGGTTAGTTATCGGAGACAAAGATAAACATTTTTTTATTCCGCAAGGATTTTTGGCGGTTCTTTTAAAAATCAGAAAAACGATTTTTTTCCTCTGACCAACTACTTGCCAGAAGTTTTTACCACCTTTGCACTGCCTAAACAAATATGATGGTTGTCATACTCCCTTCGTACCAACTATGTGTAATTATTTAGCTGGCAACTTTGTTTGCTCCCAATTGCCACCTTTTTCTTTTTTTGGCCCTTATGTATTTTGACGGAAAAGAAACTGTCAGGTTCCCTTATTAAGGGATGGTGGAGGGAGTGTTTTCTGCATGCGGTGGCAGGAGGTGTTCACGGGGTCGTGAAGTCTGTCTGCCGCCGCCCTATCGTTGTACTATTCTTCCTCCACTCCCCGAAGGGGAAGCTGTCAAAAGGCTCGTTACAATATGCTATTTGAACCTGCGGTAATTTTGAATAGTTATTTAAAGTGACGATATTCCTAAAAAAGTTGTATCTTTGCGCCCTCAAAAACGCGACACACATGCGGGTGTGGCGGAATTGGTAGACGCGCCAGACTTAGGATCTGGTTTCGAGAGAAGTAAGGGTTCGAGTCCCTTCATCCGCACAAATCAAAGACAATCAATAGTATAACAACGAAAATGAACATCACGCAAACCACAAAAGGAGACAATTTGATCTCCATCAAAATTAATGTCGAAAAAGCCGACTACGAAGAAAAGGTCGAAAAAACCCTGAAACAGATGCGCCAGAGAGCCAATGTTCCCGGGTTCCGTCCCGGCATGGTACCCATGGGCATGATCAAGAAGATGTATGGTGCCAATGCCAAGATGGAGGTATTGAATACAGTCGTTTCCGACAGCCTCAACCAACATATTTTCGACAACAAGCTCAACCTCCTTGGCTATCCGCTCAGCGACACCGAGTTGCAGCAGCCCGCCGACTTAGAGAAGGAAGACAACCTCGACTTCTACTTTGAAGCCGCCCTGCGCCCCGAAATCAATGTCGACTTCACCAACACTATGGTCGACTTCTACCATATCGTTCCCACTGACGAGGAAGTGGACAAGGTCGTTGAGGACCTCCAACAGCGTAACCCCAACACCAGCCATCCCGAAACCGTGGGCGAGGACGACCGCCTCGAAATCAAAATCCGCGAAGCCAATAACGGCAAGGAAGTGGATGGTGGCTTCCAGAAAGACGGGCTTTACTTCAACATGAGCCAAATCAAGAACAAGACCCAACGCAAAAAATTCATCGACAAGGAAGTGGGCACCGAGTTCATCGTCAACTTCGCCAAGGTGTTCGGCTCGGAAGAGGAAGCCGCTAAGGTGTTGGGCAACGATGCTCCCGCCGGCAGCGATTTCAACATCATCATCGACGACGCCATTCGCAATGAGAAACCCGAACTCGATGAAGCATTCTTCAAGAAAATCTTCCCCAAGGACGAAATCAATGACCTCGACGCTTTCAAGAAAGCCGTCAAAGCCGAAATGGAAAAACAGCATGAGGCCGAGACCGACCCCATCCTCTTCAACAAGATGATTGAAGAACTGGTGGCCGCCGTGAAATTTGACCTGCCCGATACCTTCGTGAAGCGTTGGATTGTGGACAACAGCCAAGGCAAGGTTACAGTCGAAGAAATCGAGAAAAACTATGAAAGCGAGTACGAGAAGAGCCTGCGCTGGCAACTCATAGAAGACAGCGTAGTAAAAGCCAACCCCGAACTCATCGTCAAGGAAGAGGAAGTAAAAGACTTCGTGCTCAAACAGATTTTCCCGGGTATCGACTATGCCACCCTTGAAGACGACCTGAAAGCCAACTTGGACAAAATTGCCGCCAACTACCTCAAGAACGAGCAGCAAGTGAACGGTATCAAAAACCAACTCGCCGACATCAAGATGACGCAATTCCTGAAAGGCAAGATGAACATCAACAGCACCGAAACCACCTCTGCCGACTTTTTGAAGAAACTTGATGAGGAGAAGAAAGCCAAGTGAGAAACTATAGCTGAAAGCCAATGGCTGCCCAAGATTAAGGCAAGCCATTAACATTCAGCCGCAGGCAACCAAAGAACTCTATAACTCAATAATTTACTAACAATTATGAACAACGAATTTTTCAAATACGCGACCAAGCATTTGGGCATGAACACCCTCGGACTTGAGCAATACATCTCCAAGATCAACAACAACGGATACATCAGTCCCACCGTCATCGAGGAGCGCCAGCTCAATGTGGCCCAGATGGATGTGTTCAGCCGTCTGATGATGGACCGTATCATCTTCCTTGGCACCGTCATCAACGACTATGTGGCCAACATCATTCAAGCCCAGCTGCTCTTCCTTGAGTCGACCGACTCGAAGCGCGACATCCAGATATATGTCAACTCGCCCGGTGGCAGCGTGTATGCGGGTTTGGGCATTTACGATACAATGCAGTTCATCAGCCCTGATGTGGCCACCATCTGCACCGGCATGGCCGCTTCGATGGCCGCCGTGCTGATGTGTGCCGGCACCAAAGGCAAACGCTCTGCCCTGCCCCATTCGCGTATCATGATCCACCAGCCTATGGGCGGCGTGGAAGGCCAAGCCACCGAGATTGAAATCACGGCCCGCGAAATCCAGAAGCTGAAAAAGGAATTGTACGAAATCATCGCCAAGCATTCCGGACAGACCTACGACAAGGTGTGGTCCGACAGCGACCGCGACTATTGGATGACTGCCGCCGAAGCCAAGGACTACGGCATGATTGACGAGGTGCTCATCAAGAACAAACCGGCATAAGCCATGGCAAAGAAGTCAGGAGTTTGCGCCTTCTGCGGACGAAAAACCTCCGAGGTGCGGCTGCTCATCCAAGGCATTGATGCCGAGATATGCGATGGCTGCGCCGAACAGGCCCATCTCATCGTCAAGGAACAGTTTGGTGAGGGCGGCAAGGCTTATACCCCTTCTGGGATGACCTTGAAGAAGCCTGTCGAAATCAAGCGCTTCCTCGACCAGTATGTCATCGGACAAGACGAAGCCAAGCGCACCTTGGCCGTGGCCGTCTACAACCATTACAAGCGCATCAGCCAGAAAATGGACACCGATGAGGTGGAAATCGAAAAGTCGAACATCATCCTTGTGGGAGAGACCGGCACGGGCAAAACCCTTTTGGCCCGCACCATAGCCAAAATGCTCAATGTGCCCTTCGCTATCGCCGATGCCACCGTGCTCACCGAAGCGGGCTATGTGGGTGAGGATGTGGAGAACATCCTCGTCAAACTGCTGCAAGCTGCCGACTATGATGTGGCCGCAACGGAAAGAGGCATTGTCTTCATCGATGAAATCGACAAGATTGCCCGCAAAAACGACAATCCCAGTATCACCCGTGATGTATCGGGTGAGGGTGTGCAACAAGCCATGCTAAAGCTGTTGGAAGGCTCGGTCGTCAATGTGCCGCCACAAGGTGGGCGCAAACATCCCGAGCAAAAGATGATCGCCGTCAACACGAAAGACATCCTCTTCATCGCCGGCGGCGCCTTCGACGGCATAGAGCGACACATCGCAGCCCGCAAACGCACCAATGTAATCGGCTACGGCACAGGCGGCAACGAGGCTTTAGACAAGGACAACATGCTGCAATACCTCTCTCCCGCCGACCTGAAAAAATTCGGTCTGATTCCGGAAATCATCGGACGCCTTCCCGTCATCACCCACCTCAACCCCTTGAATGCCGAAGCCATGAAACGCATCCTCACCGAGCCTAAGAACGCCTTGGTGAAACAGTTCAAAAAGCTTTTCGCCATGGACCACATCAATTTGGTCATCGAGGAAGAGGTGCTCGACTGCGTAGTGGAAAAAGCCATTGAGTTCAAGGTAGGCGCACGCGGCCTGCGCTCCATCATGGAAGCCATCCTCAACGATGCCATGTTTGAACTGCCGTCCGATATCAACGCAACCGAACTGGTCATCGACCGTGCCTATGCAGAGAAGAAATTAGAGAAATCAGGCTTACAGAAACTTCATGTAGGAGACTGACTTCTTCCATACAGTACGCGACCCTACCAACCGCACAAAAAAGCAGTTGATAGGGTCGCGTTCCCATTTTGGCACAATACTTGCTATATCAGTCGCGTTATACCTACAAAGAAAAACGCCATGAAAAAAATAGCATTAGTCGCACTGACTGCCTTAATGGGCCTGACCGGATTTGCCCAAACGATGGTCCAAGGCGCTCAGGAAAAAAAGACAATAAAAGTCGTCAGGAAACAGGAAGCCCCCAAGCCTCAGTCGGCAGTGATTGACTTCTCCGATGCCCCCGACCCGACCAAAGGCAGTGTCGTTTATGGCCGTATCGAAGAAAATGGCGACACCACGCTCATCGTATTCCTGCCCGAAGTAAACATCGACCTAATGCAACGCTACCTGCAAATCACCGACACCCGTCATGGCCGCCGCTTGGCCAACAACGTGAGAAAGGTATATCCTTACGCCAAACTGGCCGGCGCGAAAATGCAGGAATATGACTCGATTTTGGCCAACATTACCGACAAGTCGGAACGCAAACGCCTGATGAAACAAGCCGAGGATGAAATCACCGACCAATACACCGCGGAATTGAAGAACCTCACCATCACACAAGGGCTCATCCTTGTCCGCCTCATCGACCGCGAGACCGGCAGCACCAGCTATCAGGTTGTGCAAGAACTACGCGGCAAAGTGCGCGCCTTCTTCTACCAAGGCTTCGCACGGCTGTGGGGTTACAACCTCAAGACAGAATATGACCCGCACAACAATCCCGAAGACGACGAGATTGAAACCATCATGACACTGCTGGAACGCGGGGCAATATAAGAATCCAAGAGATTAGGCGTATAGGTCATTTTGCAGGCTGAAAAACGAGTGTTGTTGTTCAATGGGTCAAATTGCAGGCTGAAAAATCAGGGTCAAACGTCGGAAGCGACAGTTGTTTGTTTACCTTTGCGCCGCAGCCGAAGCATAGCGGGGC
>JBHACT010000031.1:0-11513 GCA_041854745.1 Candidatus Limimorpha sp. | reverse complement strand
TTTCTTTTATGGAAGCCATGCCTTTACGGTATCTTGGAACAGCATTTCCGAAAAGCACTTTGTTAAAAACTTGTTCTGGACAGCACTGGCCCTTCGGGTGGCTTGGGTGGTGTTTTCTTATTATTTTTATATCGGGCAGACCGGGCAGCCCTTCGAGTGGGATACGGCTGATGCTTATGGATACCACGGCGATGCCGAATGGCTGTCGAGAAGTCCTTGGGCGACAACTTGGCATTATTTATTTGCGAGTCGTTCAGGCTATTCCGATTCAGGCTATTGCCTATATTTGACACTGCTTTATAAGATTTTTGGGCCCAATATTATGGTTGCCAGACTTTTCAAGGCACTCTATAGTTCCATTCTTTGTGTGTTGATCTATAAATTGGCATCACGAAGTATCAACAAACGGGTGGGAAAAATGGCAGCTGTTTTTGCCATGTTGATGCCCAACCTGATCTATTATTGCGGATTGCACCTGAAAGAGACAGAAATGACTTTTTTGATCGTATTGTTTTTGGAACGTGCCGATTTTGTTTTAAGAAGTGCGAAAATCAAGTTCTGGAATATACTTTTGCCGATTCTGATAGCTGGAGTTCTTTTCCTTTTTCGAACAGTAGTGGGTATTGTCGCTTTGTTTTCGTTTATTACGGCTTTGGCGTTTGGCTCCAATCGTATGGTGAAAAAAGGACGACGAGTTGTTATGGCATTATGGGTTGTTATTGGTATTTCAGTGTTGGCTGGAGGAACCATCATTAGTGAGGTGGAGGAAGTATGGCTCAATAGACATACAAACCAAGAGTCTAAAAGAATGGAGCAAACCTCTCGTGGCAACCAGTGGGCACAGTATGCCACGGGTGTGGTGATGGCTCCTATGGCTTTTGTGGTGCCTTTTGCCACTATGGTGGATGTGGATGAGCAGTATGCCCAGCAATTGATACATGGCGGGGCTTTCGTGAAAAACATCATGGGCATTTTTGTGTTGTTGGCCTTCTATTACGCGCTTAAAGAGAAAAAATGGCGCGATTTTTCCTTGTTGGGAGCGTTCGCGATAGGCTACTTGGCCATCATTTCTTTCAGTGGCTTTGCCAATTCGGAGCGCTTTCATTTTCCGGCGTTGCCGGTATTGATTATGATGTGGGCGTATGGGTTGTCTGAATTGAAGGTCAAGAGCTACCGCTGGGTGAAGGTTTGGTATTTTGTGGTGCTGTTGATGGAATTGGGCTGGGCGTTCTATAAGTTGGGAAGCAGGGGAATTGTAGGTTTCTAATGGTAAAAATGGGATTATGAAAGTATTGGTCGTGGCTTCGGATAAAGGCAACCGTTTTGCCCCGTTTATTGAGGAACAGATGCAAGCACTTCGGCATAGCGGAGTGGAAATGGCAAGGTTTGGAATAAAAGGGAAGGGTGTTCGGGGTTACCTGAAAGCGTTGCCTTCATTAAGGGCAGCCATTCGTCGGGAACAACCGGATATTATCCATGCGCATTTTGGTTTGAGTGGTTTGTTGGCCAATTTGCAACGAAAGGTGCCTGTGGTAACCACCTATCATGGAAGTGATATTAATGTGAAGAAGGTATTGCGCTTGTCGAAAATAGCCATGAGGCTTTCTGCTTTTAATATTTTTGTGTCCAAACAAAATGCTCTTACGGCGAAAGCAAGGAAAAAGTTTATCATTCTGCCCTGTGGGATTGATTTGGAGCGATTCGAGGAACGCAGCAAGGAAGCGGCACGCGAGGCATTAGGATGGGAAGAAGGAGAGAAAACAACCGTGTTTGCCGGTGCTTTTGACAATACGGCGAAGAATGCGGCATTGGCAAAAGAGGCGGTCGCTTTGCTGAAAGATGTCAGGTTGGTGGAACTGAAAGGATACGATAGGGAAGATGTGGCCAATATTTTTTACGCCGCCGATGCACTGCTGATGACTTCCCTTTCCGAAGGTTCCCCTCAGGTAATCAAGGAGGCCATGGCTTGCAGATGTCCGATTGTCAGTGTTGATGTGGGGGATGTGAAGGAAAGGGTTGAGGGTTTGGATGGCTGTTTTGTGGCAAAATCCCGTGAATCCCATGAGCTTGCCGAACTGCTAGCAAAGGCTATGGCTTTTGAAGGCCGCACGAAAGGCCGAGAGCACATCGTCGCCGATGGGTTGGGCAACCGGCAGGTGGTGGAGAGATTGATGGGAATTTATGGAAAGGTGGTTTGATTTTTCAGAAGTCGTTTGAAAAAATTGAGCTTCTGCATAAAGAGCTGTTTGTGTTGCGAGATTCGCAAATGCAATATGAATCCATTTAAGTTTGGAACGATAGGAGATGCATACATTGAACAACCATAGGAATGAAAGTGTTACACGAGGAGTACGGTATCGTATCTTCGCTAAACAATAAAGATTTTTTTTATGAAAGCATACCTTGAACTAAAAAAACAACCTGTTCCCAATTACGAAGCTAATGGCCTGTGGAAGACAATGCGGCTTTCTGCTAAAGAACATGGCTATAAATCGGCAATGGTGTTTGGCTTTGTGCGATGGAAGGACCACTGGCTCAACGTGCGGGCTCAGACTTTCCCTTGGAATAGGGTAAGAATCAGCATGCAGCGTAGGAGAGGAGTGAAAATCGGGAAAAATGTCCATGTCGGCACATATGTGAACATGGATTTACCCTATCCATATTTTATTACGGTAGAAGATGGCGTGTCATTGGCTGGAAGTATCACCATACTCACTCATAACAAGCCGCTTGAATACCATAAGAACTGTAGCCCTTCCTATATCGCCCCTGTCACCATCCATAAGAATGCCTGGATTGCTGTAAATGTGACCATATTGCCTGGAGTGGAAATTGGCGAGGGTGCTATTGTCGCTTCCAACAGTTTGGTGAATAAGGATGTGCCACCTTTGACATTTTGTGGTGGGATTCCGGCAAAGGTAATCAAGGATTTGTCGGATAAGTTGAAAGACAATTATACCCCTGAAGAGTTTGAACGTATTCTATGTGAGAGAAAAGCCAGATACGGAATTTGATGATAGGAATTATCAGCTAGATTGTCATGAATGTCTTGATACAATTAAGTCATCCTGCTCATTTTCATCTCTACAAGAATGTGGCCATAAATTTGATGAATGATGGTCACAGTGTCTTTATCCTCATCAAGACCAAGGACATCCTTGAAGATTTGCTGAAGCAGTCGGGCCTGCCTTATTACAATATCCTACAAGAAGCACATCGGAAAAGTGTTTTGGGTATTTTTTGGGATATGCTTGTTAGAGACTGGAGGATATTGCAATTTGTGAAAAAGCACAAGATTGATTTACTAACTGGTTCCACAGTAGAAGTAGCGCAAGTGGGGTGGCTGACTCGAAAACCTAGGATCAATACGGGAGAGGATGATATGAGAATCGTTCCTTTGTTCCAAAAAATGGCAAGACCCTTTATCCAAACAATGCTCTCGCCAGAAGTGTGTGACAATTGGAAATTGGAATCAAAATCTATAAAATACGCCGGGTATCACAAACTGGCTTATCTTCATCCTAATCAATTTACTCCTGACCGAAATGTGGTAGACAAATACTTTCCTACGGATAAACCGTATTTCCTTCTTCGCTTTGCCAAACTGAAAGCTTATCATGATCTGAGTGCAAAGGCTCATGGTATCAATACGGAAATTGCCCAACATTTGATAGATATGTTGCTTCCGTATGGCAATGTGTATATCACTTCCGAAAGAGAATTAGAACCGCAATTTGAAAAGTATAGACTGAAAATTAACCCTTTAGATATACATCATGTCATGGCTTTTGCGACCTTATATATAGGAGATAGCCAAAGTATGGCTGTCGAAGCAGCAATGTTGGGCACTCCAAGTCTTCGGTTTAATGATTTCGCTGGAAAAATTGGAGTTCTGGAAGAGCTTGAACATGAATATGAACTTACCTATGCCATCCCCCCTACTGAACCACAACGTCTATACGATAAGGTCAATGAATGGCTCTCCATGCCTGATTTGCATGAGACGTTTCAAGAACGCCGCAGCAAATTATTGGCTGATAAGATTGATGTGACCGCATTTTTTGCTTGGTTTATTGAAGACTATCCGGAAAGTCGTAAAATCATGCTGGAGGATCCGGATTACCAATTTAGATTCAGATGATTTCCGATGTTTTTATCATTTGATGATGGTCTTTCCATGAAAAATTGTATCTTACAATGGCTTACTGATACAATAATAACAATAATCCATAAAAATGTCATTAATAATACTATAATATCGATTGACGAAAAGTCACTGGGCGAGGTGAGGTTGTCAGTGGCGAGTCGGATGCGTGAGCGCCGCCTGGTGTTGAATTTGACCCAGGCAGCCTTGGCGAAAAAGGCAATGGATAATAAAAGCTGAAAGTGTCAAATATGAATAGTGATAAGATATGTCTCATTACCAATGACGTTGAAACTACGTCTATCTTAAACCACAAGTTGCGAGACAAGACGGGTGAGTATGTTTTGACACAAGGCATGCCCCGCCTGCTCGACTTGTATGACAAATATGGCGTGAAGGCCACTTTCTTTTATACGGGCCATATCGCACAACTTTATCCCGAGGTGGTTATGATGGCTTTTGAAAGGGGGCATGAGGTGGGCTCGCATGGGCTGACACATGAAGTGGGTCAAGCCTTTGATGTTTTGTCGCCAGAGGAACAGCTTTCCCATTTGAGACAGTCGAAGCGGATTCTGGAAGATATTACCGGTGAAAAGGTGGTGTCGTTTCGCGCCCCTGCGGCTCGGGTCGGCAAAAAGTTTCCTCTGGTTTTGAAAGAAGCGGGGTTCAAGGTTGACAGCTCTGTTTCATCACAACGCATGGACATGATGTTCTCTTTTGGTGCCATGAAGAAGCTGAACTGGCTTGTGTCTCCTCGAAAGGCTTATTTTGTGCGGGACAATAATATCTTCCGAAAAGGAGAATCTGAAGTTCTTGAAGCGCCTATTTCAGCATTGGTTTTTCCATATACCGGAACTTTTATGCGGATTGTTCCTGCGCTGAACCGGATGACGAGAAGGGTACTGCATTGGGAGACACTTTGCAATGGAAGGCAATTCGTGTTTCTGACCCATCCCAATGAGTTTATTGATGAAGACAGGGAAACGAGCGAAATCGAACGTCGTGCCAGCAACTATATTTCATATCTTTTGGGCGATGTGCTTCGTCATAAGTTGAAAGTGAAGAACTTGGGAGAGCAAGCCTTGCCGATTTATGAACGTGAATTGGTTTTCTTCCAAAGGAAAGGATTTGAGTTTATTACATGTAAGGATTTATATAATAGGAAACAATCATGAAAGATTATTGGCCTTTGGAAAAACGGTCTCTTCCTAATCATAAGGAGAGAGGTTTCTTTCAGGCATGCAAAATGTCGGCCAAGGAGCATGGATACACAGGCTTTTTGGCCAGCCTTAGGTTCTTGTATCGACGCTATATGGACTATTTTTGGCAGGTCCTTGCATTTAGGGTGATTCCCTACAGCAAGATGCGTGTAAAACTACACAAATGGCGGGGGGTGAAGATAGGTAGGAATGTGATGATTGGACCTCAGGTGGTCATTGATGATGTTTATCCTAATTTTGTGGTAATAGAAGATGGTGTTTCGCTTGCCGCTAATGATTATATTTTGACTCATAGTAAGCCGCTCGAATATCACCAATACCTTACCGATTCGTACGTGGCTCCTGTCGTTATCAAGAAAAACGCATGGATTGCTATCAGTGTAACAATCCTTCCGGGGGTGACTGTGGGAGAGGGGTCAATCGTGGCGGCCGGTTCTGTGGTGACAAAGGATGTGCCTCCATTCTGTATGGTAGCAGGTGCTCCTGCCAAAGTGATTCGCGAATTTGAGATGAAAGACGGATATCCCGTTGGTTTTAAACCTAAAAATCATGAGAATTGAAGATTTCTATATTGGCCAGTCAGCCTCTTTGACCAAACGTTTCGGATCTGAGGAAGTGAATGCATTTGCCGAATTATCGTCGGACAAGAACTCCATTCATTTAGATGAGGATTATGCAGAGCATTCTATCTTTGGCAGAAGAATTGTTCATGGTTTTCTTGTCGGTTCTTTGATTAGCGCGGTTTTCGGTACGAAACTGCCTGGTGAGGGCGCAATTTATTTACGTCAGGAGATGAATTTCAGAAAGCCGGTTTTTCATGGCAATATTATCACTGCGACAGTGGAAGTCACGGAAATAAAGAAAGAAAAATCAATTATATGTTTTAATACGACGTGTGAGAATGAAAAAGGGGAAGTGGTCATTGACGGCAAGGCGGTTTTGAAAGTATAGTTTTATGCGCGATTTTACTCTTAAATCTTATGAGAGTTTGATGCTCGCTTTTCAGAAGGCTGGCTATCAGTTCCGAACCTTTGAGGAAATGATGACGGAACGGATTGAAGGCAAAACCATTGTCATGCGACATGATGTTGATGAATTGGCTTGGAATGCGCTGAAAATGGCACGACTTGAGAACCGGTTAGGGATTCGCGCTACCTATTTCTTCCGTATTGTCAAACAAAGCAATGTGCCGGAAGTAATTCGCGAGATTGCCACTCTTGGACATGAAATTGGCTATCATTATGAGGATTTGGCCATGGCGGAGGGGGATGAAGAAAAGGCAATGACTTCCTTTGAACAGAAATTGATCTATTTTCGCCAGTATTATCCGGTACGATCGGTTTGCATGCACGGTAGTTCTACTTCGAAATTTGACAATCGGTTACTTTGGAAAGCCCATTCTTTGAGCGATTATGGTTTGGTTGGAGAGCCTTATCTTTCTGTGGATTTTGATAAAGTATTTTATCTTACCGACACCGGATATGCTTGGGATGGAGGCAAATTTGCCACTCGAGATATTGTTGAGAACCATTTTGGGTTGAAGTTTCACACCACCCAACAGATTATTGGTTGTATAGAAAAAGGCCAATTCCCTAATCAGGCAATTATTTTGGCGCATACTTTGTGGACGGATAGCATAATACAGTGGAACTGGTTGCATTTCAGGGAACTGGTTAGAAATAATGTAAAAATGCTCGCCAAAAACAACAAAGGTGTGGCTAAGGCCTACCGGAGAATTGTGGATGCCTATTGGAAAAGTTGATTGTTTTTTTGAAATGAAACCACACTTTGCTGAATTAATAATTGTACTTTTGCAGGCTGAATTGTAGTAATTTTTAATATGCTCATAATATGAATACGAATAAATCTACACTTTTTTTGCTGTTGTCTTTTGCCGTATTGGGCCTGATGACGACTTCTTGCGTTACCTCCAAGAAAGTGCGTTATCTGCAGGACATGCCGAAATACGGTTTGCCGATTAATAAAGCGTTGGAACCCACCATAGCTCCCTTTGACGAGCTTAGGATACATGTTTTGAGTAATACCAGCAAGGGCGAGGAACTTCTGAAACCTTTCAACGCGATGCAGGCCATAGGACAGCAATCTGGGGGAGGAGGTAATGATATGGGTTATTTGGTTGACGCCTACGGCAACATCCAATTCCCTGTTCTGGGCGAAATTCATGTGGAAGGCTTGACACGCCTTCAGTTGCAGGATACCATCGCTGCCCGTCTTGTGAGGGATGATTATCTCAAGGATCCCCTGGTGACGGCGCGTTTCTTGAATTTTAAGGTCTTTTTCCTGAGCGGCAACGGCGGAAAGGTGATTAATGTCACCAATGAGCGTTGTACCTTTTTGGAGGCTTTGGCCATGGCTGGAGGATTGGACTGGTATACGCGGCGTGACCGCATCGGGGTGATGCGCGAAGTGGACGGGAAAAGGGTTATCCATTATCTTGACCCGCGCTCCACGGCGATTTTCGACGATGAGTTTTTCCTGCTTCAACAGAATGACATCATTTTCACGGAAGAAACCTCAAGCCGGTTCACGAGGGAGTCTTTGTCCAATTGGACTTTCGTCCTGTCAACCCTCACCTCGCTTGCCGCCTTCGCCACATTGTGGATGAGTTTCCAAAAAAAATAGTTAACGCAGTATCAATTTGAGATTTTTTTCAAGTTAAGAGTGACAATGGAAGATAACAAGACGAACACGACCCGGAATGATATGAATTCATTCTTTGACGAGGATGCCAACAGCGGCTTTAAGTTCAAGGATCTGGTATTTTTGGTATGGCGTAACCTGCCGTGGTTTCTTGTATGCGCCGTAATCTGCGGTATGGCTGCCTTCTATAGGGTGCGAAGCCAGGAGAGAATCTATGCCAGTCAAGCTACCATGATGATCAAGACCACTTCGAGTGCCGGCTCCGAGTCTTTGCGCGGTTCTTTCGCGTTGAACAACATCGCCAGTTCCGGATTGGTGGTCAGCAACATCACCAATGAGATCATAGTGCTGAAATCGCAGAAGAATATGGAAAACATGGTCAGGGAACTGAACCTTAACACCCTGTATTCCTATCAGACCAAAATTGCCAAGCGGAATAGGGATTTGTATAAGGACAGTCCCGTCGATGTGTCTTTCCCTGACATGGACAGTGAGGCAGGGATTTCCTTTAGCTTGAAGATTGTTGACAAAGGCCATGTCATTCTGGATAACCTGGGAGAATATATCCCTTCCATGAAAGTTAGGGTGAACGACACGGTGGCGACTCCGTTCGGCAAATTGGTAGTTACACCCTCATGGCGCTATGACGATTTCATGGGGGTAACCATCGTGGTCAATCATATCCCCTTGTCGTCCATGGCCTCCGCTTACCGCTCCAGAATCAAAGTAACTCGGGATGATGAGCGGAATACGATTTTGAGACTCTCGTTGCGCGACACATCCCCCCTGCGCGCCTCCGATGTACTGAACACCTTGATGCAGGTGTATAACAGGGAATCCGTTGATGACCAGAAACGCGTGCTGGCCTACACTGAAAAATACATCAATGACCGCATCGATTTCCTGATGAGCGACATTGAGGACTATGAACAAGTTTCGGTTGATTTCAAGCGTAGCCATAATATCATCGACACGAAAGACTATGGCCAGACCTATGTGGTGACAAGTGCCGCCCTGACGGAAGAAGCCAAACAACTGACCATGAAAGCCGACAGGGTGCGTTTCTTGCTGAATTTCTTGAAGAACAACGAGAATCAGATGATACCGATTGAGTCCATTGAAGTTACAACAGACGCAAAGGCTTTCATTTCAAAATATAACGACAACTTGGTGAGGATTGAAAAATACAGAATGGACGGCACCCTCAATAATCCCGTGGCGCAAGGTTTGGTTGAGGAGCAGGTAGGGCTGCTTGCCAGTATTGTGTCTTCTCTTGAAATGAATTTGGCAGGTTTGGAAGATCGCATTGAAGCCGCCAACCGGGAGAGAAGCATCGCCAACTCCCAAATACAAAACGTGCCTGCTGCCCAACTGCAGCTCAGTTCGGTGGAACGCATGCAAGGCGTTAAGGAGAATCTCTACCTGCAATTGCTGTCCAAGCGCGAGGAATTGCTGATGACCGCCCCCCAATTGGAGGCTACCGGCAAGGTGATTGACTACGCCCATCCGAACCCGGTGCCAATTGAACCCAACGAGAAAAAATCGATTTTGATAGGTATTCTGGTCGGTTTGGCCATTCCGGTGATTGTGTTGTTGCTGAAGAAACAGCTTGACACTTCCATACACGACAGGGTGGATGTTCAAAAGAACTGCGGCGCTCCTTTCCTGGGAGATGTGCCCCAAGAAAAAGGGCTTCCCCCTCATGCCATTGTGGTTAGGGAAAACGGACGCGATTCTTTGTCGGAATCTTTCAGGTTGATCCGCTCAAGTTTGGAATACATGAAAAACAGGAAAAGCGGCTCTCATGTCGTCATGTTCACCTCGTTCATGGTGTCGTCAGGAAAAACTTTTGTCTCCACCAACTTGGCCGCGAGCTTTGCCATGGCGAATAGGAAAACTGTCATCGTCGACTTGGATATCCGTAAAGGAACCCTGTTTAAAGTGCTTGATGCCAAAACGAGATCAGGGGTGTCGAATTATCTTTCGGGAAAGACGGATAATCTGGATGACCTTATCCATACCGACGCTTCCACTCCAGGCCTCGACATCATTTTTTCAGGCCCTATTCCGCCCAATCCTGCCGAACTGCTGATGAGCTCACGCCTTGAAGACCTCATCGCCGAGTTGCGCAAGCGTTATGAATACGTATTCCTCGACAATGTGCCTTTGGGCATGGTGGCCGACTCCGATATCGTGAAGCGTGTTGCCGATACGACCATCATGGTGCTGCGTGCAGGCAAGACGGATAAACGATTGCTTTTCGATGTGGATAAGTTCTACAAGGACGGCAAGTTCCCGAATCTCTGTGTCGTGCTTAACAGTGTGAACAAGAAGAAGCGGGGTTACGGTTATTACGGCTATGGCTACGGCTATGGCTATGGCTATGGCTACGGTTACGGTTATGGTCATGGCTACGGTTACGGTTCTGAGGAAGACAAGAAAAGAAAGAAATCTGGCGGCTCCAAAAAGCGTCACCGTCGCTCGAATGGCACCGCTGAGGATAATATGTATGACGACGGCAAAGAATAATTGCGGCTGCGGATGTTTGGATTGAGAAAACGCAGCTTGCCGGAAGACTTTTTCCAAGGCGCTTGTGATGTGCATTGCCACCTTTTGCCCGGTGTCGATGACGGCTTTCCCACGATGGAAAAATCGCTTCGGGCCTTGAGTAGGCTTGAAAAGTGCGGTGTCGGTAAGATGGTGCTTACTCCGCACTTCATGAAGGAATATCCCGACAACTGCCGTGAGAACATATTGCGTGAGTTTGAGGCTTTTAAGGCCGAGGCTTCCCGACTTTGCCCCATTGAGCTGCGCCTTGCCGCCGAATACATGCTCGACACAGGTTTCATGAAACACTTTGAGCAGGGGCTACTGACCTTAGACAAAGACGGAAACCATGTGTTGTGTGAGACCTCATATTTGATGTATGAACATGGCACCGCGGAAATGTTATATGAAATCATGTGTTCCGATTATCAGCCTGTTATTGCCCATCCGGAAAGGTATGAATATGCCAACAGGGCCAATTATTTCAGATGGAAAGACAAAAACTACAAGTTCCAGCTGAATCTGTTGTCATTGACGGGTGCCTACGGCGAGCTTGCCATGGCCAAGTCGCACTATCTGCTGAAAGAGGGGCTGTACGACTTTGTAGGATCGGACATGCACGGCTTGCACAGCTTCGAGCGCTTTCTTCCCGCTATTCGTTTGAGCAGTGCGCGTGTTGGGCAGCTGTTTCAGCTGATTGAGAACAATAAGAAACTGGTCGGCTGATTTTCAACCTGTTTCCATGAAAACATCAATCCCGATGAGCAAATCTCGTCGGGATTGATTGTTTTATATGCTTTCAAAAGAGGCGTATAGGTCATTTTGCAGGCTGAAAAACGAGTGTTGTTGTTCAATGGGTCAAATTGCAGGCTGAAAAATCAGGGTCAAACGTCGGAAGCGACAGTTGTTTGTTTACCTTTGCGCCGCAGCCGAAGCATAGC
>JBHACT010000030.1:0-16332 GCA_041854745.1 Candidatus Limimorpha sp. | reverse complement strand
GCTATTCTTGTTATCGAAAGATCAGGCATCATGGTCGTATCCTTTCAATTGGGATTTACACCGCAATAATACGCATTATTTTTTCATTTGTCAAGTGTTTTGGCTGTTTTTTTATCAAAAAAATTCAATTTATTCACAATCTCAATGTCGTGCAAATCAAGGGACTGCTCCTCTTTCAGCTGCTCGAAGGAGAGGTGCACGCCGACGGTCTTGAAGCCTATGCCTTCCGCCGCCCCGCTGATACCTAAAAGGCTCACCCCCTCGCGGCTGATGTGGCACTTCTGCCTCAGGCTCTCCAGGGTGTAGTGCCGCCCGTAGTGCTGCGCCACCATGCGCAGGCAGGCCGGACCGCAGTCCATGGCGTCGTGCTGATGTGAAAAAGGAAAAGTTTGACACATTTTGTTTCGGATGGCGTTTCCTAAAAAATCATTCTTTATGATTCAGACCTTGGATGATGTTTATTAGCCTCTCCAACAATTTCTTACGAGACTTGGTTTGCCACAATTCATATAAATCCAACTCATAATTAGGCGGGAATCCACTTGAGACATCTTGGTTTTCAAAATCATAGCATTTACCTATGTTTATCATTGCCTTGATGCCCGACGGCAAGGCAAAATAATAAGGTTGAGAATTGGCACCTGCCGTTTTTTCTCCTAAAAACACGACGTTTTTGTTCTGTGACAACATAATGGCAAAGTACTCGGTGGCTGACACAGTTTCATGTCCCATCAGAACATAAATGTTACCATGATAGCGTTGGGATGTCGGCACAGGATTCTTGAATCGGTCATAACTCGGTTCTTGGTAATTCACATTTTCAAAGGTATGGTTCAAGTAGTATTCCTGTTTTTTTGAAACATCTATCCCAACTTCTTTCTTTTCATCGGGAATGAAAGAAAATGACGCTTTCGCACTTGCATTGCTTACACGATTCAATGTCGGGTATCTGAAAACACTATCATTGTCTATCAAATATCCAAGGACAGTATCACAAAAATTGCTGAAACCTCCCCAATTATATGATATGTCAATAATCAGGTTGTCAGCATTTTGTATCTCCTCATAATGGTTAAGAAATGTTTCTGAAAAACGCTCATTGCAGCCGGTCAAAGCGAGGTAAGCGAAGCCGTTTGTCGTGTCGTTGATAAATCCATTTTCTGTCCTCCAATAATTGCCTCCGGTATAAAACATGTCGTTTAGATTCCGTTTTTCCGGGTCAAGGTAATAATCAGCAAACACCTTTACCTCACGCACTCCATTTGGGTCTTTGACACCAAGGATGATCATTTCATCACTTTTCATCAAGGCACAGTTGATATTGTTGAAAGAATACATGGCCTCATGCATTTTATATGCTTCATTGGAGCAGGTCGTGTATGGGACATGATACTCTCGGAAATAATCCAAGGCATACTTTCCATTGATGGTTACTATCGTATCGCCAACATGTAGCGAGCCAGCCAATCGGACGCCAAAGTTCTCAACCATGACATGGCCATCATGCCAAGTCGTGACCAATAATGGATAGGCAAGATGCTTCACAAGATAATCCGGTGCCCCAAACACCTTGGTGTGGCCATTGTTGAAGCAAGCCATAAACTGCTGAAGTGTTTTCCAATACTCAAAATCATCCTTGGTTTCGGTCACTTTGGGAATATATGCCCTGTAAAGACTGTCCATGTCTAATCCCGGACAATTGTCAATATTCCCGAAATTATACGACAATTCCTTCCAGAGTACGGACAATTCGTATGCTTTTTGTTCGGCAGGGATGCGATTAATGTCGGTTGATATTTGTGCAGAAATCTGCGAGGTTGACCATCCAACAAAGATAAAGGCAAATGTAATAAATAATCGTTTGTTCATGACCCGATTTTATTCTGCTGTTTTAATATTTCAAGTTCATTTTTGGCTTTCCGAATGATGTAGTTTTGAAATGATACTTCTGAATAATCGTACCTACATTGAAAACTCCCTTTGCCGATTTGCTCATCATAGTACTTTTGAATACAAGGGCCATAACAAATAGGAAGCATATTGCAATTTAAGCATTTATTGTTTCGAAATGGAATATCGGAAAACATTACTGACAACAACTTGTCATTTAATAGCAATTCTCCGTTTTTTCCAATACTACCAATTGATAATTCATCAGAATAGTCTCTTGCTGTACATTTAAATACCTTTCCATTATAATTAATAACTCGATGATAATAACTGTCAGCATAACAACTCTTATTGTTTTTTCTCTTATAGAGAAAGTTAAGTGTGCGGAATCCGGCATCCTCAAAGTTGTGAATCGCATTTAATAGAATTTGATTATTCCCATTTTCATCTACGTTAAGCGGGACTTGCCATACTCGTTGAAAATCAACAAATATGTTCTTCCTGTTTTCAGGTCGAATGTCGTCTATTACATTTGAAATAGTTTTCAATGTATTCATATCGTAATTGATCCGAAGAATCACGCTAGCATTCTCTATCTTTTCGCAGATAGAATTGACACTGCCAATTATCCGCTTATAATGCCCAATTCCATTCATGTTTTTTACACTATTGTGCTTAGCCTCACAGCCATCTATAGGAATTTGAAAACCTGTCATTTTGATTTTGATCATTTTTTCAATCATTTCATTATCGATAAAATAAGCATTTGTCGTAATGCCGTTTGTAAAGGGCACATTGCTTTCGCTTGATAATTTCATGCCATATTTTGAGATTGGTAAAATCACTTCATTGAAATACATCAAAGGTTCTCCTCCAAACCAATCTAAGTTCAACTTGCTTATTCGTTCTTTTCCCAACATGTACTGTATGTGCTTTTTTACTTTATGTATTGTTGCATCGTTCATCCTTCGAGGCTCATACTTTGTTTCAACTTCCTCAACACAGCAATACCAGCATTTATAATTACATTGTAAGGTTGGATTGATGGTTAAGCGATAGTCTTTATTCCCAAACACTTCTTTTCGATTATGATAAATTAGTGCATTTAATTCATCAAATGATGAATCGCAAATAAATCCGAGGCGCTCAATTTTCCTAAAAAGGTCAGGATACACTTCTTCAAATTCAGATATATGATCAAGATAATATTTAATATTTTCAACTTCATCCTTTCTGAAAATGATGTTCCGATCAGAAAACGAATTATAAAGAATATGAATGTCCCCTTCCTCTACCCAAATATTATATATACTTTGTTTTTTCATGATTAATTGCTTAATAAATAAGGGTGACCAATAAAGGTGAATTTTGGCCTTGTTTGTTTTCTAATTTATTGATAATCAATATTATTCTTGTGTAAAGTGCCAATAATAGGCTTTTTGGTCACCCTCAAAGATAATTTACGAGGTTGGACAATTACATTGTGTGTAAAAACCCGGATTAGGGTTGGGGCATAATTGATCCTGAGCAACACCACAACCACACATACATTGATCTTGTGATGCTCCTCCAACAACCATTTTCATGTTTTTGTTATTGATTTGCAACATTGTGTCCTCGCAAAGTTGCAGTTTCTTATTCAATTTCTTCATCTTCTTTCAGATTTAAGATTTCTTATTCAGTTTATTCCTTTTCAGCACTTCATAATAATAATGTACTGTTGTGGCGCACCATACTGGTGTCCTTTGACGGGCCTGTCCCTCCCGGGCCTCCCGCAAGGCGGATAACAACGCCACCCTTGCCGGAGCCGCCGCCTCGTCCATGCGAGGCAACGGAGGCCGCAATCCGGATGAAGCGGTTCTTCCCCAACGGCCAAAGGCTCGGCGAACAACGCCAATAAACGGGGCGAAGATAGGGAAAAATCTTTTCGCCGCCACACAAAGCCGTATTTTCCTGAACTTTTTTGTTCCGAGGCTTGTGTGGGCTGCTATGTGGCGCGTCTCTCGCATCGTCGGTCAATGGTTACGCTGGTAAAAATACGTTGGGGTCAGCCTTGTTTAGCAAGTGAGTCAGTATATTTGATAACTGCGACAATTCATCCGAGAACTGCGACATTTTTCTGGATAACTGCGTTATTTTCCAAACAGGTGCTTCCTGAAACTGCTCCATTTGCGGTAGGAAACGGTCAGAACGGCACCGCTTTTCATCCGCACATCGTGCTTTCTGCCTTTGATTTCAGACACATGCTTGAGGTTGACGATAATGTTGTGGTTGATTCTAAAGAAATCACTTTGGGGCAGCGTTTCCTCGAAATAGCGCAGCGGTTTAGTGCAGGTAAAAGTTGTCTTGTCAATGAAATGCAAGTCGCAAATAGAACAGTCGCAGATAATGTAGGCAATGTCGGCAGGCAAGACCTGCTTGGTCGTTTTCCCCGACCGGAGTACCAAATATGTTGGGATTCTTCTCCATAAAAGGCGTTCACCGTTTCGTTTGATTGTTTATTAAATTCTGAAGGCTCTGCATCGCCGTTGACACTAATAAGCACGAAAAAGCTCACGTCTAAAACGTGAACTCTCCGCTGGCTTATTCCCGTGTCGAAAGTTTTGCAGATTCTCAGAATTGGGAACAAGAGCGTAAAGCTCAATGGGTTGATATGTTATGTGGGTTGTTCTTTTTTTGTGTCGTGCGATTAATTAAGGTGTCAATTGCCGACAAAAATAAGCAATTTATTTTTATCGGCGATTTTTTTTGTTATTTGGTCCGGCGGTGTAACAAAATTTTCAGCAAATGTACGGGGCTTTATCCGTTTTCCGTAACTTTGCGGCCGAAAACCAGTCAGGATGGACCTTTTCTCTTGCCTTTCGCCTTTCGTCTTTTGCAGCTTTGCCTCGGGTAGTAGCGCCAATTGCTATTATGTGGGCAAACAGGACGAAGGCATCTTGGTGGATGTGGGAGTCAGCGCAAAGCAAATCATTACAGGGTTGACAAAGAACGACTTGCGCATCAGCGACATCAAAGCCATCCTCATCACCCATGATCATATCGACCATGTGCGGGGCTTGGAGGCGCTCAGCAAAACTGCGCCCGTCCCCATCTATGCCCATTCCGATTGTTTGCAGGGACTTGTTGAAGGCAATGCTACCAAGCGTGTTGACGCGGGGCTTTTCCGCGAAATAGAGCCCATGCAACCTTTCGAGATGTGTGGTATCACGATAGAGGCCTTTCCTGTAATGCACGATGGTCGAGGGGCGCTCGGTTATCATTTTAATTATGAGGGACATACCTTGACCATTGCCACTGACATCGGTATGCTTGACAAGGTGGTGAAGGAACAAATCCGCAGAACGGACAATCTCGTCATTGAGGCCAACTATGATGTGGAAATGTTGGAGAAAGGCTCCTATCCTTATTTCCTGAAGCAGCGTATCTCGGGGCCTTTCGGACATCTGAGCAACGAGGAATCGGCGCGGTTTGTGGCCGAGGTGTATCATTCGGGCATGAAAAACATCATGCTGTGTCACCTCAGCGAAAACAACAACACACCGGAACGCGCCATGCAATGCCTGTACCAACAGTTTCGCAGGAAGCATGTGCACCTTGATGTGAGCACATCCATTTTCCCTTTGCCCCGTAACAAGAGTACAGGTTTCGTGTATCTGTAGGTTCCCCAATCATCCACAGTTGTTGCCGGATTTTGTGCTTTTCCACACTTTTCCACAATTTGCGGTGCGGTGAGAAATGAATGTAAAATGCTGATATCCTATTATTTTGTGAAATATCATCATTGTGGCACATATTGTGCTACATGAAACCAACGTAACTTAAAAACAAAATTCTTATGCAACACAAAATGACATTGGTTTCGCTGCTTTTCGTGGCCTTGATGGTCACCTCTTGCAATGTGGAACGTTCCGAAAAGTACCAAACCCTTATGGCGGAGCGCGACTCCCTCTATACGGAAGCCGTAGCAGCCAAAGGCGGTTTTGACAGCGCACTGAATACCATCAACGAGATTGAAACTGCCCTTGAAACGATTCGTGCCCAAGAGAACATCATCTTGATGGATAACCAAGAAGGCAACACTAGTAAGGCTGTTTCAGAAATCAACGCCATCCAGCAAACCTTGCAGGAAAACCGCCAGAAAATTGAGAATCTGGAGAAGCAACTGGCCTCTGAAGGAGCCAAATCAAAAGCTTTGAACCAGACCGTCAACCGCTTGAAGAAACAGTTGGAGGAGAAAGATACGTTTATCTCCAACTTGAAGGACGAACTGCAGCAAAGCCGCAAAGAGATTGCCAACTTGACCGAAAAAGTCACTGGCTTAAATGAGAACATCAATGAGTTGAGCACCAACTTGGACGTGATGGCAGTCCAGAATGCCGCACAGCAGGCCACCATCGAAAATCAAGACGCTATGCTCAACATGGTGTGGATTTGCATCGCCACGAAGCAGGCTTTGGTGGAGAAGGGCATTGTCAGTAAGGGCGGTCTGTTCCAATCCAGCGAAATCTCCAAGCAAGGGTTCAACAAGAGTGAATTCAGACAAGCCAACAAGCGTGATACGGAAGTCATTCCGTTGAATACCAAAAAGGCCACAATCATGACCAACCACCCAGAAGGCAGTTATCAAATAGTTGAAGGCGAGAATGAAGCTCAAACCCTGCAAATTCTTGACAAGGAAGCATTCTGGAGTATGTCGAATTATTTGGTAGTATCCATCAAATAAAGTCCGTTTCAAACGGAACTGCTCGTTTTCATTTTTTTGAAATCGCCTCGTGTCACCTGATGCGAGGCTTTTTTTTTCACTTTTTTTCAAATCAAAAGAAAATGTATTACCTTTGCAGGCATGAAATGCAGGATTCTTGTGGTTGAAGACGATGCCTCCTTCGGCATGATGATTCAGACATGGCTGAAGAAGAACGGCTATGAGGCAGTGATTGCATCGCGGTACGAACAAGCGAAGATAGAGATTTCCAATGGTGATTTCAATCTGATACTCACCGATTTGCGTTTGCCCGACGGCGACGGCATCATCCTGATGACTTGGGTTCGCGAGAAACTGAAAAGCAAGGTGCCCATCATCGTGATGACGGGCTATGCCGAGGTGCAGACCGCAGTTTCGGCCATGAAGCTCGGTGCCTTCGACTATCTCAAGAAACCCATCAACCCGAGCGTGTTAGAGGAAAAAATTGCCGCTGCATTGGCTTCTACCGGCGAAGAAGCGGAGGAGGCTTTCGTCCCAAGCAACAAACAATGGGTTAGGGGTGGCAGCCCTGCCATGTTGCGACTCTACAAGCATGTGGAGTTGGTGGCACCCACCAAGTTTTCGGTACTCATCCTCGGCGAAAGCGGCACGGGCAAGGAATACATTGCCCGTATGATCCATGACATAAGCCAATTCAAGGACGGCCCCTTCGTTCCCGTAGACTGTGGCAGTCTCTCCAAAGAGCTGGCACCCAGCGAATTGTTCGGCCACTTGAAAGGCTCGTTCACTTCGGCCATTGCCGACAAAAAAGGTGTTTTTGAACAGGCCAAAGGTGGCACAGTATTCCTTGATGAGGTGGGCAACCTGCCTTACGAGGTGCAGATGCAGCTGTTGCGCGCCTTGCAGGAACAGAAGGTGAGGCCTGTGGGATCGGCCACCGACATCCATGTGGATGTGCGTATCATAGCCGCTACCAACGAGAACTTAGAGCAAGCCATCGAAGAAGACCGCTTCCGTCAGGACTTGTTCCACAGAATCAATGAGTTCGCTATCGAGGTGCCGCCCCTGCGCGACCGTTTGGATGACTTCGATGAACTGACGGCATTCTTCATCCGTCAGGCCAACGAGGAGTTGGGCAAGAATGTGAAAGGCATTTCACACGATGCCTTGCAGCGAATGAAGCAACAGCGTTGGAACGGCAACCTGCGCGAACTGCGCAATGTGGTTCGCCGTTGCGTGCTGTTTGCCGAGAGCGAAAACATTGAGATGGACGATCTGCCCGTGTTCAGTCCGCCCAATAAGAAAGCGGCTATCGCTACGGTCGAAGACGACTGGGCCTTGCGCCCCGAGCATGAGAAAGAACAGATTGAAGCCGCTTTGCAGAAGGCGAGGGGCAACAAGACCGTGGCCGCCAAGCTGTTGCAAATCGATCGAAAGACCTTATACAACAAGATTCATCTTTACGGAATTGAGCTTTGAATTAAGTATGCATTAAACAATAATGCCAAATCTCCTGTTCAGCCAATGCCGTACTTTTCTCCCAACAGATCCATCAATTCATCGGCTTGGGCCATGAATTGTCGGGCATCTTCTTTCCAGTTAGGGTAGTCGGTTTCGCTCTTGCCCGTGCCGCGCATGGCGTTCATCTTGGAGAGGAAGGTGGTGCCGCGTTCCAGCTGGATAAACATGGTCAACATCTTATGGCAAAGTCTTTGCATTTCAACGAAATCCGCTTGTTCTATTAAAGCATTCATTGAAACCAAATCATCGGAAGTGGACTGAACGAAAACATGTAAAATGTCGGTCATGGCGTTCCTGTCGTTGCCCATCATTTCGCTAAAGTTGGGGAAGTCAGGGAAGGCTGTTTCTTCTTCATCTTCACTTAAAGCGACATTTCCGAATAAACTCTCCAACTGCTTCAAATTGAATGGTTTTTGTAGGAAACCATCAAAGCCTTCTTCTTTGGCTTTTTCGTTGGTGTATTCGATACGCCCCGTCATCAGGATGACGGGTTTGGAAGCATCGGCTTCTTTGAAGATGTGAAGGATGTCGTTGCCGGTGAGGGCACCCATCTCACGATCGGTAAGAATATAGTCATAATCAGCGATTTGTGCTACAGCACTTTCAACATCACTTTTAGAACGGCAGGGGATGGCTTGGTGGCCGAGGCGGTGCAGCATGGTGTCAATGACGGAGAGTAGTGTGCTGTCATCGTCAATTATCAAAATACAGAGGCTCTTTTTATTATCGTCTATTATTTCATTCTTTACTTCAATATTCCCATCGACGCTACCGACGGGTATCATGACCTCGAAATGAGAGCCTTTTCCGACTTCGGACTCGATGTGGATTTCACCACCAAGGAGGTCGACAAGACCTTTGACAACCGACATACCGTAGCCGCTTCCTTCGGCGAATTGGTTGTAAGTCTCAATGCGTACAAAAGGTTTGAACACCTCCTCCAATTTGTCTTGCGGAATGCCGACACCTGTATCTGTGATGTCGAAAACGACCAAGTTGCCCCATATATGCGCCTTGAAGGTAACGCTTCCCTCTAAGGTGTATTTGACACCATTGGAAATCAGATTGCTTATTATCTGTTTGATTTTCAGTCGGTCTGACATGACGATACAATCCTCTTCACAGGATGATTCGTAAATGAATTGTAGGTTTTTGTGTTGTGCGATGGGTTCGAACATCTCTGCGGTCTCATCGCAAAGCTGGCGTATGTTGAAGGCTTCATTATTGACTTGCAGCTTGCCTTGTTCGAGGCTTGAAAATTCCAAGAGGTTGGTCAATAGGTTGAGGATATGGTCAGCCGACTGCTGTATCGAGCTGAATTCCTTTTCGTTACCTTTTTTGTCTATAAGTTCTACATTGCCTAAGATTGAACTCAGCGGGGTCTTGATGTCGTGGGTAACGGAGAGTAGCAGTTTGTGACGGCTTTCCATGATTTCCTCGGTTTTCTTCTTGGCATCTTCGGCAGCACGACGAGCCCGATAACCTTTATTTACATCACTGATTATCAATATAATGAATATGATAATAAGGCCAAAAGTGATGGCCCCAATGAGGATGGAATAATGCGTGTTTTCATGGATGATTTTCTCGCTTTTCTCGATTTCCTTAATGGTGGAATCGAGGATTTCTTGATTAAGGCGTATTAATAAGGATGAGATTTGTTCTGAGAGTTTGTTGTCGGCTCTTACCAGTTCCTGTGTCTTCTTTTCGTATTGTTTGATTTTTCTCCAATACTCGGTTTTGGCCTTGTCGGAGAGTACGCGGAGGTCGGCCAAGATGTTGACGGAATCCTGTCCCATGTGCTGGATACAGAGAGTGTCGGTGCGTTGTATAGAAATGTGGACTAAACTGTCGCCTTGTTCGTCGTTTGGGTCGAAGACCTTGCCGACGCGCTGCCAGAAGCCTTTTTTGCCGGCTTTCTTGGGCACATGGATGACGGTGTCTTTCGAGAGGGTGGTGATCACAATTTCCTCTTCGGGTTTCGGGGGGCTGTAGCCGTCGATGGTGCGGTCAAATTCTGCCAAGGGGTTGAAGTCGTGGAACTGCCTCGACAACTCGTCGCTGATTCGACCTTTGCTTTTGACAAGATTGTGTATTTCATCAACCATCAATCTATTGTTTTCGCTTATTTCAAACTTCGAGAGCGAATCGGTTTGGTCTTTGATGGCTTCGCGATAGGTGTTGAAATCGCGCTTGTATTTGGCTTGTTCGGTAAAGGCGTATAGATTGGCTGCGTTTTGGGCGGCATGAACATTTTTGGTGAACTCATTGACCCAGTTGAGCGCATGGTGCTGCGAATTGATGTTGGAGCGTTGGTTCTCAATGCTCTTTCGTAGGTTGAAGATATAGTAAAACAAAGCCGCACAAAGGGTGATGACGAACAGGTAGGTGATGACCACCTTCCAGCTCGTCCGGCTCCCGCTCGGGTATTCGCTTTTTCTTTTCTTCGACATTACGGCGCAAAAATACTATTTTTTTCATAATTTTGCGCCCATGAAACGGTTGTTTTTCATCGTATTCGTTTTGATGTGCCTCATGGCCGCAGAGACGGTGCGTGCGCTGTCTCAACCATACCGTGGTGTTGTAGAGACGGTGCACGCACCGTCTCCAACATATCATGACGCTGTAAAGACGGTGCGTGCACCGTCTCTACCCCAATCATCACCATTACGCCAACCTGTTATTGTCCGAATTGTTGTACAAGAACGATTATGCCCAAACCAACCGCACGGAATTGTTGCAGGCGATGGATTATTTTGATCCGCTGTGCTACTGTTGTAGAGACGGTGCACGCACCGTCTCACGCACCGTCTCTACCATACCTACACGAAACGACCTCGTCTTCCTCGTCGCCCACGCCCATCATATTACATTACATGGTGTGGCTATTACGAAAACAATAGCACGGCCGAAGCCTGTGCACTTTCTTTTTTTCCTACCTTTGCACTCTGAAGCCTATACGGTTTGGAAGGCTGAACTGTTTAGATAAGTAATTGTAAAAGAAAAACCTATGAATAAAAAGAAACTCCTTTTAGTACTCGCTCTGGTGGGGGTGGTTCTGTATCTCGTGCTCCGCAACCCACCACAAAGCCCGACCGAACCTACCAAAACCCCTGTCGCCGCTGGCGAAACCGAAATCGTTATCCTTTCAGTCAACGACATGCATGCCGCCATCGACCAATTTCCCAAGTTCGCCAGCATGGTGGACAGTTTGCGGGCCATCTATCCCGACATGCTGCTCTTTTCGGCGGGTGACAACCGCACGGGCAACCCTGTCAACGACCAATACGACCCCGTCAACTATCCCGTGATTGAGCTGATGAACCGCACAGGCTTCGACCTTTGCGCCGTGGGGAACCACGAGTGGGACGCCGACATCGTTAGCCTGCAAAACGATATAGAGCTGGCCAAATTTCCCTTCCTTTGCGCCAATGTGTTTGTCCCAGAAACGGTCAATCTCAGTATCAAACCCTTTGTGACGATGGAGCGTCAAGGCGTGAAGATGGCCGTGGTCGGCATGATTGAGGTGCGACATGACAATATTCCGGGTACGCACCCAAAAAACCTGACACAGGTGTGCTTCAAACGCCCCGAAATGGTGTTGCCCGATTACAAATACCTCAGAAATGAAAATGATGTGGTGCTCCTACTTTCGCATTGCGGTTATGAGGACGACAGGAAATTGGCACAAACCAATCCTTGGCTCGATGCCATCATTGGCGGTCATTCCCACACCTTGATAGAAAAGCCTTCGGAGATCAACGGTGTTTTGATTACCCAGTCGGGTTCTCACTTGAAGTATGCTACCTTACTGAAACTGAAGGTGGTAGACCATGAATTGATGGGCAAGGAGGCTGTGGCGCTGGATGTCAATAAGGTGCGAAAGGAAAAGCCTGAGATTAAGCAGTTGGTGGACGAGTTTAACGACACGCCTGCCTTGAATGAACCTCTCGCGATTGCGAAAACAAAGTTTGAGACCCCACAGGAGTTGGGATGTATGATAACCGATGCCATCCGTGAGGTCAGCGGGGCCGACTTCGCTTTCCAAAATACTGGTGGTGTGCGCGTTACTCATTTGAGGAAGGGTCCCATCACGGTGAAGGATGTTTACAGTATCGATCCGTTTAACAACGAGGTGGTGGTGTATCAGATGACCGGAGCACAGGTGAAGAAGTTTATTGTGAACTCCTACCGTAAGAACGGTGGCCATCCTTCCTATGTTTCAGGCATGACCTATTCCGTCGGCGACAAAGGCAAGACCGTGTGGGTCAACTTGAAAGGGGGGAACTTCTTTTCAAAGAAGGTGTATAAGGTGGCAATGAACAGCTACATGGCTTCCACGGTCAACATTGAGAGTGAAGATGAGGGACGAAGCATGTTTATGACTTCGGAGGAAATGATAATCGATTTTTTGCGCAAACATAAAGAAGTTGATTATCAAGGTGTAGTGAGAACAAAATAAAAATGTGTTGCACGGAAAAAAGAGTTTTTGTACTTTTGCAGCCCGAATTACGCAGCAATCAACGAAGTTAATCGTAGGATTGAACGGAGTTAATTTGTGATGATTTGAATCGAAAAAGATGAAAAAAGCATTATTGGTTTTTGCAATGGCTTTATTATTAGTCGGTTGCAATCGAAAGAAGGAAGTCAAATTGATTCCATCCGAGAATTTCGATACGGAAGTGGATGGCAAGAAAGTGTCGCTTTATACCTTGCACAACGGTTTTTTGACGATGCAGGTGACCAATTACGGTGGCCGTGTGGTAGCCCTGTGGATGCCCGACAGACGCGACAGTTTTGAGGACATCGTCTTGGGTTATGACCACATTGACAAGTATTTGAACAATGAAGGCGAGCGTTATCTCGGTGCTGTAGTGGGCCGTTGCGCCAACCGCATCTCCAATGCCAAGTTCACTTTGGACAGTGTTGAATATCAACTGCCCATGAACGATGGTGAGAACACCTTGCATGGCGGTCTTATTGGCGCCGACAAGCGTGTATGGGACGTGACTTCGGTCAATGACAGTGTAATAGAAATGCACTCCGTGTTTGTCGATGGCGAAGATGGCTTTCCGGGAAATCTTGAAGTGACGATGAGCTATACGCTGACCCACGACAATCAGTTCCAGATCCGTTATGCCGCCACGACCGATGCCCCAACCTTGTGCAATTTCTCCCATTATTCCTTTTTCAACCTGAAGGGAGAGGGCAAAGGCAACATCCTTGACCACGAACTGCAAATCAATTCACGTTATATGACTACCATTGACGACAAATTGTTGACCAATGGCAAGTTCTCAGGTGTGAAGAATACGCCTTTTGATTTCCGTGAGAAACACCTCATTGGTGATCATATCGCCGCCAGTGATGAGCAGCTGAGAAACGCCAAGGGCTATAACCACAATTGGATTATTGATAAGAATACCCCCAAGGCCTACGCATTGAACGCCACGCTGACCGACCCGGCCAGCGGTCGCGAGATGCAGCTGTGGAGCGATCAGGTGGGGGTGCAGTTTTATAGCGGCAACTCTCTTAACGGCAAAGGCACGGGTAAATGCGGCAAGGCTTTGAATTACCGTGAGGGTCTGGTACTTGGGCCTCAGTTCTTCCCTGATGCCGTCAATCATGAGACCTTGGCACCCAAGCCCATCCTGAGACCCGGCGAGGAGTACCACCAGTTGTGTATCTACAAGTTTGCTGTGCTGCCCAAGGCTCCAAAAAAGTGAATTTTTCAGAAAAGATGAAGCCTCGTGTCTGCGGATGCGAGGCTTTTTTTTATCTTTGTGCCATCAAAATCATACGACTATGCTGAAATTCAAATGCCCGCTGCTGGCGGTTACCGACATGGAGCAATCCATCCGTTTTTATGAAGAAGTCATTGGCGACAGGGTCGCGATGAGCTTTGGAGCGAATGTACGGTTTGAAGGCGGCTTTGCACTACAGGAGATGAAGACTTGGAAATCCATGATTCATACCGTGAATGTGCGCCGCAAGAACAATGCCGTGGAATTGTATTTTGAGGAAGACGATTTTGATGGTTTCGTCAACTATCTAAAAGAATTTCCCGAGATTAAGTATGTGCATGGCGTGGAGGAAATGCCTTGGGGTCAACGTGTCGTCCGTTTTTATGACCCTGATTTCCATATCATTGAAGTTGGAGAGGCAATGGATGAAGTGATTCGAAGGATGCTGAGTTCTGGCATGACGGCGGATCAGGTCTCCGAGAAATCGCAATATCCCATCGAATACATCAAACGCTTCGCGCGATGAATTATGTATCGGTAGATTCGATTTCCAAAAGCTACGGTATCAAGACTTTGTTCGCCGATGTTACCTTTGGCATTGAGAAAGGCGACAAGACCGCTTTGATTGCCACCAACGGCTCGGGCAAGTCGACCATGCTGAAAATCTTGGTGGGGCAGGAGTCGCCAGATTCGGGGACGATCACATACGCCAACGACATCAAAATCGGTTACTTGGAGCAGTTGCCCGTGTATCAGCCGGGTACCCGTGTTTCGGATCTGTTGGCCGACCTCAATGAGGAGCAACACCTCAAGGCGCGTCAGTATCTGACCCGTTTTGCCTTGAATGACTTGGAGCAGAATGTCGACGAGCTTTCTGGCGGTCAGGTGAAGCGCCTCGCCTTGGCCTTGGTACTGCTCCATGAGCCTGACATACTGATACTTGACGAGCCGACCAACCATTTGGATGTGGAAATGGTGGAATGGCTGGAGAAGTTTCTCACCCAGTCGAGCGTGACTTTACTGATGGTGACCCACGACCGCTATTTCCTCGACCGCGTGTGCAATAAAATCTTTGAGCTTTACCAAGGCGTGATGTATACGCACAACGGCAACTTCGACTATTATGTGCGGAAAAGCCGTGAGCGCGAGGAGGTGAAACGAGCTACGGCAGAGCGCAACAGCCAGCTGTTGAAGTACGAACTGGAGTGGATGCGCAGTACGCCCCAGGCCCGCACGGGTAAATCGAAGAGTCGCATTGATGCGTTTTACGATTTGAAAGAGCGCTCGAAATACAAAGAACAGGACGAACGCCTTGAGTTTGGCCTTCAGATGCAACGCCTTGGTGGCAAGATATTGGAACTCAGCAATGTGTCGAAGTCGTTTGATGACATCGTGGTGCTCAAGGACTTCGATTATGTCTTCAAACGCGGCGAGCGTATTGGCTTGATTGGCAAAAACGGGGTGGGGAAGTCCACTTTTCTCAATCTCATCACCGGCGCGATGCAGCCCGACCGGGGCCGTGTGAAGACAGGTGAGACGGTAACCTACGGCTACTACCGTCAGGAAGGCATTCAGTTCGACGAAAGCAAGACGGTGATCAGTACAGTGCGCGACATCGCTGAGGTGATGCATTACGGCAAAGACAAAGTGTATTCTGCCGACCAACTGTTGGCACACTTCAATTTTCCTTACAAAATGCACCGCCAGCCCGTGGCTTTGTTGAGCGGTGGCGAGAAACGGCGCCTTTACCTGCTGACCATCTTGGTGCGGAACCCCAACTTTCTCATCCTCGACGAACCCACCAACGACTTGGATTTGTTGACCTTACAGAAACTCGAAGACTTCCTGCAAGGCTACAAAGGCTGCCTGTTGGTAGTCTCGCACGACCGTTTTTTCATGGATGAAGTCGTTGACCAACTCTTTGTTTTCCAAGGAGATGGAGAGGTAAAAGGCTTCATGGGCAACTATAGCCAGTATAAAGACTATTTAAACGCCAAACAAAGGGAGGAGCGTAAGGAAAAGTCATCGCAGAAAAAGGATGAGGTACGTCGCACGAAGCAGCGCGAGAAGGTGAAACGCTCGTTCAAAGAGCAACGCGAATATGAGACTTTGGTGAAGGAAATGGCTGACCTTGAGTCAGAGAAACAGACTTTGACCGAAGCCTTGAGCGGCGAAACCGACTACCAAAAGCTGCATCAGATGGGTAACCGCTTACAGGAAATCAAGGACTTGATTGACGAGAAAGAACTGAGGTGGTTGGAGTTGGATGAAATCGGAGGATGATTGTGACCATCGACAGACTTTAGATGCTTAACCACAACAAGATAATACTAGGCGTATAGGTCATTTTGCAGGCTGAAAAACGAGTGTTGTTGTTCAATGGGTCAAATTGCAGGCTGAAAAATCAGGGTCAAACGTCGGAAGCGACAGTTGTTTGTTTACCTTTGCGCCGCAGCCGAAGCATAGCGGGGC
>JBHACT010000029.1:0-44303 GCA_041854745.1 Candidatus Limimorpha sp. | reverse complement strand
CAATGATGCCCTCAAGCAAGTACAGTACAAAATCAACAGGAGACCAAGGGAAAAACTGATGTTCGACACACCAAAAAACAGGTTCTTTGAACTATGCAACTAAACTTTCTCTATTTTTGCACTTGCTATTTGAACCTGCGTTATGAGATTTTTTCCCATTTTTAGGCTTCGTTTCGATACTTTTTCGTATTTTTGAAGCCTTTTTTTAAACATCAGACTTTTATGAAAAAACACCATTTTTTCCTACTACTCGCCCTTCTTCTGGGCATCAATTATCTGAATGCCAATCCCGTAGATATGGAAAAGGCAAAAGTCGTTGGCCAAAAGTTTGTCAGCGCCAAATTCAACAAGGAACTGAGGAACAACGATTTGAAACTGGTTTACACAGGTACTTCAAGCCGTGGTGAGACCTGCTTCTACGCTTTCAACACAGGTGAGAACGGTTTTGTTATCGTTTCAGCCAATGACCGTTTCCGTCCCATAGTGGGCTATTCCGACGAAAGCCTCTTTGAGACCGAGAACATGTCGCCAGAACTGGCCTTCTATCTTGACAGAATCATCGAAGCCCGCACCAGTCGCAACGCTGTCGTCATCGATAATACTACCGAAGACTGGCAAAGTGTGATGACTTCAGGGCACCTGCTTTCGCGTAATGGCGGCCGTGGCGTCGACTACCTTTGCTCCACTAAGTGGAATCAAGATTCTCCCTACAACCTATACGCCCCTGAAGCCAGTAGCGGTCCTGGCGGTCGTTGCTACGCAGGCTGCGTTGCCACCGCCATGAGCCAAGTGATGAAGTGCTGGAACCAGCCTTTGCAAGGCACTGGAAGCCACGGCTATTATAGCAATTACGGCTATCTTTCAGCCAACTTCGGCCAAACTTCATACAACTGGGAACACATGCCCAACCGACTCACTGGCGCCACACAAGAAGAGATAGAAGCTGTAGCCCTGCTGATGTACCATTGCGCCGTGACTGTGGATATGAATTTCTCTCCCGCCGGCAGTGGTGCCTTCTCTTCGTCAGTGCCAGAGGCCATCCAAGACTATTTCTCGTATTCCAGCAACGCACAACTGCGTAGCCGCGACTACTATTCGCTTACCAATTGGCAAAACATGCTCAAGGAATCTTTCGACCTCGGTTGGCCCGTCTATTATGCCGGCCACAGCAACAGTGGCGGCGGCCATGCTTTTGTGTGCGATGGCTACGACGACAACGACCTCTTCCACTTCAACTGGGGATGGGGCGGCAGTAGCGACGGTTGGTTTGTCATCGATGAAATCGACTATGCAATTTGGGCCCAAGCCATTTTCAATTTCGTGCCCACCGATGTCTATACCTACATGCCATTGGCACCTGAAAACCTTACCGTCAGCCCCAGTGGCGATTTCGACTATGCCGCCACCCTGACTTGGGTCAACCCCACCCAAAACATCCATCTGGAGACACTCACCAACATCGACCAGATTGTCATCACCCGCAACGGTAAGATCATCCACACCGAAGACAACGCGGCTCCGGGAGCCAGCATGAGCTATACCGACCATTACATCCCCATGATGGTGGATTACAGCGTTTATGCCATCGTCCACAACGCCAAGAGCTTGGCTGCCACCGAGAAAAACATACTTCTGGGACCCACCTGCACTTGGACGGTTGAGATGAACTCCTCCAACCCGCAAGGTTGGAACGGCGGAGCACTCTCCTTCATTAACAGTGCGGGCAACGAAGTGGCATATCTCTCACTCGAATCGGCCCAAGCCACACACACTGTCACGCTGCCGTTTGGCCATATCGAAATCCATTGGCAGAAACCTGAGCAAGCTATTGATGACTTCGAGTTTAAGGTCAAAAACACCGAAGGCATGCTCAAAGCACACTTCCACGGTTCTTCCTCCGAAATCCAAAACGGCCTATTTTACATCGCCAACAACACTTGCATCAACAATGATGAAGAAATAGAAAGCACCCTACTGACCGCCGCCATCGCGAACGATCAAGTGACACTAAAATGGGATGCCGTTGACAACAGTATCAACTACCAAATCTTCCGCGACGGCATTCTTTTCGATATAACCACCGAGACCAGCTTCGTTGACGAAAACACCAGAGGAACCTTCCACACGTACCATGTTACTACATTCACCTCCAACGGCGAAACCCTCCCTTCAAACACCTGCAGCTACCATCCTGAATCGCCATGCGCTATCCCAACGAACCTTCATGTAGAAATAGCGACCCCAGTAAAAGCCGCCCTCACATGGAACGCCCCCGAAGACGAAACCGTTGCCGGCTACATGGTTTACCGCCGTCCCAAAGGCGGAGAGTTCAAGCGCATCAAGCTGCTTTCCGGCACCTCTTATACCGACAACCTTTCCTCCCAACTCGATGGCTGCTACGAATACACTGTTACAGCCTACTATCGTGAGACCCAGTGCGAATCGGGATATGCCTCGGCAGCAGGCCATCCAGAGTTGAACTTTGTGGCATTCAACAAAACCATCATCCCGCAGCACCTCGGTTTTCTCATCCATGAAGACCATGTCATCCTTCAATGGGAGGAAGGCTCGATGGCCGAAGGATACAACATTTACCGCGATGGCGTGCGGATTGCACATGGTGCAATCGGGAACTCATTCATCGACTATTCCGCCACACCGCAGCAAAGCTATCGTTACTTCATCACGGGACACACCGCCCACATCGAATCCAATCCCACTAATATCGTGTATGTGGATTGGACCACCGGTATAAGCGAAAGCACTTCAAACCAAGAAGTCAGCATCTACCCCAACCCAACTGAAAACACTGTTACCATCGAAGCCGAAAACCTTCGTCAGGTCAGGGTATTCAATGTGATGGGCCAAGAGGTGAAATGCCGGACATCATTCAAAGACAGTGTCAACATCGACCTTTCGGAGCAACCCAAAGGATGTTATTTCATCGAGACCACAACCGAACAGGGGCGCACCACCAAAACAATAGTGAAATTATAAGAACAACAAAAACACATTTATATGAACAAATTCCTGAATGTGGCAGCCATTGCACTGCTGTTAAGCGTGAACGCCACCCTCTTCGCCCAAGAAACCGAAGAAGAAGCACCCATCTATCAGATCACAGAAACCGTCAATGTGAAACATACACCTGTTGATAACCAAGGCAGCTCAGGCACCTGCTGGTGTTTTGCCGGCACAGGACTCATCGAAGCCGAAATCCTACGCAAGTACGGCAAGGAGTTCAATCTCTCCGAGATGTACATCGTGCGCCACGCATGGACTGAAAAAGTCGAGAAGTATGTCCGCATGCATGGCTGCAACACCCTCAGCCAAGGCGGCGAGGTGTGCGACGCCCTCTATATGCTCGACCGCTACGGCATGATGCCCGAAGCCGACTACGGAGGCAAGGTCATTGGCGAAACCAAACATCTGCACAATGAGATGAACGAGGTCGTCACCAACTTCGCCAAGAGTATCACCAAGCGCAGCAACGGCAGGCTAACCCCCACTTGGCAGAAAGCCATGCCCGGCATCTTTGACGCCTACCTCGGCGAAGTACCCGAAGAGTTCACAGTTGACGGCAAGAAATACACGGCCAAGTCGTTTGCCGATGCCTATAAACTGAACCTCGACGACTACATCGAAATCGCCTCCTTCACTGACAAACCCTACAACAAACCCTTTATAGTGGAAATTCCCGACAACTGGACTTGGACTCCCGCCTATAATGTCGAGTTTGACAAGCTCTTCGAGGCTTTGGATTATGCCCTTGAGCAAGGCTACACCGTGGGTTGGGCACAAGATGTCAGCGACAAGGGCTTCTCGCGCAAACTCGGCGTGGCCATCGTTCCCGAAGACCCTGAGAATGAAAAACTCTGGGAAGAAGTCGTCAAGGAAAAGACCATTTCCGCCGAAGACCACCAAAAAGCCTACGACAACTGGGAGACCACCGATGACCACTCCATGCTCATCGTCGGCATCGCCAAAGACCAAAACGGCACCAAGTATTATAAGGTGAAGAACTCGTGGGGCGAAGCCGGCCCATACAACGGCTATTGGTTCTGCTCCGAATCGTTTGTTCGCCTCCACACCATCTTCTTCACCCTGAACAAAGAAGCCCTGCCAAAAGCCATGCGCAAAGATTTGGGTCTTTGATTGAAAAAATTCATACTTTTGCAAACGAAATATGGCGACCCTTCAACAAGTCCAAATCCTTGGATTGCCGGGTTTGCGGTCGCTGAGCGACAAAACGCTGATAAACAAATAATAAATCAACAAATCTTTAATAAATAACATCATTATGAAATTCAAACACCTACTTACTGCAACCGCTTTAATGCTCAGTATCAGTGTTGTTGCACAACCACCCATGCCGAAACCCGAAGACAAAGAAGAAGGCGAAGGCTTCAAGTTCACCACGGTGAAGGAACTCCCTATCACCTCCGTCAAAGACCAAAACCAAGCCGGCACTTGCTGGTGCTACTCCTCACTGGCCTTTTTTGAGGCCGAGCTGCTCCGTATGGGCAAGCCCGAGTATGACTTTTCGGAAATGTTCGTCGTGTACAAAACCTACATGGACCGCGCTGAAACTGCCGTCCGCACCCACGGCGATGTTTCTTTCTCGCAAGGCGGCTCGTTCGGCGATGTGCTGTATGCCATCAAACATTACGGCCTCGTCCCCGACGAACTGATGCCTGCCGGCGCCATGCACGGCGACTCCCTTTCAAACTTCACCGAACTCTCCGCTGTCACGGAACCTTATGTAGCTGGTGTCATCAAAAGCAAGAAAATCCAGATGGACAACGAGGGCAACGCGCTTTGGAAGAAAGGCCTCGCCGGCATTTATGACGCCTACCTTGGCGTGCCTCCGACTGAGTTCACCTACAATGGCAAGAAGCACACGCCCAAGAGCTTTGCCGAATCCACGGGCCTCAACATGGACGACTATGTCAACCTGACTTCTTTCACGCACCATCCCTTCTACGATCAGTTTGTCATCGAAGTGCAGGACAACTGGCGCTGGGGCCGTGCATGGAACCTCCCCATCGACGAGCTCATGCAGGTGATGGATAATGCCATTGATAAGGGCTACACGATTGCTTGGGGTTCCGATGTCAGCGAAACCGGTTGGCTCCGTGGCAAGATGGCCGGTATCGCTGTGTTGCCCGACCTCGAAGCCAAGGGGCGCGACCTGCAAGGCAGCGACATGGCCCACTGGCTGGGCATGAGTGCCGCCGACCGCAAAAAGGAAGCCCAAAACAGCCCCACCCCACAAAAATGGGTTACACAGAAAGAGCGTCAAATCGCTTACGACAATTACGAGACCGGCGACGACCACGGCATGCTCATCTACGGCACCGCCAAAGACCAGACGGGCAACGAATACTTCATCGTGAAGAACAGTTGGGGCGAAGCCGGCCAATACAAAGGCATCTGGTATGTCTCCAAGGCTTTCGTCCGCTACAAAACCATGAACATCGTGGTTCACAAGGACGCCCTGCCAAAAGACATCGCCAAGAAGCTGGGCATCAAGTAAATCATTACATCTTGAAAAATAAAAGAAAGGGAGAGTTGCAAAACTTTCCCTTTCTTATTTAAGCACCGACCACGACCGCTTCATCCTCGGACGAGAATGGGCATGGCACAACTCATCATCATTTTTTAATTTGTTCAAACCCTTTGCCGTAGGCTCCCATCACGGTGTTCATGGTCATAAAGGCTTTGGGGTCTTCATCTTTCACGATGCGCAAAACCTGTTGCGACTCGCGCTTGTGTGCCACCACCATCAGGATAGGGCCTTCGTGCTTCGTATACCAGCCCGTGCCTTTGATCATCGTCACGCCGCGCTGCATCTCGTGAGCGATGCGCTCGGCCACCTTGTCGGGCTCCGAAGTGAAAATGAAAGCCTGAACCGTCTGTTTGTTGCCCGTCAGCACAAGGTCAATGCAATAACTGCACACGCCCATGACGATGAAGCCGTATATAATGGCCTGAATCTTGTCGTTCTCGATGACGAAATAAGAACAGGAAATGATGACGATGTCAACAATCAGGATGACACGCCCCTGCGAGATGTTGCGATATTTGCACACCATCATCGCAACGATGTCGGTACCCCCCGTGCTTCCCCCTTGGGTGAAGGCCATGCCGATTGCCAAGCCCGCCAAACCGCCTCCTAATATGGCCGCCAAGATTTTCTCCTCCACAAAAGGCTTCATCGCGCCCAAGGCATTAGGATCCGTTTGATACAATATCATAGGCTCAGTGATGTAATGTTGCAGAAATGACATGAACACCGATGCCATGATAATGGAATACATCGTCTTAATGCCGAAGGACGGGCCAAGTACCTTCAGGGAGATGAGCACCAGTATGGCGTTGATGACGAACACCGAGATACCCGTTGAGATGCCCGTGGAATAGAAGATCAAAGTGGCGATACCGCTAACACCACCGCCCAAAACATGGCTGGGGATGAGGAAAGCCGTCCAGCCAAAAGCCATTACAAACAGTGCCAAAGTGATAATGACATAGCATTTCACCTCGACCCAAACATTTTTCTTGCCTGCTTTCATTTGTAGAGAATTTAGATTGCAAATGTAGGGATAATTTGAATATGAGGAGAAAAAGCCGTAAATGAACCTATTTGCCTATTATTCGCAACAAACACGGATTCAACTTATTAAACATCGGCAACAAGAAAATTTTATCAAGACCTGACAAGAAAACATCGAAGCATATTGACAGGAAACGATTAGTTTTTCACAAATCCTCTTTTTTTACCTATTTCTACCTGTGTTTTGTCATTTAGTACAAATTGAATGAGAATTTTTGTACCTTTGTCCATTAGGAATTTTTCACCCATAATAAAACTCTTCCAATGGAACAACCTATATCAATGAATTACGCTGAAGTGGTCAGGCAAATAAAAACCGCGATTTTGCAAAGTCGGTACCGAGCTGCAAGACTTGCCAACCGTGAGCTATTGTCGCTATATTTCGGTATCGGGAAATTCATTTCCGAAAACAGTCGGAACCACTTTTGGGGAACTGCTGCCATTGAAAGTATCTCGGAAAAATTACAACAAGAAATGCCGGGGTTGCGCGGATTTTCGCCAGTAAACATAAAACGCATGAGACAATTCTATGAAGAATGGGAAAAGTACTTTCTTGCTGACAATCAATCATTAATAATTCGTCCATTGACAACGGACGATATTCAGATTGATTTGTTGGCGGCAAATCGTCCGTCGGTAACGGACGATTTGAATGAATTGAACCGTGAATGTTTTTTGTCCATAGGCTTTACACATCATTATGAGATTCTTGTAAAAACCCAAACGCTAACAGAAAGACTCTTCTACATAGAGAGGTGTGCAACTAATTTTTGGAGCGTAGAAAAGCTAAAATACGCTCTAAAAGAAGACCTTTTTTCCAAGCAGGGTAAACTTTCAAACAACTTTCCCATAACCATCTCTGATGCCAACTTGCGCCAAAAAGCACTCCTTTCGTTTAAAGATGAATACTTGTTGGACTATATCAACATTGAATCGCCCGACGACGAACCGGATGAGAGGGTACTTGAAAGTGAAATTGTGCTGAATATTAAGAACTTCATTATGTCGTTGGGAAAAGATTTTGCATTTATCGGCAATCAACACCGTTTCATTGTGGATGGGAGGGAGTTTTTTGTCGACTTGCTTTTCTTCAACCGGCAATTGCAATGCTTGGTAGCGATTGAGTTAAAGCGAGGCGAATTTAAACCGGAATATCTCGGAAAAATGAATTTCTATCTTTCCGCACTTGACGATTTGGTTAGACTACCACACGAAAACCGCTCCATTGGTATTATCCTTTGCAAATCGAAGAAAGAAAAAATAGTGGAGTACGCTTTCAGAGACACCTCTAAGCCGATGGGGGTTTCCACTTATAAGTTAGCAACCGAGTTGCCGAAGAAATATCGAGATATATTGCCAGACGCAGAAGAATTGAGGGAGCTAATGTAAAACGAATTACAACATAAAACTTCAAAAATATGACTTCAACTATCGAAATTACTTATGCTACACAACCGAAAAACAAATTCTCTTGCTTATGTTTACACATAAAAAGAAGAACCTCCACGCGCCCTTGCTCAACAAATGGGAAACTCTCCTATCTCTTCACAGCCGTACTTTAGCATACAAAAAAAACAAAAGCCCCTAATAATCAAACGATTAAGAGGGGCTTCTTGTTGTACCCGAGGCCGGGCTCGAACCGGCACGGCTTTATCAGCCAAGGGATTTTAAGTCCCTCGTGTCTACCAATTCCACCACTCAGGCACTTACACAAAAAATCCCGAACTGACTCGGGACCTTGTGGAGCGGAAAACGAGACTCGAACTCGCGACCCCGACCTTGGCAAGGTCGTGCTCTACCAACTGAGCTATTTCCGCTTGTGAAAACGGCTTGTGAAGTGTATCAACCACCTCATCTGGAGCGGAAAACGAGACTCGAACTCGCGACCCCGACCTTGGCAAGGTCGTGCTCTACCAACTGAGCTATTTCCGCTTGCGAATTGCGGTGCAAAAATACAACTTTTTTCAATGCCGTATGCATTTTTTGGATTTTTTTTCTTCCTACCAACGCTATTTGCTGATTTTTAAGCATTTAATGATTCAACAACTTCTTGATTTCGTTCAGTTTCATCAAAGCCTCTACAGGGGTCAAGGTGTCGATGTTGGTGTTGAGAATGTCTTCCTTGATTTGCAAGAGCAGCGGGTCGTCCAATTGTATGAAACTCAGCTGCACGGCATCGTCCGTTCTTTTTGTGGCGGCTTTCTCCACATCCTCGCCCGTGTGCGATTTTTCCAACACGGTGAGCAAAGCCGTGGCACGCTCGACAACCTTGCGCGGCATGCCCGCCATCTCGGCCACATGGATACCGAAGCTGTGTGCGCTGCCACCGCGTTTCAGCTTGCGCAGGAAAACCACCTTATTGCCGACTTCCTTCACCGACACATGATAATTCTTAATGCGGGCAAAGGAGTCCTCCATCTCATTCAACTCGTGATAGTGCGTGGCAAACATCACCTTGGCCCGACTCACGGGATGGTCATGTAAAAACTCGGTGATAGCCCAAGCGATACTGATACCATCGTAGGTGCTGGTGCCTCGGCCTATTTCATCCAAAAGCACAAGGCTTCGCGACGACACATTGTTCAAAATGCTCGCAGTCTCATTCATCTCAACCATGAAAGTCGACTCGCCCGACGAGATGTTGTCCGAGGCGCCCACACGAGTAAAGATCTTGTCCACCAAACCGATGCGTGCCGAAGCCGCAGGCACGAAACAACCCATCTGCGCCATCAGCACAATCAAGGCTGTTTGTCGTAGCAAGGCCGACTTACCCGACATGTTCGGACCCGTGATGATGATGATCTGCTGCTTGTCGCGGTCGAGATAGACATCGTTGGCAATATAGCACTCGCCCACGGGCATCATTTGCTCAATGACTGGGTGACGGCCCTCTTTGATATCGAGGGCAAATGAGTCGTCGATGACAGGTTGCACATAATTGTTTCTCAGTGAGATGTCGGCGAAACTCACCAAACAATCGATGCGGGCCACGATGGAGGCATCCATTTGTATGGGTTCCACAAACTCGGCCACAGCGGAAACAAGCTCATTATACACCCTTTGCTCGATGACACTGATTTTCTCCTCCGCGCCAAGGATTTTCTGCTCGTATTCCTTCAGTTCCTCGGTGATATAGCGCTCGGCGCTGGTCAAAGTCTGCTTGCGGATCCATTCCGCCGGCACCTTATATTTATGCGAATTTGTAACTTCGAGATAGTAGCCAAACACATTATTATAGCCCACTTTCAAGGAAGAAATTCCGGTGCGTTCCATCTCGCGACGCTGAATGTTCATGAGGTATTCCTTGCCCGAGCGCGACAGGTTGCGCAATTCGTCCAACTCAGGGACGACACCGTCGGCGATGTAATTGCCTTTGGAGAGCATAGCCGGAGCATCGGGGTTCAAATCCTTCTTGATGCGTTCGCGGATGGAAGCACAAGGGTTAAACTGTTCGGCAAACCGCAGGAAAGCAGGATGTTGGCTTTCTTCGCAGGTTGTTTTCAGTACTTCGATTTGGTCCAAGGCGCGCCCCACTTGTAGCAGTTCCCTCGGGTTGACACGCGACAGCGACACCTTGGAAATCAAGCGTTCCAAATCGCCCACCTGCCGGATGGAGTCCTGAAATTTCTGAATCTGGTCGCGGTGTTCCACAAAATAGTGTACCACTTCATAACGCGCCTCTATCTGTTCCTTGTTTTTCAGCGGTAGGCTCAGCCAGCGGCGCATCAGTCGACCGCCCATAGGAGATACCGTCTTGTCGATGACATCAATCAGAGTTTTGGCGTTGAGATTGGTCGTATGAAGTAGCTCCAGATTGCGTATGGTGAACTTGTCAAGCCACACATACTGTCCTTGGTCAATGCGCGAAAGCGAAGTGATGTGGTTCAACTTATTATGCTGTGTTTCAATCAGATAATGAACCGCCGCACCCGCTGCCACGATACCATTCGGGAAGTCGTCGACACCGAAACCTTTCAATGAGACCGTGTGGAAATGTTTGTTGAGAATCTCGTTGGCGTAATCGCCGGTAAAGACCCAGTCGTCGAAGACGGTGAGATAGTATTTCGCGCTGAACAGGTCGATAAAGTCTTTGCGCTTGTTGCGTTGCAGCAGCACTTCCGACGGGTTGAAACTCTGCAAAAGCTTGTCGATGTATTCGTTGTTGCCTTGTGTGAGATAAAACTCGCCCGTGGAGACATCCAAGAAAGCCACACCCGAAACCTCCTCATCGAGATGCACCGAAGCCAAAAAGTTGTTCTCCTTTTGTTCGAGTACGCTATCGCTGTAAGTCACACCCGGCGTAACCAGTTCTACCACACCTCTTTTGACTAATTTCTTGGTCAGTTTAGGATCTTCAAGTTGTTCGCACACAGCCACTTTCATTCCTGCACGCACTAATTTGGGCAGATGATTGTCCAAGGCATGGTATGGAAATCCTGCCAATTCAACATCGGCAGAGGCACCGTTGGAGCGTTTGGTCAGAATGATGCCCAACACCCGCGAGGCCTTCACTGCATCCTCGCCGTAGGTCTCGTAAAAGTCGCCCACGCGGAACAGCAGCATGGCATCGGGGTATTTCGCCTTGAAAGAAAAATACTGCTTCATCAACGGGGTTTCGGTCGCTTTATCTGCCATAACATCTCGTATTAAAGGGTACAAAATTACCATTTTGTTTGAAACAATCGGACTGTTTGTCCAAAAAAAATCCACAACACTGACAGGCCAATGTCTTTTTTCACTTATTTTGCCGCAAAAATAGAAAACCATGCGCAAACTGAGTATGGACGAGCTGAACCGTATCAGCAAGGAAGACTTTGAACGGGCTGAGAAGTTACCTATTATAATAGTGCTCGACAACATTCGCTCGTTGAGCAATGTGGGGGCCTTTTTCCGCACCGCCGATGCCTTCCGCATAGGAGAATTGGTGTTGTGCGGTATCACTGCCTGTCCGCCCCACCGCGAGATTCACAAAACCGCCCTTGGAGCCGACGAGACCGTGAAGTGGCGCTATTTCGGCACCACCGAGGCCGCCTGTCGACAATTGAAGGCCGAAGGGTGGCGGATTTTTGCCGTAGAGCAAGTTGAAGGCAGCGTGCCGTTGCAGGATTTTGAATTTGCCTCGCACACCGCTTATATATTAGGAAACGAGGTGGATGGTGTTGGAGAGGAAGTCTTGCCCTATTGTAACGGCGCCATAGAGTTGCCTCAGGAAGGCACCAAGCACTCCATTAATGTGTCGGTTTGTGCTGGAATTGTCATGTGGAAAGCCTTCGAAGGCTTACATTTAAAGGCAAAATAAAGCCAATTCAACACGTTTTTTGGGCAAAAAACACAAAAAATGCATTTTTTTTCTCCTTTTTGCTTTTGCAATTAAAATATTTCCTACTTTTGTTCCCAAATTGGAATAGTATAAAAACGAAAATTCAATCAATTAATTAAAAAATTACAAACCTAACACAATTTCATTATGAAGAAAATTTCGACTTTTTCGAAACTGCTGATGCTTATTGCAATAGCAGTGCTTCCTTTGAGCATGATGGCTCAAGAAGGCAAAAAACATTCAAAACCCGCTGAGAAGTACTGGTACATCCAGGCTGACGGAGGCCTCTCCATCAACCATGGCGACTTGGCCAACTACGAGGGCTGGATGTTCAAGAATTCGGACAACTATCTGCAAACCATGGCCCTGAAGAATTGGAACGCCCATCTCGGAATCGGTTACCAATTCGGTAAAGTCGTGGGTATGAACCTCAAAGGCGGTTACGGCCTCCTTTCGGGACACAAACACGGACAAGCACTTGTTTTGAACAACAATGCCGACCAAACCTTATGGGATCTCGGTCTCGACAAGACCAACTACCTTGAAGGCAACCTGAACTTGACCTTCAACTTGTTCAACATGTTCAACTACAACCCGAGAAGAGTCATCAACCTGGTGCCTCATATCGGTATCGGCGGCATCTACTATCAAGCTGGTATTGTAAACCAACTCAATGCTGATGATGAAGTAGCCAGCACCCTGGCTGACAAGAAAGCCGAGCGTGAACTCTCTTACACTGTTCCAGCCGGTATGGAAATCACCTTCAACCTGGCTCCCAAGTTCGACCTCTTCCTCGACTACACTTACAACTTCACCGGCACCGACGCCCTCGACCAAGTGGCCAAGATCAAGACCGATGAAGAGAAGCACGTCATCAACGACAAGGACATGTACGGACAGTTCAACTTGGGTCTCCGCTACAAGTTCAACAACCCCTGCGACATCGACAAGATGGCCCGCGAGTCAAAGAAAATCACCTATCGCGTGAATCCAGACCCGTTGGTTGAAGGCGAAGACGGCAACGTTTGCTTCGACATCATCGTCACCATCCCTGGCGAGTATTTCGAGAAGCAGGCTGTCTTGAACCTGAAGCCTTATCTTGCCTACAACGGTGGTCAAATCGACATCGATCCTATCACCTTCGTTGGTGAAAAGGTGAAGGGCGAAGGCGACTTCCGCGTTCCTTACAAAGAAGGCGGCGAGTACACCAAGCACTATTGCATGCCTTACCAAGAAGAGATGGCCAACAGCGAACTTAAGGGCGACCCGATGTTCTATGTTTACAACGGCACCATCTATCCTAACCAAGATGAAATCGCGAAGAACACCTACTTTGCCCAGGGTGCCACCGAGCATCTGGCCAACGGCGTTGAGCAGTTGGTTGTGTACGTTGACTCAACTGTCTACGATACCACTAACAAAGTCAATCTCGTCAAGAAGCTCACCTATTTCTTCAACAAAGACAGACACAACATCGCCGACAGAAAGAAACTCAACAAAGAAGCCGACGCTGCGCTGAAAGACCTGCTGAGCACCGGTGTCACCGAACTCCATGTCCAAGCTTGGGCTTCTCCCGAAGGTGAAGAGGGACACAACAACGAGCTCTCCAACAACCGTTATAGCGCCGCCGAAGCCCAGATGAAGAAGATTGCCAAGGACAATGAAATCAAAATCGCTGGCGAAGGCCATGGCGAAGACTGGGAAACCTTCATCGAACTCGTTAAGAATTCCAACCTGAAGGACAAGGATGCCATCGTCAACACCATCGACAACAGCAGCAACAAGCAGAAGGCTGTTAAGGACATGTGCGCCATCTATCCTCAACTGGAAAAGGAGATTCTCCCTCAACTGCGTCGTGCTGAAGTCCTTGTGGGCGAGCCCGAACAAGTCGTCACACCCAGAACCATCAAAGTGAAAAAGATTAAGAAATAAACCTTAATCACTTACGACAAAAAAGCCGCTCCAAACGAGCGGCTTTTTTTGTGCAATACGGCTATAAAAAACTAAAACGACACCCTATGCAGCCCGATGTCGTATGGCCGATTGATGACATCAATGATGCGCTGGTAGTCGTTCTCATTGGCCACAAAATCAAGCCGATTGGTGTCGATCAACAAAATGCGCATGTTGTTCTGCTGCTGACGGAGGAAGTCAAAATAGCCCTGTTGGATACTTTCCAAATAGGCATCACTGATTTCCAGCTCATAAATGCGCCCCCGCAAACGAATATTGCGTTGGAGACGGGCCACATCGGAATAGAGATAAACCAACAGTTCGGGTTTGGGCATGTTGGAAAAGATGATGTTATAGAACCGCGAAAACAGTTGGTACTCATCTTCCTGCAAATTGTTGCGCGAGAAAATCAGCGACTTGGCCACATAATAATCCGAGATGATAAAATCATGGAACAAGTCGAGTGCACCCAACTTGTCTTTCAGCTGTTGGAAACGCAAGGCCAAAAACGTCATCTCCAACTGAAAGGAATATTTGTCGGGTTCTTTGTAGAACTTAGGCAAAAACGGGTTTTTGTCTCCCTCAAACTCCTCCAAAATCAGCTGTCCGTTAAAGTCTTTGGCTATGCGCGTGGCCAAAGAGGTCTTGCCCACTCCCACAGTCCCTTCTACGGCTATGTAGTTGTAATTCATTGTTCTTCAATCTATTCAGTATCCATTTTTCTCACAACGAGCGTATCTGGGCAACGCTCCAGAAGTTCGGTTTGCGTTAGTCCGAAGACGGGATGCACCAACTCGGGAGCCACCTCACACAACGGCAACAGCGCAAAACGACGCTTATGCAATCGAGGATGCGGCACAATCAAAGTCTCAGAACAAATCACCTGAGTGCCGAAATACAAAATGTCAAAATCGGCCGTCCTTGAGGTGTAGCCCGAGATTTCGGGATACCGCTTACGCCCCAATTCTTGCTCAATCTGTAGCAGTTGTCGCAACAAGTCTTCAGGAGACATGGCCGTCTCGATGACGACGACCCGATTCAAAAACCAATCCTCGGTCTTGAAGCCCCAAGGCTCCGACTCGTAAGGAGCCGAAACCTGCACCACCCGGCCACACCTATTATTAATATATAGGCAAGCCTGATTGAAAATGCCATTCTTGTCGCCCATGTTCGAGCCAAAGAGTACGTAACAGGTTTCCACCGCTGAGATTTTTTGCAAATATAGCGTTTTATCACCAATCCAAACGAATAAAATGTTACTTTTGCAACCTAATATTTAATATACGCAGTATCATGAAATTTTCTAAAGTTTTACTGGCCGCGTTCTTAGGAACGCTTATCGCACTAGTTGTCAACTTCTTCATCAAGGTGGGAGTGGTTACATCCATGATATCGAGCCTCTCCACCGAAAAGGAAACCGTAATCAAGCCAAAACCCAATTCGGTGCTATACATGAAGCTCAACTACGCCATCCCCGACCGTACCACAGAAAATCCCTTCGGCGGTATCAACTTCACCACCTTGGAGGCTCAAGACATGACGGGACTGAACGACATCTTGCGCAACATTGAGCAGGCCAAGACCGACCCCAATATCAAGGGCATCTATTTGGAACTGAGCAGTATCCCCACTGCCACCGCCACACTGCAGGAGATCCGCAACAAACTTATTGAGTTCAAGACTTCAGGCAAGTTTATCGTCAGCTATGGAGAGATGTATTCCCAAAGCGCGTACTACATCGCCTCCGTTGCCGACAAAATCTACTTGAACCCCGATGGAATGCTCGATTTGCACGGCATGGCTACCCAAATCACTTTCTACAAGCACCTGCTTGACAAGCTCGACATCGAAATGCAGATTGTGCGCGGGCCCAACAACCGCTTCAAGAGTGCCGTGGAGCCCTTCTTCTTGGACAAGATGAGCCAAGCCAACCGCGAGCAAATGGAAAAACTGTTGGGCACCGTTTGGGGCCAAATCCTCACCGGCATTAGCGAGAGCCGCAACATCAGTGTCGAGCAACTCGACCAGATTGCCGACAACCTTGAGACCTACTTCAATGCCGATAAAGCTTTGGAATATGGTCTGGTTGACAACCTGTACTACAAAGACCAAGTGCTGGAAGAGATGAAAGGTCTCACAGGCAGCAACAAGGACATCAATGCCGTCGGCAACACGAAATACGCCAAGTCGTACAGCATGAAGAGTGCCTGCAAGAATGAGGTGGCCATTATCTACGCTTCCGGCAACATCTATGACGGCAAGCGCAACGAAGAGGGAAACATCTATTCCGAAAACCTCTCCAAAACCATCCGCAAAGCCCGTGAGGACGAGAACGTAAAGGCTGTTGTGCTTCGTGTCAACTCACCCGGAGGCAGTGTTGTGGCCTCAGCCGTCATCGGTCGCGAAGTCGACTTGACCAAGGAAGTGAAGCCCGTCATCGTTTCAATGGGCAACTACGCCGCTTCGGGTGGCTATTGGATTTCGGCCAAGGCCGACTACATCTTCGCCGACCCCACCACCCTCACCGGTTCCATCGGAGTGTTCGGCACTTTCCCCAATATGAAGGGTTTCCTCAACAACAAGGTCGGCCTGACCTTCGATGTGGTCAAAACCAATGAAAACTCCGACCTTGGCAGTGTTACCCAACCACTCACCGAGTTCCAACACGCCAAATTGCAGGAGATGGTGGTAAAGACTTATAACGACTTCACCAATCGTGTTGCTGAAGGCCGCGGTCTGACTCAGGCCTATGTCGACAGCATTGGTCAAGGCCGCGTGTGGGCTGGTGCCGATGCCATCGGGCTTGGTCTCATCGACCAACTCGGCGACTTGGAAGATGCCATCGCCTACGCTGCGCAGAAGGCCGAGCTGGGCAACGACTACAAAGTGACAGAATGGCCCAAGCAAAAGGACTTCTTCACTCGCATGATGGAGTCGATGAACGCAAGCGACAAACTCGATGCCGCCATGAAGCAGAAACTGGGAGCCTACTACGACTACCTTCAAGGTTTGGAGAACCTGCAAAAGAGCACCGGTATCCAAGCCCGACTGCCTTTCGACATGGTCATTGAATAATCATATTGTCTAAGAATGTACACACTGTTTAAGAAAGAAATCAGCAACTTCCTCAGCTCACTGATTGGCATCATGGTGATTGTAGTGTTTCTGCTCATCACCGGCCTGTTCCTTTGGGTGTTCCAAAGCGATTTCAACGTGCTGAACTTTGGCTATGCCAATCTGGACAGCCTTTTCATCCTTGCCCCGTGGGTATTCCTTTTCCTTGTCCCAGCCGTCACCATGCGCAGCTTTGCCGAGGAGAACCGCACCGGTACTATTGAAATGCTGACCACCAAGCCCTTGTCGGACTGGCAAATCATTTGGGCCAAGTTTTTGGCCGGAGTGGCTTTGGTGCTGCTCGCCCTAATCCCGACCTTCATCTATTATTTCTCGATATACCGCTTGGGACTGCCCAAAGGCAACCTCGACAGCGGTGGTATCTGGGGCTCATACATCGGGCTTTTCTTACTCAGTTCCAGCTTTACCAGCATAGGCATTTTTTGCAGTTCGCTGACCAACAACCAAATTTTGGCCTTCATCATCTCCGTCTTCCTATGCGGATTCCTGCTGATCGGCTTCGAGTTCATCTATTCGTTCTCGTTGTTTGGCCGCGTTGACCTTTTCATACAGCAGTTAGGCATGAACGCCCACTATGGTTCGTTGAGCCGTGGCGTCGCCGATACGCGCGATGTGTTGTATTTCCTAAGTGTGATTGCGCTGTTTCTCAGTGCGACGAAACTGGTATTATCGAGCCGCAAATGGTAAGGAGGTGAGTGATGGAAAACAAACGCAAGAATCTGAAAAAAAATCAAATCATTGCCTTCCTTATCACGATTGCCATCGTGGTTCTGGTCAATGTAATCGGCTCATACATGTTCACCCGATTCGACTTGACGAGCGAGAAACGCTACACCCTGTCGCCCACTACGAAAGAGATACTTAGAAATGTTAACGACTATGTATATTTTAGGGTATTTCTTGAAGGAAATGGCTTACCTGCGGAATACAAAAAACTGCGCCGCGAGACCAAAGAGATGTTGGACGAGTTTCGTGCCTATTCTAAATACATCGACTACGAGTTCATCAATCCCGGAGAAGGCGACAACGATGCAGAAATCAGAGATAAATATACTCAACTGTATCAGTCGGGATTGAATAACATCAAATGGCAAGACCGAGGCAGCGACGGATCCGCCAAACAATTGATCATTTGGCCCGGTGCTTTAGTGAGCTACCGTAACAACACCGAAATAGCCGTCAACCTTTTGCATGAAGCACCGAACGGCCAGCCGGATAAAGATGAAGTAGACACATCGATAGAAAACCTTGAGTTCCACCTCATTGATGCTGTTAAGAGAGTTACCCGTCGGGAAAGGCCAAGGATTGCCTTTATCGAAGGACATGGCGAATTGAGCAACGATGAACTTGGCGACATTGCCCGAATATTGTCGAAGAATTACGATGTGAAGCGGCAGGCCATTGAAGGCAAGATTGATGCCTTAATGCACCGCACTCAGGATACGGCAAGAGACGTGAAGGCATTCCCCTCCTACGATGCCATCGTCATCGCCAAGCCCACGCAGCCCTTCGACGAGAAAGACAAATTCCTCATCGACCAATACATCATGCACGGCGGCAAGGTGCTGTGGCTGGTGGAGCCGGTGTATGCCACCATGGACAGCCTGCAAAATCAAGAGTCGACCATTGGGATGGAGCAAGACCTCAACCTCGACGATATGCTTTTCAGATATGGTGTGCGCCTCAACCGCGACCTGCTGCTTGGTTGGAATTGCGCCCAAATTGCCGTCCGCACCGGAGGAATGGTAGGCAACCAACCGCAGTACAGTCGATTCAAGTGGTACTATTTCCCTTTGCTTCAAGCGGCTTCCGACCATCCTATGGTGCGCAACATGAATGGAATCAAGGCCGACTTTGTCAGCTCGATAGATGCCACCACCTCGGCCAGCGGTGTCGAACAGATTCCGCTGCTCAAAACCTCAAACTACACCAAGGTATCGGGAGCTCCGGTATTCATCTCCTTGGCCATGTTGCGCCAAGCACCCGACCAACGCATGTTCAATGTGAAGGATGGAAAGAATGTGGCCTACCTTTTGAAAGGCAGCTTCCCATCGCTGTATGCCAACCGCATTTCTCAAGAAATCGTTGACGACCAAGCCACCGACTTCATGGAAGAAAGCGTACCCACCGCCATGATTGTGGTGGCCGACGGCGACATCATCCGCAATCAATTTGACATGGATCGAAACCCTCTGCCACTGGGTTATGACAAATACACGGGTATCACCTACACCAACAAGCAATTCATCGAGAATGCCATCAGTTATTTGGTCGATGGTGAAAACATGATCGACATCCGTTCGCGTAAACTGACAATCCGTCTGTTGGATACAAAAAAAGTGAGCAACGAAAGGGTGAAATGGCAGGTCATCAACACAGTGGTTCCCCTCGCAATCATCATCTTATTTGGTTTTGTCTTGGCATTCGTCAGGAAGAGAAAATACAGTAAAACAGAGTATCATGAAGAAAAATAACCGTATCACCATCATTATCACCGCATTGCTGGTTGTCATCGCCGGCATTTTGATTTGGAACAACCGTTATCTCTCCACGATTCAAGGCGAATCGTCGGACTTTCAGGTGTGGGACACGGCTTCGGTCACAAAAATCTACTTGGCCGACCGTAAAGACAGAGAGTCGCTGCTTGAGCGCCAAGAGCTTGGCTGGACACTCAACGGCACCTACAAAGCACATCCCAAGCAGGTGCAATACCTTTTGACAACCATGTGCAAAATCCGTGTCAAAATGCCCGTCTCCGTGGCCAGCCACGACAACATCGTCAAGCAGTTGGCTTCGCAAAGCACCAAGGTGGAAGTCTATCAGATTGTGCCACGCATCAACCTTTTCGACAAAATCAAACTGTTCTATCACGAGAAGCGCACCAAGGTGTTTTATGTGGGCGACGCCACTATGGACAGCAGTGGGACTTTCATGCTGAAAGAAGGCGCCGACAAGGCTTTTATCGTCTATATTCCCAGCTTCCGTGGCTTCATCACAACACGCTTCTCCGCCAACCCCGACGACTGGCGCAGCCACACCATCTTCCAAGAAAACATGGCCGACATTCAATCGGTTGAGGTGGATTTCAACGAAGACCCCGAAGGCAGCTTCCGTATCGACAATATCGGGAAGCACCAGTACAGGCTCACCCGCCTGTACGACAACCAAGACTTGCCCTACGACACGCTGAAGGTTATCAATCTCATGTCATCATTCAGCGACCTAAGCTTTGAGGCTTTGTTTACCAACACCTTGCCACAGGAACGTATCGACTCCATAACAGGCTCACCTTTCATGCATTATGTTGTCGTAACGGACAAAAACGGCAACAAGCAAGACATGAAAACCTTCAAGAAGCTGGTGCTGAACGGCGTAACCGACCTGAGCGGCGAACTCGGCGACATAGACCGCGACCGCATGTATGCCCTTGTCAACGATGGCGAGGATTTCGTGCTCATACAGAACTATGTCTTCGACAAGGTACTACACGATGTGCGCTACTATGAGGCGGGCAACCCCATCATAGGAAACATGGGATACTTTGAGGAAATCATACCTTAAACCTTATTTCTGCTTCACCAGCCCAACCCATTCGAAATGGGGACAATTGAGTTTTAGAGTAAAAACCTGAGTCTTCAATAGCCGGTATACTTAAATCCCCAAGGCATGGATTGTAAATCGGTTTTTGCACGAATGGAAATGTCGACATTTTTTCTGATTTCGTGACAGGAAGAAAGTATCCCTAAGCCACCGTGAATGTTCGTGTAATAGTATTCAATACCAGTAGTGGACGAACTTAACTGGATATAATCCTCCAGTTTTTTGTCATAAGCATATATTGATACGACGAAACTGTCATAGAAGCGGTCAACATTTAGGATGTCGTTTCCAATGGCTGCTGACAGCATGTTGAATAAAACTTCTTCATGGTAAGTGAAATACAGTTTTCTGTCTTCAATCCCCAAATCATAAGTGCCACTATGCCCTATTGACCAGCGGACATTTTTGTAAACCGTGTCTTGACCGGGCCTTAATTCCTTATAGTTGAATTGCATTGTGACATGGTATATAGCTTCGTTGTCATCAGGAGTGAAAAACAGTTTTCGTATTCCACCATTTTCGGCTCTGAAAAACACAATGGGAGAGCTAATTTGGAATTTGGCACCACCTATGAGGCTAATTTCTGAGGATATGGTATCGTTTGGCTTGGAAATCAACAATTTGTATTTGTATTTCACATGCGCATTATTGACGTTAAAATGCTCTGTTGTGTAGTAAACTTTTTGGTTGGAAGCGTAAAAAACACCTTCTTGTTTATTATTGATGGTCATGGTATCCAAGATGATTTCGCGTCCTGTAGGAGAGGAGTCTCCCCCGGAGGCTTTCTTATATTCAAGAAAACGAGCATCCAACTTGCCCGGATAATTTGACGAGTCTGCAATCAAGGCGATTTCATGGGCGTCGAACGAGTTGTCGTCATTCCTTCCCGAAAAAGCCCTTATTATTTTGATGACATTGGTGTCGTTTGCCACATCCAACACACCATATACAATAGTGGTGTCCTTGAAATCGAGGTATAGGTCAACATCTGTGCTGCATGAGTTAAAAGCAAAAATAAAACAAGATAAAATAAAAGTAAAATGTATGTTTTTCATGTTGAATTGAGTTTTTATATGCCGCAAAAATAGCGTTTTTTCTACGCGTGCAAATTATTATGCAATTATTTTTGTTTCCAAAACATGAAAAAGCAGGGTAACTGAACTTGCGGTTCTTGAGGCCAATCGAAGGGCCTATTCATTTCTTTTTCAGCAATCCCACCATCTTAAAGCTCACATCGGTGAAGATGAGCGGTGCGTAACCGTTGCGCTCGATTTGGCGTATCGCTTCCTCGAAAAGCAGGGCGATTTCAATCAAATTGGCAGGATTGACAAAAGGTGCGAACTTCGAATTGAAGGCCTTTTCGTCCTCAGGCAACATCACGATTTCCGCAAGATTATTATTAAACAACAGCGAATTGCGTACAATACGCAGGCCATAGTCCAACAGTTCCTTTTGTTTTTCGCGGCCCAGCGCTTTGATATTGCCGGAAAAGTCAATCAGTTCGGAATAGGCGGCACGGAAGCAGAGGCGCATCCATTGCTGAAAGGTAGTGAAGAAGAACTTGCGTTCCTCCGACCCCAGCACCGAGTGGCAGGCGTTGAGCCAATTACCTTCCGAAATCATGGCGGCATCGTGGGCTTGCCTTTCATCACATCCGAGACGCGCCATCAATGCCTCTTGAACAGCTTTTATTTCAATGCCCGGAATCTTCACCATAGCGGTGCGCGATTTGATGGTGGCTAAGAGTTCCTCCGCTTCTTCGGCTATGAGGAGGAAAACCGTCTTCTCCGGCGGTTCCTCAAGCAGTTTCAGCAGTTTGTTGGCCGTGTCAACGCGCATCTTCTCCGCCATCCAGATGATGGCGATTTTATAGTCGCCTTCGTAGGCCTTCATGTTGAGCTTGCGCAAAAGCGAAGCCGCATCGCGCACCGACATGTAGCCCTGCTTGTTCTCCACTTCGAGGAAATTGTACCAACTCGAAGTATCGGCATAAGCTTGGTTTTGAGTAATATACTCCCGCCATTCCTCCATGAACAAGTCCGACTCGGGATTGCTTTTCACCTTTTTAGTAGCGGCTGTCGGCACAATAAAATGCAGGTCGGGGTGCACCATTTTCTGGATCTTCTGGCAGGTGGGACACACGCCGCAGCTATCCACTTCCGTCCTATTGGGGCAAAGGATATACTGCGCGTATGCCAAGGCCAGAGGCAACTTGCCGCTTCCGGGAGGGCCCAAAAAAAGCTGGGCGTGAGACACATGGTTGTCACGCACGCTTGCGATGAGCCTTTGTTTAATAGCACTTTGTCCTATGACATCTTTGAACTGCATGAATTTTATTCTCTTGAATCGACTACTTCTTTAACCTATTTGGATTTTGGTAATTGTTCCAAACGGCAATCAGTGTAATTATTTCTTCGTCAAAACTGTAAATCAGTGATATTTGTCGTATGTGCAATACCCGAATCTCATGACCATGATAAAGCAAAGCTTCATCGTAACGCACACCTGAATTAGGGAACTCACACAATTGGAGGACCCGTTCATGGACTCGATTTTCTAAATGCTTTGCAGCCTTTAATCCAAACTCCCTGACAACATGATCAATTTCATTCGACATGTCGTCAAGTGCCTCAGAAAGCCATCTGTAATTATAAGCCATAACGAGAGCGTATTTGTACAAATCCTTCCTCCCCGTCAATATATGCGGCCTCTCCCGATTCCATCAACTGAATGCGTTCGGCGACAATGGATTTCATCTCTTCGGCAGTATAGGCATTCGGCGAAACACTATCGGACAGGACAGCCATTTCCTCGATTAATTCATCAACTTGACGTTGAAGCCATTGACTTATGCTTTCGCGAGTGGTTAGGTTAGGATTGATACGACGCACAGTGGCATCATCGATGTTGATTGTTACTGTACACATGACAAATACGCTGCTTGAATTTCTGATTGCAAAAATACAAAATTCTCACGAAAGCAGTCTGCGATGGGAAGAAAATCCTGTGTTTTGAGTCATTAATTTAGGAGTTGCAATTATAGGGAAAAAACTCGGACAACAAGTTTCAAAAGGATGATATTCGACAATGTAACGATGGGAAAAAAGGAAAAACATAGACAAAACGAGAAGAATATATCGATAAACTCTTGACTAACCGTATTTTTACCTACCTTTGCCACAAACAACAAAACCCAACAAGTATGAAAACGACCATGAAAAAGTTTGTTTTATCCTTAGTAATCTTGCTATCCGTATGGTTCGCCTTTTCAGGTTGCCGGAAAACGGAGGCCGATATTTTGGGAATCGTTTCCACCGAAGAGGTTGAGAATTATTTTGGCACTACCGTCAAGGTGTACTATTCCGACAACACAAAGATGTATTTCCATTTGCTTTCCGACACGACAGCCGAGGTGGTCAATCACCATAGGTTTTACTCCGAGGAAGGCGAATCGTCGCCGTGGGTGTATCGTGGCGACATCGTCGTCCCTAATCGTTTTGTCCACAACGGCAAAACCTATAAAGTAACCTGTATAGGAAGCGCTGCCTTTAATCAAGTCGTGGATTTGATTTCCTCTGTGGAACTGCCCAACACTGTCGATACCATTCGCGACATGGCTTTTTCTAACTGTGTACATCTGACCTCCATCACCATTCCCAATTCGGTGAGGTATATTGGCGATGCCGCTTTTGGCAATTCGGGTTTGGCTTCGGTGGTGATTCCTGAGACGGTAAGCGGTTTTGGCAATTCAGTTTTCAGCGGCACTTGCCTGACCAGTGTTACAATTCCCGCGTCTATGGAAACAATACCTTGCGGCCTGTTCTCTATGTGCTTCATGTTGACATCCGTCACTTTGCATGACCACATTGTTGCCATAAGCAATGGCGCTTTCAATAGTACAGGCCTCAGCAGTTTTGAAATACCCGCATCGGTGAAATACTTGGGCGTAAATCCGCTGAACAATTGTACCTCATTGACCACATTAATTTGTCGCCCAACAGTGCCTCCCGTGATGGATCCCAATAACAATTATGCCGAAGATTACTTCTTGCTCAACAATGCCATTGAGCGTATCCTTGTCCCGGCGCAAAGTGTCCACCTGTATAAGGAAAGCCATTTTTGGCGATTGTATAAGGACATTATCGTCGGAATGTAGTTTATGGATTGAGCTTAAACAAAGATGAATATGAAAACAAATAATTTATGGAAAGGCTTGTTGGTTCTTGTTTTGGGTTTTGCCATGACAGCTTGCCAGAAGAATGACAACGAGCCATTGAAAATCATATCCACCCAAGAAGTGGTTCGCGATGGCAAGGTAATCGTAGAAGCCAGTTATCGAAACGAGTTGAAAAAGATGTATTTCATTCTCGTTTCGCCCAATACGGCCATGGTCACCCGTGCAACGGATTTCAATCCCAATCTGGTCAACAGGCAATATTACGGAAAAGAAGTCATTCCGTCCGAATTCACACATCTTGGGCAGACTTATGCGGTTGTGGGAATCAATGATTGGGCTTTCTATGGATGCAACAAACTGACTTCGATAGTGTTGCCCAATACGGTGACTTCGATAGGCCGGTATGTATTCATAGAATGCACGGCCTTGGAAAGCATTGTTTTTTCAAACACTTTGGAGTCGATTAACTATGGTTCGTTTATGAATTGCGGGCAAATCAATTCTATTGATTTCCCAGCTTCCCTTCAGCATTTTTATTGTGATATTTTCAACGGTTGTCCATCGATGACTTCGATGACCTGTCGCGCAACGACACCGCCTAATGTATTTGGGCCAACGGAAGGTCTAAGCAATCAGGTTATTCAAGAAATCAAAGTGCCGCAAGCCAGTGTCGATGCCTATAAAACCGCACAAGTCTGGAATATCTTTGCCGATAAGATTGTGGGAGCAGAATAGGAAAGCAGATTTACATTCCAGACCTTTTCAGTCTTCCGAAGTGTCGAAATCGATTTCTTTGCACGGCACTGAACGACATGGCGGCAAAGAATGTCATGGCCATGATAAGGTTTGTCTCTCTCATATCAATTGAGTTTTATTGAACATATTGGCTTTTTTCGGTGAAAATCCAATGGGTTTTCGTAATTTTGCACCCAAATTCAACGCATTATGTTAAGCGAACAGGAACAAATCAGAAGAAATTCGTTGGCCGAACTCTATAAGTTGGGCATTAATCCGTATCCTCAGGCCGCGTTCCCGGTGAACGCGTTCACGACAGAGATTTTGGAACAATTCGACGACAACAACCCCGACCTATTTCAAGAGGTCTTCCTCGCAGGCCGTATCATGAGCCGCCGCATTATGGGTGCCGCCTCGTTCTGCGAGTTGCAGGACAACAAGGGTCGCATTCAGCTTTATATCAAGCGCGACGAAATCTGCCCCGAGGAGGACAAGACCTTATATAACACGGTGTTCAAACGTCTGCTCGACATCGGCGACTTCATCGGCGTGAAGGGCTTCGCCTTCCGCACACAAATGGGTGAGATTTCTGTCCATGTGAAGGAGATGACCGTGCTGAGCAAGTCGCTGAGGCCGCTGCCCATCGTTAAGGAGAAAGACGGCGTGAAGTACGACGAGTTCAACGACCCCGAATTGCGCTACCGTATGCGTTATGTCGACCTTGTGGTGAACGACAAGGTGAAAGACATCTTCATTACCCGCACCCGTGTCATCGACAGCATTCGTCGTTTCTTCAACGAGAGCGGCTACCTTGAGGTGGAGACACCTGTGCTACAAGCCATTCCGGGCGGTGCCACGGCGCGTCCCTTCATTACGCACCTCAACGCCTTGGATATCCCTATGTACCTCCGTATCGCCAATGAGCTTTACCTGAAACGCCTCATCGTGGGCGGCTTCGAGGGCGTGTACGAGTTCTCGCGCAACTTCCGCAATGAGGGCATGGACCGCACCCACAATCCCGAGTTTACCGGCCTTGAAATCTATGTGGCCTATAAGGACTACCTCTGGATGATGGACTACACTGAAGCCATGATTGAGCGTGCCGTCACCGAGGTGCTGGGCACCGACACCGTGAAGGTGGGCGACAACGAAATTTGCTTCAAGCGGCCCTTCAAGCGCATCACCATGACCGACTCCATCAAAGAGGAGACAGGTATCGACATCACGGGCATGGACGAGACCCAGCTGCGTGATGTGTGCAAGCAACTCGGCATCGAAGTGGATGACTCTATGGGTAAGGGCAAGCTAATCGATGAAATTTTCGGCGAGAAGTGCGAAGGCACCTATATCCAGCCGACTTTCATCACCGACTATCCCGTAGAGATGTCGCCGCTCTGCAAACGCCACCGCAACAACCCCGAGCTGACAGAACGCTTCGAACTGATGGTGAACGGCAAGGAGCTGGCCAATGCCTACACCGAGCTGAACGACCCCATCGACCAGCGTTCACGCTTCGAGGAACAGATGAAACTCTCCGAGCGTGGCGACGACGAAGCCATGTTCATCGACCAAGACTTCCTGCGTGCCTTGGAATATGGTATGCCGCCGACCTCTGGCATGGGTATCGGTATCGACCGCTTTGTGATGCTGCTTACGGGCCAGACCTCCATACAAGAGGTGCTGTTGTTCCCGATGATGCGCCCCGAGAAGGTTGTAAAGAACGCCACCAAAGACGATTTTATGGCACTTGGCATGGCCGAGACTTGGGCGACCTTGCTCCTGACCAACGGCTACAACACCATTGAGCAGTTGAAGGCCGAGAAGCCCTCAGCCCTGCGCGAGAAACTGAACGGCTTACGCAAAAAGAACAAAATCGACATACCGGCCTTGCAACTCGAAGACATTGAAGCTTGGATGAAATAATCCAATGAGCCGAGAAAGAAAAACCCCGGAGGCCTTTCGACCTTCGGGGTTTTGGTTTTTATTTTACCCTAAGCTTCTGACCGATTTGCAGTGTCTTGTTTTGTCGGATACCGTTCAGTTGGCAGAGCTTATTCACCGATGTTCCGTATTTCTTGGCAATCTTGCCCAAAGTGTCGCCTTTTTTCACGGTGTAATAGACCTTTTTCCCCTTTGATCCCGTATCCTGCGGAGCTTTCTTCGAGGCACTCAGCGACTGCCGGTCGGTTTGCCCGTAGTGCGAGTTGATGCTGAAATAGTGCTTATGCAACATGAAATCCTCTGAGCGGAGAGAGCCATTCTCAAAGTCGAAGATTCGTTCGGGATCGAAGCTCTGACCCATGAAGCGTGTCTCAAAATGAAGATGTGGCCCTGTGGATCGTCCTGTGGAGCCGCCATAGCCGATGGGTTCGCCTGCCTTCACCAAGTCGCCGCTCTCCACGATATACTTCGACAGGTGTCCGTAGTATGTCTCCAAGCCATTCAAGTGGCGGATGACGAGCACATTGCCGTAGCCGCCCGTCATGGAAGTCGGGAGAGCAGCGCGCACAATGCCGTCGAAGGCAGCGTACACCACATCGCCCTTTCGCAAGCTGATGTCGACACCTCTGTGCGGACGGCGCCGTCTGAACTTGAACTGCGAAGTAACAGGGCCGGGATGTGGGATACAAAAGCGGTGCACTGAATCCACCAACCTCAGCAAGACCGAATCAGGAAGATCGTTCAAGGCAATGTCGCGATAACTGTGAACGGTCTCCGTATCCCAGTGGTAGTTGCTGAGCGAGTCCGGAATATCGGGACGCTCGATTTGGTAATAAAGCCAAGTGCCGTTATCGAAAAGTACCACTTTCTGATACCTGTCCTCGGTATGAAGCGTGTCGATGGGCATCGGGATGCCTTCCGAAAACTCCTCATCCTCTTCGCTTTCCTCCTCTTCGTTGTCAAATACAATGGAGTCATTACCGTACACATAAACATATATGGTATCGTGAACGGTAAAAGAGTTCTTCAAGCGTTTGAAAAAGCCCTCATTCTCCTGTGAGAAGGCTATGGACGAAAGCAATAGGCAAATTATGACAGCAGTTAATTTCTTCATAAAATAGGTAATTTTTGAAAAACAAAGTTGCAAAAATAGACAAAAACCCTGAAATGGCAAGTGGAATTTGGGCAAAAAAAGACCAAAAAAACGAAATATTGCCATTTTGTCAGTTTTTTCTTTTGGCACAAAGATTGAGAAGGAGAGAGCGCTGCAAAATGACTTGCAGCGATAGAACAGTCAACAAATAAGTAACAAATAAAAACAGGAGAACAAAGAAATGTCAAAGATCATTGGTATTGATTTAGGGACAACCAACTCATGTGTGGCCGTCATGGAGGGCAACGAGCCTCAGGTCATCGCCAACAGCGAAGGCCATCGCACCACCCCTTCAGTGGTCGCATTCACTGACAACGGCGAGCGTAAGGTCGGCGAGCCTGCCAAGCGTCAGGCCATCACCAACCCAACGCGCACCGTTTACTCCATCAAGCGTTTCATGGGCGAGACCTATGACAAGTTGGATGCCGAGATGCGCCGTGTGCCTTACAAAGTCATGCAAGGCCCCAACAACACGCCGCGTATCGACATCGACGGCAAGCAATACACCCCGCAGGAAATCTCTGCTATGGTGCTTCAGAAGATGAAAAAGACTGCTGAGGACTTCCTCGGGCAGAGCGTTACGGAGGCCGTCATCACGGTGCCTGCCTACTTCAACGATGCCCAGCGCCAAGCCACCAAGGAAGCAGGCGAAATCGCCGGCCTGAAAGTACGCCGTATCATCAACGAACCTACCGCAGCTGCTTTGGCCTACGGTTTGGACAGGAAAAAGAACGATGTGAAAGTCGCTGTTTACGACCTCGGCGGCGGCACATTCGATATTTCCATCCTTGAACTGGGTGATGGCGTGTTTGAGGTGAAGTCAACCAACGGCAACACCCACCTCGGCGGCGACGACTTCGACGAAGTCATCATCAATTGGCTGGCTGAGGAGTTCCAGAAAGACAAGGGCATCGACCTGCGCAAGGACCCGATGGCTCTGCAACGCCTGAAGGAAGCTGCCGAAAAAGCAAAGATTGAGTTAAGCGCGTCGAGTGAGACCGAAATCAACCTGCCTTACATCATGCCCGTTGACGGTATCCCACAGCACTTGGTTCGCACCTTGAGCCGCTCGAAGTTCGAGCAACTTGCCGACAAACTGATTCACGATACCGTTGAGCCTTGCCGTCGCGCCCTGCAAGATGCCGGTTTGACCGTCAACGATATTGACGATGTCATTCTGGTCGGCGGTTCGACCCGTATCCCCGCCATCCAGAACATCGTCCGCGACTTCTTCAAGAAGGAACCTTCGAAGGGTGTCAACCCAGACGAAGTGGTGGCCGTTGGTGCCTCCATCCAAGGTGGCGTGCTCACCGGCGAGGTGAAGGATGTGCTGCTGCTTGATGTGACTCCGTTGAGCCTCGGTATCGAGACCCTCGGCGGCGTGATGACCAAGCTGATTGAAAGCAACACCACCATCCCGACCCGCAAGTCGGAGGTCTTCTCGACAGCTGCCGACAACCAGCCGTCGGTTGAAATCCATGTGCTGCAAGGCGAGCGTCCTATGGCCGCACAAAACAAGACCATCGGTCGTTTCATCCTCGACAGCATTCCGCCAGCACCGCGTGGTATCCCGCAAATCGAAGTCACTTTTGACATCGACTCCAACGGTATCTTGAATGTGTCCGCTAAGGACAAGGCCACCGGCAAGACCCAAAGCATCCGTATCGAGGCCTCATCAGGCTTGACCGATGCCGAAATCGAGCGCATGAAGAACGAAGCCCAAGCCAACGCCGAAGCCGACAAGAAGGAGCGTGAGCGTATCGACAAACTCAACCAAGCCGACAGCGTCATCTTCCAGACCGAAAAACAGCTGAAGGAGTACGGCGACAAGCTGCCTGCCGACAAGAAAGCCGAGATCGAGAGTGCCCTCAGCAAGCTGAAGACCGCTCACCAAGCGCAAGACATCGCAGGCATAGACGCTGCCATGAACGAGATGAACGCCATGTGGCAAAAAGCCAGCGAGGAGATGTACAAGAACGCCGGAGCACAGAGTGATCCACAAAGCGGCTTCGATCCGAACAACATGGGCGGCAACCCGAACCAAGGCCCGCAGAACAACGGCGGTGATGACACCGTAACTGACGCGGACTTTGAGGAGGTGAAGTAAAACTAACAGCGTTAGAAAGAGAGTGTGTCAAGGAAACGGCACACTCTCTTTTCTATCAAAGGATGATACGACCATGAAGAACTTTGACTCCAAAAACAGCAATGATCCAAAAATCGCAGTATTAATTGATGCCGACAATGTTCCCCATTCAAATTCGAAGGGGATGTTGGATGAAATCACCAAATACGGGATCCCTACAATAAAGAGAATTTATGGCGATTGGACAAAAACCACCATGAGAGGTTGGAAATCAATTCTTTTGGAAAACGCAATCACCCCAGTTCAACAATACAGCTACACAATAGGTAAGAATGCCACGGATTCGACGATGATTATCGACGCCATGGACATCTTACATCGCGACGAGGTTGACGGCTTCTGTATTGTTTCAAGTGATTCCGATTTCACACGACTGGCGACACGATTGCGGGAATCGGGTAAATTTGTCATAGGCATTGGTGAAAAAAAGACACCACAACCTTTTATCGTTTCTTGTGATAAGTTTATATATCTAGAGATATTGGATAAAGGAGAAGAGGGACATTTCCCGGAAAAAAGTGAAACAAGCAGGTCTCTCCGCGTGTCCGCAAATAAGAAGAATGTGCCGGATGACATAATAGAGTTACTTAGAGGAACCATCAATGATATGGCAGACGAAGACGGATGGGCTTTTTTGGGGGATGTTGGGAATTCCATCATAAAGAAGAGGCCAGATTTTGATTCCCGCAACTATGGCTTTGAAAAATTGACCTTACTTGTGAACGCTTGCGAAGCATTTTTTGAGATTGATTCAAGAAAAGTGGAAAACAGATCAAACAAGCTTGTTTATGTAAAAAACAAATAAGCGTTTACGACTGCTACGATAAGCCTTAACTAACATCGCAAAGTCTCTGAATTTCAAGGGGCTTTGCTTTTTCATATAACGGACTATTGAAAAAAATATCCAAGAGTTTAACACCTTCTCAAGAAAAAACTGTAATTTTGTACATTATTTGTCAAGACATAAAATGCCATGATGTTATTCGCGAATAAACTTAGACAGTTACGGGTAAAGAACGATTTACGGCAACGGCAAATGTCTGCTGTTCTTGAAATTGATTCTGGTTTGTATAGTAAAATAGAACGAGGTGAACGCCGAGCAAAAAAAGAACATGTTGTAAAACTTGCTCATTTTTTACACGTAGAAGAAAAAGAACTGCTCACACTTTGGCAAGTGGATCAATTCAGCAATGCAGTTTCAACCGATTATCGCATTGCCACAAATGCAATGCAAATCGCATACGATCAATATAAACAACTCAACACGCAAAAACATGAGAAATAATATTGACACAATTCAAGACCTTAGGGCATTTGATTGTCCAAATGACTTGCATATAAGAACATACAATGATGTTGTCTCTTTTGTACAATATCTTGTCAATGTTCAGAACATTTCATTCCACCCTGATGATGATTTTGCAGATTACCTTGACGCCAATCAAGAAACGATTTCTGCATACAATAGAATAAATGAAGAATGTTTTGCCGTATGTGAAAATGCAAGTATTGATATTTATCAAGTTCATTACCAAGTCCAATACGAACATTTAAATAAATATCTCAACAAATGTTGAACTTCATAGACTTATTCGCAGGAGCAGGCGGTTTGTCCGAAGGTTTTATTCGGGCAGGATTTAAGCCTTTGGCTCATATCGAAATGGATAATTATGCGTGCGATACCATACGTACTCGCGCCGCATTCCATTATTTGAAAGAACACAATAAGTTAGATGTTTACAAAGAATACTTGCAAAACAAACAAGAAAAAGAAAATGGTAGCAAACTTTGGGAACAAGTTCCGCAAGAAGTTATTGATACTGTGATTCAATCAGAAATTGGGAAAGATACAATTAATAACATTTTCAAAAAGATTGATGAACTTAAAGGCAATCACGAAGTTGATATTGTTATTGGTGGTCCGCCTTGTCAGGCGTACTCCGTTGCTGGGCGTGCACGAATGGGAAAAGAAGTAGAAAACGACCCTCGCAACGAACTCTATAAATACTATGTCAAATTTCTTGAATATTACAAACCTAAAATGTTTGTGTTTGAAAATGTTTTGGGCATTCGCACCGCCAAAGGTGGAGAACCATTTAGAGATTTACAAAGACTTGTACGGAATCTTGGCTATGAAATAGATTTCAAGGAACAAATTGCCTCTGAACATGGCGTTTTACAAAAACGGCATAGAATGATTATTGTAGGTTGGAAAAAAGATACACAATTGCATTATCCTGAATTAAAGGCGGAAGAGTGTCAATACAAAGTTCTTGATGATTTATTTTCAGATCTGCCAAAACGCAAGGCGGGCGAAGGCGAACTATGTAAACCAATAGAATACACTAAGCCATTAAAAGAAATGTCTTATTTGGAAAAGTCGGGCATTCGCAATAGTGCATTTGATTTTACCACTCAACATATAGCACGCCCCAACAACCTCAACGATAGGGAAATATATGTTATGGCAAACAAAAAATGGTACAAAGACAAAAAGCAATTGTCTTACACCGATATTCCAATCACCCACCAAAAACATAAAAACAAAGAAACATTCCTAAATCGTTTTTCGGTTGTCAATCCCGACGGTGTCTGTCATACTGTTGTCGCCCATATAGCAATGGACGGTCATTACTATATTTATCCCAATCCAAGGCCAACAACCGACAATGTGCGTTCAATTACCATTCGCGAGGCTGCACGTTTACAATCTTTCCCCGATGATTATTTCTTTGAGGGCAGCAGAAGTGCCGCATTCAAACAAATTGGAAACGCTGTACCTGTTGTCTTAGCATACAAAATTGCACATGAAATAAAAGAACAATTTGCACATGAATTACACTAATATAGAGAAAACAGCGGTAGCAGAACCGTGTGCCGCCTCGATGATACTTACTTTTCGGGCAATTGGCTACAATTTAGAAACAGCCGTTGCAGATGTAATAGATAACTCCATTTCTGCAAATGCCAAAAATGTTTGGTTCAGTTCTGAATGGAAAGGCGGAAATTCTGTTATCACAATATTAGATGACGGATGCGGAATGACTGAAGAAGAACTTGTACAGGCAATGAAGCCGGGCGCAAAAAATCCAATGGACGAACGATCAGAAAAAGACTTGGGACGTTTCGGGTTAGGATTAAAAACAGCCTCTTTTTCGCAATGCCAGAAATTGATTGTGGTAAGCAAAAAAGCGGGGGTTACTCCAAGTTATTGGATTTGGGATTTGAATTATGTTAATCAAACAAACAAGTGGGAACTTATTCGCCAACCCATTTCAGATGATTATCTACACGCTTTCGATAAATTAGAATCTGGAACGCTTGTTATTTGGACAGACTTAGACCGCATTATTCCAATTGATACGCCAATTTCCAGCGAAATTGCAAAAGACAAGTTTTTGGCTCAAATGGACAAAGTCAAACAGCACCTTGCAATGACGTTTCATAGATTTATTGAAGAAAAGAACATAAAACTATTTTGCTGGGGACACGAAATAAAACCGTGGAATCCTTTTTTGCTGAATGAACAAGCAACACAAGCATTTCCAGAAGAATATATTGGCGAAGCCGTAATGAAAGGCTATGTTTTACCTCACAAATGCCACCTTACGGAAGAGATGTACAAAAATGCAGAAGGGGCAAACGGCTGGGGTAATCAGCAAGGATTTTATGTATATCGAGGCAAACGATTAATGTTGGCAGGCGATTGGTTAGGTCTATTCCGTAAGGAAGAACATTATAAATTGGTACGCATACAAATTGATTTACCGAACAAATTAGATTCGGATTGGCAGATTGATATAAAAAAATCAACTGCCAGACCACCAATAGTTTGTCGGGAACAAATAAAAAAATATGCACAGGCTGTCCGCAATCGTGGTGTAGAAGTGTTTAGACATAGAGGGAAAATATTAAAAACACGAAAACAGCATGATTTTCAGCCGCTTTGGGTCGAGAAAAAACAAGGCAACAAATATTTGTACCTTGTGAATCGCGACCATTTAATGATAGAAGAAATCAAAAAAATGGCTGAAACAGCCCCCAAAAAAGCAATAGAATATCTTTTGCGTTTTGTAGAGGAAACAATACCGACAAAATCAGTTTTCATTAGAGAATCGGAACAAGGTGAAACCGCTGCTCCATTTGAGGAAACCAACAAGGACGTTTTAAAAACAATGATAAAGCAAATTTTTGATGCTCAAAAAGCAAATGGCAAAAGCACCGAGCAAGTAAAAATGTTGCTCCTGAATATGGAACCCTTTAATAATTACCCAGAACTCATTGAAATTTTAGACACTTATGATAGATAAAGCAATTCAAATATGCCGCTTAATTATCGGCGAAAAGTTAAGTGTAACCGATAGTGAGATAAATAATGCCCTTGAGCAATGTTTGTCAATGCCAATGTATTCTTCTGTTGATAAAAATCAACTTCACAAAGGATTGTTGAAATTGTACAATGTTAGTTTGGAAGAATACAAAATGCTATTTGATAGCGAGCGTAATACGCCTTGGCTAATGGATTTCAAAGCCAACCATAAGAAAGATGATTGGAAATTTTGGAATCGTTACACAACCTATTTGCAGAATACAAAGAATTTTGCCCCGAAAGTTATTGCCGAAATAGACCGTCTTACAGACGATATTTTGGATAAACTCTATGACCCTACTATTCGTAATGTAAAAGGCATTGATAAAAAGGGACTTGTTGTTGGTCAGGTACAATCGGGCAAAACAGCAAATTACACAGGGTTGATTTGTAAAGCCGCTGATGCTGGTTTTAATTTGATTATCGTTTTGGCAGGATTGCATAACAATTTACGCAGCCAAACACAGCACCGATTAGACGAAGATTTCCTCGGCTTTGACACAAAACACGATAGGAAATGGCGACAAGACGAAAACAATAGAATTGGTGTTGGAGTGTTAGATAGAAACAATACTGCAATTTCCATTACAACCATAGATTCTGATTTCAAAAAATCGCTAACCGATAGTGCGGGCGGAATTAGTTTTGATGTTTCAAATCCTATTTTGCTTGTTGTTAAGAAAAACTCAACGGTATTAAAACGTTTGAACACTTGGTTACTTTCTCAGGCAGAAACAATCAACGGCGAAAAGAGAATCACAAACAAATCGCTTTTAATCATTGATGACGAAGCCGATAATGCTTCTATCAACACAAAAAAGTCAGACGAAGAACCAACAGCAATAAACGGTTGGATAAGAAAAATTACAAGTCATTTTTACCGTTTTGGTTATGTTGGCTACACGGCTACGCCGTTTGCCAATATCTTTATTCCTCTTGATAAAGACGACTTATTTCCTCGTGATTTTATCATAAACTTACCTGCGCCAAACAATTACATAGGTGCAGAAAAGATTTTTGGTACTTCGCTTGAAGCCGACGACACCAATGATGATTTGTTGCCGATAGTCAGAAGAATAGACGATTACGCCGAATATTTTCCTGATAAACACAAGAAAGAAGACGGAACACCTAATTCGCTCCCTGAATCGCTTCAAACAGCAATAAAATGTTTCATTGTTACTTGTGCTATTCGTATTGCTCGTGGACAAGAGAAAAAACACAACTCAATGCTAATACACATTTCGCGCTATTTAATTTGGCAAAACTCGCTAAAAAAAGTAGTCGAAAATCAATTCCTTTTCTATAAACGAGGTATCGAACAAGAAGATTCTCCCATTCTGGAAGAGTTCCGAAGCATTTTTGAAGAAGATACCGACAATTACATTTCGTATTGTACAACCACGCGCAATATCTTAAACTCTTCATTCAAAGATATTGACAGCAAAATGAAAGTGCATACTTGGGAAGAAATAAAACCGTATCTATACACCGCTGTTCAGAAAATAAAAGTAATGGCAATCAATGGCAAATCCACAGACACACTTGAATATTACGAAAATGAAAAGACAGGCATTTCGGTAATTGCTATCGGTGGCGACAAACTTTCGCGAGGCTTAACTCTGGAAGGATTGTCAGTAAGTTACTTTTTGCGTGCTTCAAAAATGTACGATACGCTTATGCAAATGGGACGTTGGTTTGGCTATCGCCCCGGATATGTTGATTTGTGCAGACTATTCACAAGCAGCGAACTCAACGAATGGTTTAGACATATCACAATGGCAAGTGAAGATTTGCGTGAAGAATTTGATGCAATGTGGAGTGCCAAAGCCACACCCGAAAAATATGCTTTGAAAGTGCGTACACACCCCGGACAACTGCAAATTACTGCAATTACCAAAATGCGTAATGTGGATAGAATACAAGTGTCTTGGTCTGGACGTTTGGTTGAAACATATAAACTGCTGACCGACAAAGGTATTATCCGCAAAAATTTGATAGCAACACAAAATTTCTTATCAAAGTTAGGAAAGCCAGCCATAAAACAAAGCAAGGATTTTTTATGGTCCAATGTATTGCCAGCAGATATATTAAAGTTCTTTTCTGAATTTACTGTTGCCCACGAACTTGCAAAAGTGGATTTAACGCTAATCAGTAACTTTATTCGCAAACTTAATCAATCAAACGAACTTCTATCGTGGCGTGTAGCCTTGATGAACAAAGAAAAAGCCTCAAAAAAATTCCATTTATCTGATGAAATTGTTTCTGGTTGTTTTACCAGAAACACCGCAGGCGACACAAACACTTATGTAATCAGAAAGAATCATATTGTTGGAAATCCTACAGACGAATTTATTGATTTGGATCATGAAGATTACGAAGTGGCACTACAACTTTCACAGCAAGACAAAGATTGGAAAAAAACATATCCCAAACCCAAACTTGTTCGTGATAGGTATCGCAGCGTAAATAATCCGCTATTGATAATTTATCCCCTTGACCCTTTGGGAGCAAATCCCAAAGATAAGACATTGTTTAATGCTGATGACGATCCAATAATCGGTTTTGCCATTGTATTCCCGAAAAGTAATACAGAACATACCGTAGAATTTGCCATTAACACGGCTCTGGCAAATGAGTTCTATCAGTCTGAAATTGATTTTGATGATACAAATGATAATTTAGAAGATGATGAATAATGATATAAAAGAAATATGGGCAAGTATTGAACAATCCAACGAAATTGGCTTGCTGAAACGGTTATATTCTGATGATTCAGACTTATATATTTATGCCGTTTTTCAAAACCCTGAACGCCACTGCGGAATTGCACTTTCTTTTGACAAAAGCATTCGTATTGATGTTTCTTCGTTCTCAAACTTGCGCGATTTGCAAGTAACTCTTACTAATGACAATTCGTTTATAAACAACAATTTACTAATAATAAAATTGTTGCATTCTCAAAGCCGCGATGTTTTTGCCGTAATGTGCGAAAACATGATACAATCTGTATTGTCGCTACGCTCCGAAAAGCAAGTTGTTAGGACAATTATCAACCAACTTGAAAAATGGCAGGCTTTATTTGAAAAAATGAAAGGCGAAGGCTTAACACCCTCAGAACAACAAGGGCTGTATGGCGAACTTCATTTTTTACAAAAGATGATTGCCAAAGCAGATGCAGTTGCTGCACTTAATACTTGGGTGGGAACAGATAGAGAGGTGCGCGACTTTCAATATAATGATTGGGCTGTTGAGGTAAAAACTACCGCAGGGAACAACCACCAAAAAGTAAGTATCAGCAGTGAAAGGCAATTAGACGAAACACTCTTGGAAAGCCTATTTCTGTTTCATTTATCGGTTGAGGCTGCAAAAAAGAACGGCGAAAGTTTGAATACCAAAATAAATGCAATCAGAGAAACATTGCAAGAAAATGTTACTGCTCTAAACCTTTTTAATAGCAAACTATTAGAGGTTGGTTATTTTGAAAAACACACTTATTTGTATGAGAACAAATGCTATCAAGTTAGAGATGAAAATTTCTACAAGATAGAGGGAAATTTCCCACGCATAAAGGAAAAAGAAATTCGCAACGGAGTAGGCGATGTAAAATACTCAATCATACTATCCCAATGTTATGAGTATTTAGTTGCAGAAAATAGCGTATTTGACAAAATCAGTAATTTATGACAGGCATAGAAAAATACTATCAAACATTTATGCAAGACATTGCCGCAATGCAAGAAAGCAGCGGCGATGAGGGCAGTGCTACACCACAAGTTTTTACCCAAATTGCCGTTGATATGTTGGCGGAGGCTGGCGAAACGGAAAATGTTTCTGTTGCTTACGACGAAAAAAATTTAGGCAAGGCTGGGCAGCACAGGATAAACGCCTATGCCATAAGCGAAAACTACGAAAAAGTTGATTTGTTTATTTCTGTCTTTAATCAGACGGCAACAACGATACAGAATGTTGCAAAGTCGGATATAGATAGAGCCACAACACAAATCACAAACTTTTTCCGTAAAGCCATTGATAAAAGTTATGTTGAAAAAATAGAAGAATCTTCCGAAATATTTGAGTTTGCAGATACTTTGGCTAATTATCAAGAACTCAAAGAAAACCTTGTAAAAGTAACTGCTTTTATTTTAACAAACGGTGAATATAAAGGAGATTTTCCGCCAAGCGATACAATTGGCGATTATAACTTGTATTACAGAGTAATAGATATAAATTATCTGTACAAAATTTCCGAACAATCCCGCGTTCCTATCGAGATAGACTTTGACGACTTCGAGGGCGAAAGTTATGAAATACCTTGTTTATCGGCAAACAACTCTCAAAACACCGATTACAAAGCGTACATTGCTATCATTCCCGGCAATTGCTTGGCAAAATTATACGAGGTTTACGGTGCACGACTATTGGAACAAAATGTGCGCTCGTTTTTGCAATTCACAGGAAAGATAAACAAAGGCATTCGCGATACGATTCGCAACAAGCCACAAATGTTTTTGGCCTTCAACAATGGCATTGCCGCCACTGCTGACCATATCGAACTTGACGAAAGCAACCACTATATTAAACGCATTAAAAACCTGCAAATAGTAAACGGCGGACAAACCACCGCTTCCATTTTTAATACTGCAAAAAAAGAAAAAGTAGATATTTCTCAAATCTTTGTTCAGGTCAAATTTTCAATCATTGAAAACCCCGAACAATACGATGAGATTGTTTCCGAAATATCACGCTGTTCAAACACTCAAAACAAAGTTAATGATGCCGATTTCTCGGCAAATAACCCTGCACTGATACAGTTTGAAAAGTTGTCGCGCTACATTCTTTCGCCTATTACTGCTCGCAGCAATATACAAACTTGCTGGTTCTTTGAACGTGCCAGAGGACAATACAAAACCTTGCGTAATCGTGAGGGAACAACACCAGCCAAACGACTTGCATTTGATAGGAAATACCCAAAAAAGCAAATGTTTACAAAGGTTGAACTTGCAAAATTTATCAATGCTTATAAAGAAATACACGATGGACGAAAATTGGTGATTGGACCACATATTGTTGTTAGAGGCAACGAAAAGAATTACGCTCAATTTATAGCCAACAATTTGCCTGATATAAAGAAAATCAACAATGTGTTTTTTGAAGATTCCATTGCAAAATGTATTCTTTTCAAAACCGCAGAAGAACGATACGGCACGAAAGTAAAAGGCAATAATATTGGCGAACTTCGTCAGGTTGTTGTTCCTTACACTTTATCATTGATAAATATTCTCACTGATTATAAACTAAATCTCTTTAAAATCTGGGAAAACCAAGCAATTTCGCAATCTCTATCTGATTGCATTTACTTATTGATGAAACAAGTCAATCGGTTTATTTTGGATAACTCGCCCGTGTCGCACTATATTGAATGGGCAAAAAAAGAGGATTGCTGGGAACAAGTCAAAAATTATTCTTGGAAGTTCAATCTCAACGATATAAAAGAAGATCTGATAGACGAGAACAATCCGCCCAAACGAAGAGCAGATATAGATATTTCCGAAGAGGAACTTGCACAAAACAGAGAAACAGTAAAATCTATTCCTGCTGCTTTGTGGAATGAAATCGGCACTTGGGGCAAGGATAGCGGATATTTCAATATCACAAAGCAAAATATTGTTTCCAATATTGCCTACAAATTACGGCAAAACAAGCCCTTGTCAGACGAAGAATGTCAAAAGGGCGTTGAGATACTTGATATTGTTGCTAATCGAAACGAAGAATTGCTTCAAGAAGCCGAAAAATACGTAGGCAAATGGGTGCCTATGAAAAAAGTAAAAATGTCTGACGACGACAAAAACGCACTGATTTTAGAGCAAATACGCAAAATGCTGAGTTTTAATCAAGACAAAAAAGTATTACCGGAAGAAGACACCGATTTTCTTTTTGACATTCTAAACGGTAAACGGGAAAGAGATTACGAAACAGACCTATTTACCGTAAAATGTATGGAAAAACTCAAAAAGAAAGGATTTGAAGGATAAATTGTAATTTTGACAATAAAATATTAATTATGGCAGAATCTCAAAATATTGAATATAAGAGCATTTGGAAAGATGAGTACCTGAAATGGATATGCGGCTTTGCCAATTCGCAGGGAGGCACTATCTTTATTGGAAAAGATGATAACGGCGATATTGTTGGCGTGAATAACGCAAAGAAACTTTTAGAAGATTTGCCCAACAAGATTACTGCTGTTTTGGGGATTGTAGCCGAGGTCAATTTGCACGAAACTGCGCAAGGCAATTGCATTGAGATTGTAGTTCAGCCGCAGCCAAATCCTGTGAACTACAAAGGGCAATACTATTTGCGCATGGGCAACACGATGCAAGAATTGAAAGGCGCAGCGTTGGATAAATTCTTGCTGGGCAAGCAAGGCAAACATTGGGATAGCGTGCCTATTCCCAATGTTACAATTGATGCGTTGAAAGCCGAAACTTTTGATTTTTTCCGCAGAAAAGGAGCCAAAAGTGGGCGACTTGATGACGAAGTTTTGACCGACAGCAATGAATTGTTGCTCAATAATTTAAAACTAACAGAAGACAATTGTCTGAAACGTGCTGCATTGTTGCTTTTTCACCCCGACCCCGAAAAGTTTGTAACCAACGCATACGTCAAAATCGGCTACTTTGAATCCGATAGCGATTTGCGATTTCAAGACGAAGTGCATGGCAATTTGTTTGAGCAAGTGGAAAAGACAATGGACTTGCTTTTTACCAAATACATAAAGGCAATGATAAGTTACGACGGCATTTATCGCATTGAAACGTTTGAATATCCCAAAGAAGCGGTTCGCGAAGCCCTGCACAACGCCATTGCCCACAAAGATTACACAGGAGCAACGCCCATTCAAATCAGTGTTTACAAAGACAAGATTATGATTTGGAACTTTGGCGAATTGCCTGCAAATTGGACTATCGACACTTTGCAAAAGAAACATTCTTCAATTCCGCATAATCCCGACATTTCCAACGCATTTTTTCGCATTGGCTACATTGAGGCGTGGGGGCGTGGTATTCGCAAAATGAATGAGCAGTGTGCCGCCGCTGGCTTGCCTGCACCGCTCTATTACTACGAAAGTTCAGGTTTTTGGGTAGTATTTCGCAAAGATTTGTTCAACGAAGAAGATTTAAGAGCCAAAGGATTGAACGAAAGGCAGATAAAAGCCGTATTGTATGTAAAAGATAAAGGACGTATTACCAACAAGGAATATCAGGAACTGAATGATTGTTCGAGAGCAACAGCGAATAGAGATTTGACGGAATTAGTCCAAAAAGATGTTATTTCATTTAATGATAGTTATGGTGCAGGAGCGAATTATAATTTGAAATAATTGCCTCATAATTGCCTCAATTGCCTCACAATTGATTCGCAATTGCCTCAATTGGTCTGTATGACAAAACCAATTATGGACAATTGGGCGATATTGGGCAGGAAAATCTTCAGCGGTGTAAACACATTATCAAACTCCTGCCCCCGCAAAAACAGAGCAGGTAAAAAGGTATTCCTCCCTCATTCACTTAGGCAGCACCGTCCTGCACGCAAGGGCAAGACAAGCGGCTTCAAAAAATCTCCACCCTGCGCCTGCGGGCAGGTTACGCCACAATTTATGCCCTACGGCTTGGGTAGTATTTATCGCCGCCCTTGCGTTGCAACGCCGCCACACTCCGCCACACTCCGCTACGCTTCGTTCAGGCTTTCTCTGTCTGCCACCCTTGCTCCACTCACGACGGCTCGCGCCTCTTCCTCAAGCAGGCTGGGCAAACACTGCGCTACGCATTTTGCCCATCAACTCCATCGCCCACATCTGGATCTGTATCCAAATCAAGTATAGAAAGCGCTTGAAATAATCACGATGGTCTATTCATCAAAAAATCGTATTTTTGCAGCCCAATATCAATCAAAATGAAAAAAGTGCTCATCACCATAGCGGTGGCTTTGTTGTTTGCTTCGTGCGGCGACAAACGGCCTTCGGGAAAACCCACCAGTAACGACGAGCCTAAAAAAACCGTCACCATCCCAAACTTCAATGCCGACTCGGCTTACCAGTTTGTGGCCAAGCAGACCCAATTCGGGCCGCGTGTGCCTGAAACCGAGGCCCATACCGCCTGCGCCGAATGGCTCACAGCCAAACTCAACGAATATGCCGACACGGTCATCGTGCAGAACTTTCGTGCGAAGCTGTTCAACGGGCGTGGCATCAACGGACAGAACATCGTAGCAGTGTTCCATCCTGAGGCCAAGAAACGCATCCTGCTCTGCGCCCATTGGGACACGCGCCCCTACGCCGACCACGACCCCGACGAAGCCAACACCCGCACTCCCATCGACGGTGCCAACGATGGTGCCAGCGGCGTGGGTGTGCTGTTGGAATGCGCTCGGCTCTTCAAAGCGCAGCCCCTACCCGAAAAACTCGGCATCGACATTATTCTCTTCGACCTTGAGGACTATGGCCCGCATATCGAAGAGGCTGAAAAGTATTACGACGACAGGGTCAACCATTGGGCTTTGGGCTCACAATATTGGGCCAAGTACCCGCATGTGTATGGCTACAAGGCCTACTACGGTATCCTCTTGGACATGGTGGGCGGCAGCGAACCCAACTTCCCCAAGGAGTATTACTCTCAAGGCTATGCCGCTTGGGCGAGCAACAAGGTGTGGAGCAAGGCCAACGATTTGGGCTACCGCCCCTACTTCAGCAACGAACTGGGCGCACCCATCAGCGACGACCATCTGCCGATAAACGAAATCGCGGGCATCCCCACCATCGACATCATCGACCTGCGACCCAACAGCAGCAACGGATGTTTCCACGAAGTATGGCACACCCTCAACGACAACATTGAGCATATCGACAAGACAACCTTGGGCATGGTGGGCAGGGTGCTCGTCAATGTGGTCTATGAAGAATGAAAAAGAAAAGCATTGCTTTTGTGATGTTTTTTATATCTTTGCCTTGTAAAAAACGCTGAATTCAAGTTACAAATGCAACTTTTTTGATTAAACATTGGTTTGATTTTGCAAAGTTAGCGAAAAAGTATTCGATGGGTGTCAAAAATCCGAGTTTTTTTCTTGGTCTGTTGTTTAACTTGTTCTGAATCATTTTG
>JBHACT010000028.1:0-20673 GCA_041854745.1 Candidatus Limimorpha sp. | reverse complement strand
AGCAAATAATTTATTGTCAAATGATAAAACAGTCGTATCTTTGCACCTGTAAACCAAATGTTAAACAGCGGTTGTCCGGCAGATTAATGGGTTCTGTCTGTTTTGATGACCAAAAAGTGAATAAATAGAACCCACCTTATTGCTGTCCGATAAAAGTTTTTGCTCAGGTAAAAAACGGGCTGACCTCATATTAAAGCTCAGCCCTTTTTGTTTTTTTGCTTTTACCACCAAACATATTAAACAATACCCAAAAGTACACATTGTATCTGACAACAATACAAAAATTCTTTTACCACATACTTCTATGTCTGACTTTTTACGCTTTGCGTTTGATATTATGTCTGACTTTTTGCAAAAAATGATATGAATTATATCTGATTTTTTACAAAAAGCAGTATCTTTGCCGCAAAAATAATAATATTATGAGTAGGAACTACTATCAAAGATCTATTGATAAGTATCTGTTAGAGTGGAAAAACGACAATGAACACAAACCATTGTTGCTGCGTGGGGCACGACAGGTCGGCAAGTCTTCCGCTATTCGTCAATTGGGCAAGTCGTTTAAGTATTTTGTAGAAGTAAACTTCGAAAGAGACAGTGATATTAGAGCGGTATTTACGGGCAATCTGAAACCAAAAGAGATTGCCTCGCGATTATCGGTTTTCTACGGCATACCTATTATAGAGGGCGAGACCCTGCTGTTTTTGGACGAGATTCAGGCGTGTAGCGAAGCCATACACAGCTTGTGGTTCTTCTACGAAGACTATCCCGAATTGCATGTTGTGGCGGCGGGATCGCTACTCGAATTTGCCACGAAGAATATGGCTTCGTTTGGGGTTGGCAGGGTGCGTTCGATGTTTATGTATCCAATGTCGTTCGATGAATTTCTTATGGCTACCGGCAATCAAGCGTGGTTGGAAGCAAAACGGAACGCTTCACCCGACAGTCCGATGTTTGAAGCGTTGCATGGCAAGTTAGTAGAAGCTTTTCGTAATTTCCTAATGGTTGGCGGTATGCCCGAAGCCGTTGCAAATTGGGCAGAAACGGGCGATTATCTAAAATGTCGTCAGGTGCAGGACGATATTATGTTAGCCTACGAAGATGATTTTGCAAAATATGAAAAGCGGACAAATCCCGTATTGCTTAGGCAAACACTCCGCAGTGTGGCATTACAAACAGGTAGCAAGTTCGTGTATAACAATGTGCAGGGCGATTACCGAAGCGAAAAGGTCAAAACCGCATTGGAATTGTTGAAAGACGCAGGACTGATAATACCTGCCGTACATACGGCAGCCAACGGCGTACCGCTCGGGGCGGAAATAAACGATAAATTTGTAAAATATCTCTTCTTGGACAGCGGACTGTTGTTGCGCCTTTTGGGTTTGGAAAACAGTGGCGGCCCGTCGGAGATAGCTCGGATTATTCTTGCCTCCACAGCAACTGATCTGGTAAACAAAGGAGATGTAACGGAAATGGTGGCAGGATTGGAGTTGCTCAAATACAACACCCCTGCCCAAAGGCACGACCTTTATTATTGGCAAAACCTTGCACGAGGTGCAACAGCCGAAGTGGACTATGTGATTGTTAAGGATATGAGAATTGTTCCTTTGGAGGTAAAGGCAGGTACAACAGGCTCTATGAAAAGTATGTACCAATTTATAAATAGCAAAGGTCTTGAATACGGCATACGAACCTCGCTCGAAAACTTTGGCAAATTGGATAGAGTGGATATTGTTCCTCTGTACGCTTTGTCTAATCTGTTTAAGTAGCCCCAGTGTCAAAAGCAATGCCACAAATCGCACAGTTGTCGCTATCGAAAACCCAAAATAAAACGAAAGAATTCACCCAGACAGATTATGGATGTTGAAGAATTTGTAAAACTAAATTTTGTCGAAAAATACGACTATTCTATTAAGAAAACAGCTACAGAAAAATCAATAGGGATTTTTGAACAAACTCCGAAAAATCTCTACTTTTGCAGAAACAAAAAATGAACCAAGAGAAAATCATATTAGGCATTGACCCGGGCACTATGATGATGGGCTACGGCGTCATCCGCGAGCAAGGCAAGCAGATGGAAGTCCTCACGATGGGTGTCATCAACTTGAAGAAGTTGGAGAATCAGGCCCTTAAACTAAAGAAAATTTTTGAGCGTGTCTTGGAAATCATCAACGAGTACCATCCGGATGAGTTGGCCATCGAAGCGCCATTCTTCGGGAAGAATGTACAGTCGATGCTGAAGCTGGGTCGCGCCCAAGGCGTGGCCATGGCCGCCGCGCTCTACCGCGACATTCCCATCTTCGAATACTCACCCAAGACCATCAAGCAGACCATCACGGGCAACGGCAACGCCTCAAAAGAACAGGTGGCCAAGATGGTGCATTTCATCCTGAAAACTGAAGAGGACCCCAAGTTTTTTGATGCCACCGATGCCGTGGCCGCCGCCGTGTGCCATTCCATCTCGAAGGGCAAGGACGTGAACTACACCAAGCACACCACCGAGAAAGCCAAGGCGCGTCGCCGCCCCGACTGGAGCAAATTCATTGCGGAGAACCCCAATCGGGTGAAGTCATGAATTGTTTGATGGTCAACAATGCTTAATGTGTCAAGATTTCCAAACCTGTCTCGGTCATCAAGAAGGTGTGCTCCCATTGGGCTGAGGGCAGTTCGTCCTCGGTGATGACCGTCCAGCCGTCGACCTTGTCAATGAAGACCTTCCATGTGCCCATGTTGATCATCGGCTCGATGGTAAACACCATACCCGGCACGAGTAACATTCCTGTGCCTTTTTTGCCGTAATGCAGCACCTCGGGGTCGTCGTGGAACTTGAGGCCTACACCGTGGCCGCAGAGGTCGCGCACCACGCTGAAACCGTACTTATGGGCGTGTTGCTGGATGGCGTTGCCGATGTCGCCTACAAAGCCGAAAGGTTTGGCTGCCTCCATGCCCACATAGAGGCATTCTTTGGCCACATCCACTAATTTCTGCTTGCGGGCCGAGGTCTGCCCGATGACATACATGCGCGAGGCGTCGGCATAAAAACCGTCCAAAATGGTGGTGCAGTCCACATTGATGATGTCGCCTTCCTTCAGCAATTCCTTGGCCGAAGGAATACCGTGGCAGACCACCTCGTTAATTGAGGTGCAAACGCTCTTCGGGAAGCCTCCATAACCCAAACAAGCAGGGGTAGCCCCATGCTCAATAGTATAATTGTGAACAATTTCGTTGATTTCGAGGGTACTCATGCCTGCGTGGATTTTCTCACCCACGAGGTCGAGGATGGCCGTATTGATGACCCCACTCCTCTTGATTCCCTCTATCTCTTCCGGGGTACGAATGAGACTGCGCTTTGGTACCATTGCTCCGCGTGCCTCCATCGCCATCACTTTTTTGTCCAATGCTGTCGGTTCCTGTCCGGCCGGCACATGCCATTTCCTACGCCTTGTAAACATAATGCTTGAAATTTAACTATGTTGAAATCTTTGATTCGGCGAAGCCAATCTTCGATTTGGTTGCAAAGATACAGAGTTTTTGGGAATAATTCACCGAATTATTGATTTTGGAGGCTTAGATTTCCAAAATCGCACCAAGTTATTTCGCAATCACTATCCCCAGCTCCTTATTGATTTGCTTGCGGATGTCGTCGAGGTCTTTCTTGCGTTTCAAAAGAATAAGCTGATTGTCCGAATCCTCGGTGGATTTCAATTCTTCCTCAAGGGCTTTGCGCCGATCTTCGATGATAAGGTCCTTGTAGCGGTAAATTGACGACAACACTGTAGCACGCAACACATCTTCCTCGCGCTTGACGAAGATACCGTACTTCTCCCACTGGTCGAGTTTGTAAGGCGTGGAAAGCAAATCGGCGGCCAGCTGGGCGATGGTCTCATCCTCGTGGGAAATGAAAACATGGTCAGCGGGAATGTGCCCTTGGTCGATGGCTTGGTCGAAAATATCAAAAATCTTCTTGTTGACGACATTGGTGAAAAGAAAGCCGTCCATCTTCAAATCGTCAACAATCAACTGTGCTACAGAAACTTGCTCGTAAATCTTTTCCCCTTTCTCATCAAGTCTTTCATCAGTAATGGTTTCCTTACCATACATCAGCAACAGCTTGACCAACTCACGCTCCTGATAGTAACCCGCGGGCAGTTGCTCCTCGATGGATTCTTCCTGCTTAGGCGTGGTGGAATCAGGTTCGGGCAAGGCTTCGCTTCCCAAACCTAAAGATTTTTTGAGTTTAGCCCTCAGTATCTTGTTCAGTTCGTTGGTGAGCGTTTGCTCGGGCATGTCCAACAAGCGGCTGCATTCCTTGACGTATGTAATCCGGAAGATACTGTCGGGGATGACGGAGATGGTCTCCACGATGTCGCGGATAACCTGACCGCGTTTGATGGGGTCTTTTTCGGCATCTTTCAGCAGCAACTCGGTCTTAAAACGGATAAAGTCTTTCGCATTGTCTTTGAGGTAGTTGCTGACATATTCCACCGAAAAATCTCGACCGAAGGTATCGGGGTCGTGCTCGGGCGGCAGCACTACCACGCGCACATTCATACCTTCGGAGAGGATCATGTCAGTGCCACGCAAGGCCGCATGGATACCTGCCGCATCGCCGTCATAAAGCATGGTGATGTTCTTCGTATAGCGCTTCACGAGACGAATCTGCTCCATCGTGAGCGAGGTGCCACTGCTGGCCACCACATTTTCAATGCCAATCTGGTGCATACGCAACACATCGAAGTAGCCTTCCACGAGGATACATTCATCCTGTTTGGCGATGGCGTTTTTGGCGAAATAGACACCATAAAGGGTCTGTTTCTTGTCGTAAATCTCCGATTCGGGCGAATTCTGATATTTCGGGCTTTTCTTGTCGTTGACGAGGGTGCGTCCGCCGAAGCCGATAACACGCCCCGTCAAACTGTGAATGGGAAACATCACCCTACCGTGATAGCGGTCGTAGAGTCCCTTGGAGCCCTTGATAGACAAGCCTATCTGCTCCAGAAGCTCCTCGGAATAACCGTTTTGCTTGGCGTATTCTGTGAAAGTATCCCATCTGGCGGTGTCAGGGTTGTAGCCGAGATGAAACTTCTGGATGATGGGGTCGAAATAGCCACGCTCACGAAAATACTTCAATCCGATGGTCTTGCCCTCTTCGGTGTTCCACAGCGTGTCGACGAAATACTTGTCGGCGAACTCGTTGATGTTGAACATCTTCTCGCGCACGCTTTGCAACATGATTTCCTCTGCGGTCTGCTCCTTTTCCTCAATCTTGATATTGTATTTCTTGGCGAGATAGCGCAATGCTTCAGGATAGGTGTAATGCTCGTGTTCCATGAGGAACTTGGCAGAATCGCCCGCCTTGCCGCAGCCGAAACACTTGAAGATGTTTCGGGCGGGATTGACACTGAACGACGGCGTTTTCTCATTGTGGAATGGGCACACTCCCCACATATTCGTCCCCTTCTTTTTCAGCGTAACAAACTCACCCACGACCTCCTCAATTCGAGCAGTTTGCAGGATGTTTTCGACGGTTTCCCTTGGAATGGCCATTTCATGAAATTTTGGCAAAACTACGAAAATTATTTGGATGGGAATATTTTTCGATGTTTTCAGGCGGGGGGTGCACCGTCATCGTCGGGGTCTTGGCCTTCTCCGGCATTTTCAGGCGGGGGGTGCACCGTCATCGTCGGGGTCTTGGCTTTCTCTGGCATTTTCAGGCGGAGGTTGACACCGCCATCGCCGGGGTCTTGGCCTTCTCCGGCATTTTCAGGCGGGGGGGTGCACCGTCATCGTCGGGGTCTTGGCTTTCTCTGGCATTTTCAGGCAGGGGTTTACACCGCCATCGCCGGGGTCTTGGCCTTCTCCGGCATTTTCAGACGGGGGGGTGCACCGTCATCGTCGGGGTCTTGGCTTTCTCTGGCATTTTCAGGCAGGGGTTTACACCGCCTGCCTGCATTGCTATCACCCCTTCGGGGTTCCAATTGGGGAAAATTTTTCTATTTTTGCAGCAAATTATTGAACGATGAATATTGCCGCATTGGTTTCGGGGGGCGTCGACAGCTCGGTGGTGGTGCCGCTGCTCAAGGAGCAGGGCTATGACCCCCATATCTTCTATATCAAGATTGGTATGGAAGGCATGGAAGATTTGTCGAGCTGTCCGTCGGAGGAGGACATTGAGATTACGACCTACATCGCCAAAAAATACGGTTGTAAGTTTGATATCGTTGACCTACAGCATGAGTATTTCGATACTGTCGGGCGTTACACCATGGAGATGGTGCGCAAGGGCCTCACGCCCAACCCCGATGTGATGTGCAACCGCTGGATCAAACTCGGTGCTTTCGAGGAGAAAGAAGGCCATAACTTCGACAAGATTGCCACGGGACATTACGCCCGCTCTTGGGAGGATGAGAACGGTATCTTCTGGCTCGGAACGGCTGCCGACACTTTCAAGGACCAGACCTATTTCTTAGGCCGCATCACCTACGCCCAGCTCAGCAAGGTCATCTTCCCTATCGGCGACATTCCCAAGTCAGAGGTGCGTCAGTTGGCGGCACAATACAAGCTGCCGAGTGCGGAACGACATGACAGTCAGGGCATTTGCTTCCTCGGCAAGATTAATTACAACGATTACATCCGCGAGTACCTCGGCGAAATGCCGGGCGACATCGTGGAGATGGAGACAGGCAAGAAGCTGGGACACCACAAGGGCTTTTGGTTCCACACCATCGGACAACGCAAGGGCTTAGGCCTCGGCGGAGGCCCGTGGTTTGTGGTCAAGAAAGACATTCCAAACAATATCGTCTATGTGTCGCAGGGCTACGACCCCTTAGCGCAATATACCCATATCGTTCCATTGGGCGATTTGCAACCGATGAATCCCGCTTTGCGGTTCATTGATGGTCAGCGGGTTCGCTTCAAGATACGACACCAGCCGGAGTTTAATTACGGGCGGCTGCACCTCTCGGAACAAGGTGCCGACATTGAATCAGAAGTCGCCATCTCAGGTGTGGCTCCCGGACAGTTTGGGGTGGTGTATCATGAGGTGGAACCTTATGTCGTGGGCAGCGGAGTTATCTGCGAGACGGAAAAGAACTGCCATTAACTCATGGGCTTACATCGTCCGCATATTGATATGCCGTCCCTACGGGATTTTTTTGTGAATCAACATAACAATAAACCATGAGCAACCTATCTAACCGAATTCTTTACGAAGACAATCACCTGATTATCGTGAATAAACTCCCTTCCGAAATCGTGCAGGGCGACAAGACAGGTGACAGATGCCTGCTCGACGATGTGAAAGAATACATCAAAGAGAAATACGACAAGCCGGGCAATGTCTTCGCCGGCCTCGTGCACCGTATCGACCGCCCCGTAAGCGGTGCCGTTGTCTTCGCCAAGACGAGCAAAGCGCTGTCGCGCATGACCGTGAAAGTGAAAGACCGCGACTTCCGCAAGACCTATCTGGCTCTCGTAAAGAACCATCCGCCCAAGCAGGCCGATGTGTTGGAGGACTTCATCGTCAAAAACGAGAAGATGAACAAGTCGTTCGTTGTACCCGAAGGCACCAAAGAAGCCAAATTGGCGCGGCTCAGCTATCGTGTCGTTGGGAAATCGGAAAGTTTCTATTTACTTGAAGTGGAGTTGTTTACAGGCCGCCATCATCAAATCCGTTGCCAGCTGGCCCACATCGGAAGCCCCATTCGCGGCGACCTGAAATACGGTTATCCGCGCAGCAGCCCCGATGCCTCCATCAGTCTGCACGCTTGGCGTATCGCCTTCGAGCACCCCGTGCTAAAGACCCAAATTGAAGCAACGGCACCGTTGCCCGAGGCCGCGCCTTGGACGGCGTTCGAAGCGTTGAGATAATAAAAAAGGCTGCCACATGGTGACAGCCTTGCAAATCATTCTACGACCTCCACTTTGATGTCTTTGTCGACCCGACGAACGGCAAAGCTAAACATCATCATGATGACACCGAACACCAGAGCAATAATGCCCGACAAATCGATAAACCACTGAACGACACCAAACGGATGCGCGATAAGGAGAAAACCAAAAGCCATACTCATGACGGCGCATACAATATAGAAGCCCCTGTTATACAGGTTCTTGGCGCGAACCATCACATAAAGCATGAAAGCACCAATGATGGCCGACCAGATGCCGATGATAATCACTAAGAGTGCCAGAGCTTTCGTTGAATATATGCTTGAAAGCACTCCTACCGTAATTAAGGCTATCGCTTCGAGAAGTATTAATCCCCATGGCAACTTCTTGGTCTTCCGCATGATTGCGGCAATCAGGAACACGACACCCGTAGCGGCGATGCAGATACCCGAAACGCGCATGACTATTTCAAGGATGTCGATGAATTTTTCGGTTAGCATGATGGCTAATACACCATAACCAATGGCCACAATTCCGCTCACGAAAAACGCCAGCCAGCCGGAATTTGACTTTTTAATTTCCATAATACTTATGTTTTAGACAAGATTGACAATTCCCTTAAATACAATGAAATATAGGCCACACCCTACCAACAGAACACCTGCTATACGATTCATCAAAATAGTACGATTGGCATCGAAAAAGCGTTTCAACTTCGCTGCGCCCCAAGCTTTCAAAACATCAAGCGCAAAACTGGTACCCAACACGATAATGAAAAAAATGATGGTGATGACAGTGTTCTTGGTACCTCCCACAACAATGGCCACTGCCGAAAACCAAAAAATCCAAACAAAAGGATTCAATACATTGAGAGCAAAACCCTTGCCAATAAAAAAGAACGGAGAAGTGCTATCCTCTTTCTCCTGCAACAATTCCTTGGCCCTTTGCTCTCTGCGGGTTTCCCCCTTTCTTGCCTTCGCAAAAAACGTGAAAACCCCAAACAGCACCAAAACGGTTCCGGCCCCTATGCTAAACCATGTTACGCCTGAATTAAATGAAACCCCAAGCTGAACCGAAGTGAAAATGCAAATGGCGACCACTAAAGCATCGTTCAAAATCACGCCAAAGGCGAACAGCATTGCCGATTTAAAATCTTGATGTAGACTGGTTTGCACCAAAGTAATGAAGGCAGGGCCCATATTGACAACAAGACCCAAGAACAAGCCCAACATGACCGCCCAAAAAACCCATTCCAAAGAGAATGTGCCTTCTATTTGAGATATGTGATTAAATATAGAGGTAGTAGTATCCATGAAATGCCTTCCCCATTGTATTTGGGCTGCAAAAATAAATATTTTTATCCGAAATGAGGCAAAAAACTAATAAATGCCTTAATTTTGCAACTTAAAACACACTCATTTATGAAAAACGTACTCCTTTTATCCTTGTTATTGGCCTCTTTTATGGTCCAAGCACAAACCATCACAATTTCAGGGCCTCAATCGGGCGTTTGGGAAGCCGACACCATTTTGGTCGCCGACGATGTCGTTGTTCAGGAATCGTTGAACATCGCCGCCGGAACCACCATCGTTTTCGACGGCTTTTATAGCATCTGCGTCAATGAAGACGCGACACTGAATGCTCTTGGCACCGAAAACGACTCCATCATTTTCACCGTTACCGATACCACAGGATTTCACATTTTTAATAGCGGACGAGGCGGCTGGAACGGCATCCGGCTCGAAAATGCAGGGCCTTCCTCTTTCGACTATTGCCGCTTCCAATTCGGCAAGGCGGCCTTGGATAGGGACCAAGACGGCGGAGCGTTACGCATCTTCGGTAGCAACAATGTGGAAATCAAGCACAGCACCCTGTTCTGCAATTTCTCCCGCGAACACGGCGGTGCCCTGAGTGCCATTGACTCCAAAGTGGTGATGTCTGATTGCAAGGTCAACAACAATCAGACTTACAGCGAAATAGACACCATTTACGCTATGTATGGCGGCGGGTTGCGTTTCTTGAAATGCGAAGTTGACATCACCGGCACAGACTTCCGCTACAACAACGGCCAAAAAACCGTTGGCGGCGCAATAAGTTTTGACAGCTGTTCGGTCAACATCGACCGTTGCGCGTTTGAGCACAATTACAGCATCAATGGCGGCGGACTATACCTGATACGCTCTCACGACAATCCTTGTAGCATCACCAACTCGCTTTTCGCCAACAACACCTCAGAGCATTTTGGCGGCGGCTTTGCCGTTATGAACTCTTCGCCTTTGATCAGCAACCTCACCGTGGTGAACAACCATTCCATCGGTGTCAACTGTGGCGGGATTTTCTTTTATCAGCACAGCTCGCCTGTCTTGTGGAATTGCATCGTTTATGGCAACACCAACGAAACCCCAATCGAAGAACCTGTCCAAATGTGGGTTTGGACCTACGATGATTATGCTCCTGAGTTTCATAACTGTTTGGTACAATACGGACTCGAGAACATCTCAAGCCATGAAATCATACGGGTCTATGAAGACTGCATGGAAGGCGACCCGCTATTCGCCAACCCTGAAGACGAAAATTTCCGGCTCAGTAACGGGAGCCCTTGCATCAACGCCGGCTCACTTGAGACGCCTGTCGAAATCCTCAACAGTCTCGACTTGGATGGCCACCAGCGTGTCAGCGACAACCGCATTGACATAGGTGCCTACGAATACGACCTCACAGGCATTGTGGAAAACACTCAAAACAAACAACTTATTAACATCATCGGCAATCCTGTCACAACTTCGAGTTACGCCGAAATTGTTTGTGAAAGTACTTGCATTTTGTTTGCAAAAGTCTATTCCATCGACTGTAGGCTACTGGTCAACAAGAACTTAGGAAACATTCAGGCAGGCATCAACCGCATTGCCCTTGGTGAGCTGTTCAATCCGCTGCCATCAGGCACTTATTTGTTGGTATTCCAAGCAGCAGACAAGACCTTTGTGGCCAAAGTAATCAAATGAAGAATTTCTGGGCATTAATCATTGAATACAAGCGTGTCTTCGGTACGGATTAATATGACTTTCGACCTTATTTGATGGCATGTTCGTAGAACCACCTCCTTTGTCCCCTGTTGACATCGAATTTATCACATCGACCTTGGTGCAGGTCACAAGTGTACAGTGTCTGGATTTGTGAGATGAAAAGCCTCTCATAGCCGACTTTGAGTTTGGTTTGGTATTCCATCATAAAGGCTACCGTTTGATCGACTTGGGTGTCATTCATGTCCTCTTTGGTGAAGACAAAGAGACCGAACTCGCGGAAGTCGCCGTAAAAACCGTTATTCACCTTGTTCATCTTGATTTCAAGAATGCGTTTCAGGGGCAAAGCCAAGGACCAATATTCGTATTCGTTGCGACCGATGAGGCTGCCATCACCCAAGCCGTAGGCATAACCGCTTTGTCGGATTTGACTCCAGTCGGCAGCATCCACATCCATAATGTCGCGGCCCGCCATCTCGTTCACCAAGGCGTTGGCCACATTCTTGTCCTCACGGATGGCGCGGGTCACTTCAATACCAATGCCTTGGGTTACATCTTGAAGGTCAGGCCTGTCACGGTTGACCAAATGCGCGTAGCGTTCACCCAACAGCGTAGCCAACGAAATCATGGCGTAGCGCTCAAAGAAACAGGTATCGAATTTCGGGGCAAACATCAACTCAGTCATTTTGTCAACAAAACCATCTTAAAAGCCTGAAACTGCGGGGAAAACGGGTTACAAAGCATCATAATAGCGTATAACACATTGATTCTAAGTCTATTCTTTGATTTCATGGTAACAGTGTCATAAGACTATTTTTGGCAAAGATACACCTTTTTTCCTATAGCTTGACTATCTTTTTCACCGCAACACCTTGGGGCGTGATCACTTTGAGCAAATACATATTCTTTGGCAAGCCTTCCATAGAGAAGGTCGTTTCTGAACATTGTATCCTTTTGCGCCACAAGGCCTTGCCGTCGGCTCCGAAAAGAATGATTTCGGCCTTCAAGTCGTCAGGCAAACGGAGTGTTACCTCACCCACAGTCGGATTGGGGCTGATGGAAACAAAGGGGTGTTGCTTTTCTTCAGGCAAAACATTCGTACCCGGCCTTTGCCATTTCCATAGTGAGTCGAACACCACCGAACGCACAGCCGAACGGATAAGTTGCGCCATCCTCATACTCAAACCGGCATCGTAGGTAATGCTGTCGGGGTCACGATGAAACAGCATGGTATAGAAAGCACATGCCGCGGCATAGCTCCCCGCCAAGGATGGATGGCTTCCGTCCAACTGATACAATTCTATTTCACTATGATGGTCGCGGAGATAATGCCACACGCGCCCTACGGGACAAACCGAAGCGTTGTTGGCGGCGCCCATGTACATATACCGCTCGTAAAGCAGGCTGTCCATACCCTCATAAGTGCTCATCAGCGGATAAAGCGGCCCAAACTCAGTGTCGCCGTTTTTTCGGCCCCATGTCATGAAAAACATAGGTTCGGCATCGGGATTGAAGGCATACACCGAGTCCACCAGCCGTTCCGCGAAGGGGAAAACCATCTCTTCCACCTGCTCGATGGGGAAGGCGGGAAGTTGGCTCTGCTCCTGCAACACCACGAAATCCCATCCTCCCCTACAAATTGTTTCCATTGAAGCGTTAGAGCAATGCATCTCAAAGGTGCAGCCTCCGGGAGTATTGCTGGCGTATGTCATCTCATCACCCATGCTCTGCGCAATGTTGGACACCAATGCCGGCAAATTGTTGCCCTGCGTGTAACTGTTGCCGATGAAAAACACGCGAGGGGTCGGCTGTGCTTTCAACTGTCCACAAGAAAACGCGAACAGAACCAACAAAATGCTGATTTTAAATTGATTGTTTTTCATTACGAGCCTTATTTGACGGCAAAGATACATCTTTTTATCAATTTGCATTTTGTGAAATTAGCGTATCTTTGCCCGCGAAACGACTAAGGAAAAGAAAATGAAAAATAAAAGACAGTTTATTTTGTTGTTTTTTTTGCTCATCGGGATGGGCTCGCTTTCGGCCCAACGCCTCGGCGGCGGCCTAATGCTTGGTCCTGCCCTATCCACCATGAGTATCAGTGGCAATGACAGCACCACCTTCCGTACCAATTTTACTGGCGGTGTGCGCATTGCCCTCATCCCAGAGCATTTCATCATCGGGGCTGAAGTTGATGTCATCTATTCGCGGCAGGGCACGAGTTCGAGAAAAGGTTTGGACCTTGATGGTAACACCATCCGCTACATGGAGAAGTCGCACTACATCAATGTGCCGCTGCTGCTCAACATCTACCTGCGCCGCTGGAACGAGGACGATGAAGACGAATCCATGATTCCACGGCTACGCATCGGGCCGCAAATCGGTTTCTGCCTTGGCGGCAACGACATTCTGGATGTGAAAGGCAAAAGGAAACAGCAGTTCATTACGCCATGGGAGAAAGGCAGCTTCAACCGCATCGATTACGGTCTCACAGCGGCAGTGAGTTATTGGTTCGTCGAGGTGCGCTACACCTACGGCATGGCCAATGTCTTCAAGGAAGGCGAAAAATCCACCAACCATGTGATTTCGGTCACTTGGTCGGATATTTGGTGAGCGGGGGCTGTTTTTATAGAAATCGTCACAATTTATGGCTGCCACGGTGGAAACCTTTCTACGGCTGCCACGGGTTACGGTGGATACCATTCTACGGCTGCCACGGTGTGACAGCCCTACATGGTGTGACAGCCCTACATTCAAAAAACATTCGTTTTTGGAATCTTGCAATGGAAAATGAGAAAATTTCCATGCATATTCAAATATTTGCCTACATTTGCACTTTTATAAAATAAAGCGAAATGAACATCATAATAGCCGGAGACGGAGAAGTTGGCTTGCACTTGGCGGAAGCCTTGGTTCGCAGCAACCACAACATCACCATCGTTGACCCTCACGAGGAACTGCTAAAGATGATGGAATCGCACAGCGACCTGATGACCATAACGGGCGACTCCACCTCAACTGCGGTGCTGCAACGCGCCAATGTGAAAAAGACCGACCTCCTGATTGCCGTGCTCCACAACGAACACATCAACCTGCTGACAGGCATTATCGCCAAGAAATTAGGGGCCAAGAAAGTCATTGCGCGTGTCAACACCATGGAGAACCTCAGTCCCGAGGTGTGGCGCATGTATCAAGACCTCGGCATTGACGGCCTGCTTTCGCCAGAAGATATTGCCGCACAGGAGATTATCTCGCTGCTGAAGAAAAACGCCTCTTCGGAGACCTACGACTTTGCAGGCGGCAACTTGCAACTCTTTATGGTGAAACTTGAACCGGAAGCGGAAATCCTCGGCAAGACCGTTGATGAAGTCATCGATCAATATGAGCACATCGAATTCCGTGTGGCCGCCTTCCACCGACGCCAAAACACCTTCGTCCCGCGTGGAGATGAGGTGTTTCAAGTCGCCGATATGGTGTATGTGGTTACCAAACCCCACGCCATCAAGGACATCATCAAGTTGAGCGGCAAAAAGCAAATCAATGTCCACAATGTGATGATTGTGGGCGGAGGGCGTGTAGGCCGAATTACCGCCAAACGACTTGAGAAAGACTTGAACATCAAGATTTTGGAGATTAACAAGGAGCGTTGCATGGACTTGACCAACTACCTCTCTGACACTTTGGTAGTCAACGCCGATGCCCGCAACCTCGACATGCTTGAGGACGAGGGCATTTCGGATATGGACGCCTTCATCGCCGTCAGCGACAACACCGAGACCAACATCCTAACCTGTTTGCAGGCCAAGTCGTTCGGAGTGAAGAAGACCATCGCCCTCGTTGAGAACATCGACTACATCGACATCTCGCAGAACATCGGAATCGACTCCATCATCAACAAGAAACTCATCGCTGCCAGCTACATGGTGAAATACACCCTTGGCGCCAAGGTCTCCACCCTGAAGAGCCTCAGCGGCATCGATGCCGACATCGTAGAGTTTGAAGTGAGAGTCGGGTCGGCGGTTACCCGCAAGCCCATCGGGCAGCTGGCCATGCCCACCGATGCCATCATTTGCGGCATTACCCGCGACGGCGAGAGCTACATCGCCACCGACGACTTCCAAATCGAGCCCGACGACCAAGTGGTGGTTTTGGCCATGCCGAACGGTATCCCCGCTGTTGAACGCTTGTTCCATTAAGAAGCTCGGCGTTTCGGTACTTCGGATGCGGTTGCAGGGCAAAGCCAAAGTATCGGAGAGTCGAACAAATGAATAAACCATGAAGTGGAAAACTAAAATAAACCACGCTTTAGTCCTCCGCATCGAAGGCAAGCTGCTGCTCATCGAAGGCCTCATGATGTTGGCGGTGCTCCCCGTGACCTATCTCCACCACGGGCTGTATGCTTTCAGTATGCCTTTCTCGGCCCTCATCACCCTGCTGACGGGCTTCATCCTGCTCATCGCCACGCGCAACCACAAAAACGACAAGACCAGTTCGCGCGACGGCGTGTATGTCGTCTGCATCTCGTGGCTCGTGCTCTCCCTATTTGGTGCCATACCTTTCCTGCTCAGCAAAAGCGTTCCCAACTTTACCGACGGCCTTTTTGAGGCCTTATCGGGCTTCACCACTACAGGCGCCACCGTCTTCACCCGCATTGAAGCCCTGCCGAAAGACATCCTTCTCTGGCGCAACATGACCCAGTGGATTGGCGGCTTGGCCATCATCGTGTTCACCATCGCCATCCTGCCTTACCTGAGCATGAGCGGAATGCAACTCTTTGTTACCGAGATAAATGGCATCAACCACGGCAAACCACATCCCCGCATTATGCACACCGTGAGGCGCATTTGGGGGCTGTATCTGTTTTTCACCTTGTTGGAAACCCTCCTCCTCTACTGGGGCGACATGGACTTCTATGATGCCCTCTGCCACTCGATGAGCACCATCAGCTCGGGCGGCTTCTCCACCCGAACAGAGAGTCTCGGTGCCTTCTCCAACTATTCGCAAGTCGTGGTGAGCGTTTTTATGGTGCTGTCGGGCTGCAACTTCTCACTGCTCCTGCTTTCATTGAGCTGGAAGTCGTTCGCCGTCCTGAAGAATCAGGAATTCAGGAGTTTCATGCTCCACATCCTGTTTGCCAGCGTGGGCATCGGGCTGGTGCTGATTTTTGTGGCCCACAACAGCTTGGGCACCGCGTTCCGCGAGTCATTCTTCAGTGTCATCTCTGCCCTGACCACCACAGGCTTCTTCGTGAGCGACTTCACGGTCTGGCCTTCGTTCCTTTGGGTTGTTCTCTTCCTGCTCATGTTCATCGGAGCCTGTTCGGGATCCACCTCTGGCGGTGTGAAGATGTTCAGACATCTTATCTTCATCAAAAATTCGGTTTTGGAGTTGAAGCGCGTCATCCACCCCAACGCCGTGCTGCCCGTGAAAGTCAACGGGAAGTCCATCTCGGCCAGCGGTGTTTACAAGAACATCTCCTTCATCTTTATCTATTTCCTTGTCTTCCTCATCGGCACCATCGCCCTGTTGGCCACGGGCATTGACTTTGAGACTTCGATAGGCGCTTCGGTGGCCACCTTGAGCAATGTGGGGACGGGTATCGGTCAGGTGGGGCCCGGCGGTTCGTATGTCTTCTTCCCCTTAACCACCAAATGGATACTCATGTTGCTGATGATCATCGGCAGGGTGGAATTGTTCTCGATGATTACGCTGTTTTCACGAAGTTTCTGGAGAAATTAAGTATAAAAACACCTGCCATGCGAAGCCTGCTGAAAATCATAGCCTTATTCTTTTTGAGCCATTCCATAATCGGCTGTCATCCTGAGCCTCGCGATGTGCGGCAAGCTGCCCAAGAAGCTTTGGAGAAAGGGCGCATTCAGATGGATTCTGGCCACAGGGCAGAGGCCATGCGCTATTTTAAGGAAGCGGAACTTTTTGCCTCGCAAAGTGCCGACTCGTTGATGTTGGCTTGGGCTTAGTACGAAATCGGGTGCTCAATGTCGTTGGACGGACAAACGGAAGGCGTTGCCGATTTGCTGAAAGCCGCTGATAAAGGTTTCAATGAGGATGTTGAAGCACGATCCAAGGCACTGGCCGCGTTGGGAGCTTTCTATCAGTTGCATCGTGAGTTCGACAGTGCCGAAATCTGTTTGAATCAAGGGCTTGCCTTGGCTGAGCAAAGCGGTTCGGAGGAGGCTTTGCAATGGATATTATCCGCTTATTATGTAAAGTGTTTTAATGCAAAAGAATACGAAAGATCCGCCAATTATCTCAATCGATATTTGCAATCTTTTCAGCAGGAAGTGGACGACGAACTGTGGATGTATTATTACCATAATATGGGCAATGTGTTTTTCGTGACGGGCCAAATGGATTCCGCTGCCTATTATTACGGTCAGTTGGAAGCACTGCTGCCAAAAGCGGATGAAACGAATGATAAGAACATTCTGTACTATTATGGAGCGCTTGTAAATCTTGCCGAGGCACAGGGCGATTTTGAAAAGGCCTGCCTCTGCATCTATCCCTATTTGAAGGCACAATATTTGTTGGACAAAGAAAAAAAGAAGAACAATATTGAGCTGGTCAGGCATCAATTTGATGATGAGGTGGCGAAGAATGTGATGAACGGAATTATCATCCGAAATCAGCATATCATCATCATTATCAGTATAGTGTCAGCATTGGTTTTGGCGGCTTTCCTATTCTCGCAAGTGCGCTTGGCGCGAAGAAGAAAGCGTGAGGCCGACATCAATGCGGAATTGTTTCATTTCAAACAGCAGAACAAGGCTTTGGTGCAAAAAGGCTCCGAGCACAAGCAAATCCAACAGGATTATGCAGAGCATCTTTCAGAGGCGTTGAAAAAGGAGCAGCGGACAATGTTGCTTTTCGATAATTATCTGAATAACAACAAAAACGCACATTCTCTCAATGCTTTAGAGAACGCTGTTTTTGATGGCAACGACCATTGGAAAGCTATGCTTGATGTGATGGAAAGGCTTTATCCTGCGAAATGGGAGACCCTGCTGAAAAAATATCCCAACCTTGATGAGGCCGAGCAGAAATCGTATCTGCTTTCCCATTTCAAGGTGTCGCGCCAAGAAGAGGCCGATTACCTTAGTACCACCGTTGGTATGGTGGACAAACTGCGCGGAAGGCGGAGGAAGAAGATGGAAGAGGACTAAAATCCTTGGACTTCTTCCAGAAAAAGTTTGGAATGGGAAATGCTTTATCTCTTTTATTTCCAGAATATTACATTTTTTTGACCTTGGAATTGTTTGGAATGGGGTTTCAACTGCTTGACAAATGTAGTAGTTTTGTAGTGTTTTCAGAACCCAACAAAAATGAAAAAAGTTTTGCTCATTGTTGCAGCACTCTGCGCGTTGCCTTTGTTGGCACAAGACCCATTCAACCTTCAGGATTTCAAGGTGCTTGACCATAGCCGCTTTATCATCACCTACGATGTGATGATGACGAAAGACACGCTGAAACCCGACGAAAAGAGCCACGACCGCCTTGTGCTGATGTCGGGCGATTCAATTTCAAGTTGTTACAGTCTCCATCTGCATCAATATGATTCGGCATATACCGAAGACTGTAAGCGACATGGCAAAATGGCATTCAAAGGATTGGGGCATTTCGGCGCGACTTGGACTCCCGATGTTTTCAAATATGCGGCAGCAAAGCGGATGACGGTCATACAACGGATGCGTGTGGAAAGGTTTCCCATTCTCCAATACGAGGAGAATTTGGAACTGATAGTTTGGAATCTGTCATCTGAGGCAAAAGAAATTCTTGGTTATCAGTGCTTCAAGGCCGAATGCGATTTTCGAGGAAGGCTTTGGACGGCTTGGTTTACCATGCAGATTCCTGTGAAAGACGGCCCTTGGAAGTTTTACGGTTTGCCCGGACTGATACTGCAAGTGGCTGACGACAAAGGGCATTATTCGTTTTCGTGTGTGGGAATGGAAACTACGCCGGCCCCGATGCTGATGATAAACCGTGATGAAATCACCAAAGCAGGGCGTAAAGAGACCATCGCGTTTGAGAAACTCTATTATGATGATTTGCACGCCTACATTTGGAAATTGTTTCCTGGCATCAAGATAATGATAATGAAAAAGAATGGAGATGAAAGGGAAGCCAGCCCCAATGAGCCGCCAGTTACAACCCCTTACAACCCCATCGAATTGGAGTAAGACCAATTAAGATGCTGAAGAAAAACAACAAAAAGTAAAATCTCAAAATTTGAATTGTCATGAAAAACTTGAAACTGAACAAGCTGAACCAAATCAGCGATGAACTGAAGAACGCCGTGAGAGGCGGAGGAGTGTTTGTTTGTTCTTGCGGCTGCTGTGGGGAGGCATCGGTAGCTTCCAATCGTAGTACAAATGCAGCTGAACATAAAACAACGAAATGCGACAAGGAAGTTGCTTATGAAATAGTAGTTACTCCAGATGATTAATTACAGAACCCCCATTTCTGTGAGCATGTTGTCGAAATACAACACACTCACTTTTAAACTTTAAAACTAATGAAATTATGAATCGAAAAATAGTATGTTTCTTACTGGGTGTTGTATTGTTTCATTCCCAACTCGGTTTCTCCCAAAAGGATGTCCACATTGATGATTTTCACAAGATAGGAGAAAGCCATGCGACTTTCAAATATCGGTTTGAAATTGTCAATGACACTTCAAAAAAAGAGAAAAAAGACATTGACTATCTCGTTCTTCAAATTGGTGAAGATTTATCCCGTTCCTATAGTTTTCACCTTTATCAACACGATTCGCTTTGCTCCGCATGGGTGAATAAAGGGAAAAATGCCGTTCCAAGCCAGCCTAAAGAATTTTCTTTGCCCATTGATGTCTATAAAAACCATGCTGAGCAGAAAATAACCGTGTTGCATCGCACTCCAAGCATCGGACCAATTTTCCAATATGGTGAAGCCCTTCCGCTGATGCAATGGGAAATTCTCTCTGATAACAAAGAGGTGCTTGGCTATTCTTGCAGGAAAGCCACCTGTGCTTATAAAGGACGCATTTGGAATGCATGGTTCACAACTGACATTCCTTATTCAGAAGGCCCATGGAAGTTTTGCGGCTTGCCGGGGTTGATTCTGCAAGTGGAAGATGAAAGAGGCTGGTTTTCTTTCACTTGTAATGCCATTAGTAACTCAAAAGAGGATATTCTAATGATGGAAAGCCGATACTATCAGCAATCCACATGCAAGGAAGCCAACGATTTCGTTAAGCTGTACTATTACGACCTGCTTTCATATCTTAAAAGAATCTATCCAGAAATAGTACAAGCACCGGTTGTTTCCAAACAAGATGCCTCAGGCAAATTGGTACAGGTGAAAAACACTGATAACATGAAAATCACAACCCCTTACAATCCCATCGAACTGGAATGAGCCATGACCACTTATCTTACTTCTGAACAAATCCAATCGGCATTGGCCAACACGCCCCAGATTACCTTTGAGGTTACGGATGCTTGCAACTTGCATTGCGAGTATTGCGCCTACGGAAAACTGTATGCCGACTATGATGTTCATGCCTGTACAAACCTATTTCTTTGTAACATACAGATTATAAATAAATTGCATTTTTTAATAAAAAAATCAAGCTGAATTCAAGTTACAAATGCAACTTTTTTGATTAAACATTGGTTTGATTTTGCAAAGTTAGCGAAAAAGTATTCGATGGGTGTCAAAAATCCGAGTTTTTTTCTTGGTCTGTTGTTTAACTTGTTCTGAATCATTT
>JBHACT010000027.1:0-6906 GCA_041854745.1 Candidatus Limimorpha sp. | reverse complement strand
GGCGCGTTGCGCCGTGCCGGCTTTCCCCATCCGGTCCTTGTCCCGCCGAGCCACGAGTGGCGGCTATGGCGCGGGGGCGCACCTCTTCCCATCCCGAACAGAGAAGTTAAGCCCCGCCGCGACGATGATACTGCGGGAGACCGTGGGAAAGTAGTTCGCCGCCCACCCACAACGGAAACCCCGACAGCGGCAATGCGCTGGCGGGGTTTGCCGGTTTTTTGGGGGGAGGCACTTGCTTCCCGTCTCCCTTTTTTCCTATCTTTGCAATCCATTTGTGACGCTATGAAAGAATTGCTGATCCGTTCGGTTTCTGGACTGGTGATGGGTATCGTGCTCATTTCCTGCGTGTTCGTCTCGTCCTGGACATGGGCTGCCTTACTCCTCTTTATCATCGCTGTTGGCACCTTCGAAATGTATAGGCTCATGCAAATGAATTCTTTGTTGGGCCTCGTCATTGGTGAGGTACTTTCCTTAGGATTCTTTGCCCTGCTTGCCTTGGTGTCCCTTCAAGGTATCACCCCCTGTTGGCTACTCCTTGCTCTGCTTTTTCCGATGATGCCTTTTCTCTATGCTTTATTCTCCGTTAAGTATGACGCAAAGCGAGTCTTCACTTACCTTTTTGCCTCCCTTACTTTCTTGAGCATTCCTTCTTCCCTGATGCTTTTCATGTATCGTGAAGACCTCTTTGGCCCTTTGGCTGGCCCTGGACTGGTCATTATGGTGTTCTGTATTCTTTGGGTCAATGATATTTTTGCGTATCTGACAGGCACGCTCCTTGGGCGTCATAAACTCTTCTCTCGTATTTCGCCCGGGAAAACCATCGAGGGAAGTATCGGTGGACTGCTGTTCACTGTGGTGTCACTCATTGTGTTCTGTCATTATTCCGGTTGGTTTCCTATTCCTCAAGCCATCGGATTGGCCGTTGTTGCTGTCGTTTTCGGCACTTTGGGCGATCTGAGCGAATCCATGCTCAAACGGCAAGCCGGGGTGAAGGATTCCGGTAAACTGATTCCGGGTCATGGCGGAATTTTGGACCGTTTCGATTCCGTCATGTTCAGCGTACCATTTATTTTTGTTTATTTGCTGCTGCTATGAAACAAATCCATAAACGCATTCACGAGGAAGGAACGGTTGCCATCCTCATTGTCTTTTCCGTCATCTCCGTGTCGGTTCTTCTGGTCAATTGGTTTTGGCCTTCGCAAACGGTATGGCATTATCTGTTGTATGCTTTTGGCTTTTTGGTTTTGATACTGACTATCCGCTTTTTCCGTGTCCCGATGTGGCGGAAAACTACTATGGAGCCCGATGCCGTGTTGTCGCCTGCCGATGGCCTTGTAGCGGCCAACGAGGAGGTGTTGGAAGACGAGTATTTCCACGACAAGCGCCGTCAGATTTCCATTTTTATGTCCATTTATGATGTCCATATCAACTTCTTCCCCTTCGGCGGAGAGGTTGCCTATTACAAATACCATCCCGGAAAGTTTTTGCTCGCTTTCAACCCGAAGTCATCGACTGATAATGAGCATAATACGATTATTTTGAAGGACAAAAAAGGCCGTGAAATTTTGGTGCGCCAGATTGCAGGTTTTGTGGCGCGGCGCATTGTTTGCGATCTTCAGCGTGGCGACGAGGCTGTGGTGGGCGAGGAGTTGGGAATGATTCGTTTCGGCTCGCGCGTGGATGTGTTTCTTCCCTTGGATGCCGAAATTAAGGTGAAAATCGGTGATCGCACGGTGGGAAAAGAGACCATTTTGGCGAAATTGAAATGAGCTTGGCTTTTAGACTTTTTCCATTTAGTAGTGTTGGAGCCTTGTGTTTCTTTTGAGAAATTATTCCCGCGTGTGCTTCAATTCTGTAAAAATACTTACCTTTGCCATTGCATTTCAAAAACAAATTCTAAAAAAGAACAGACTTTCATTATATTGACATAGAATAAAATAGCGAATTGAAGCTATTCTTGAACTCCAATTTCCACAAGTCGCCCTCTATTTGGGCACCAACTCAAGAATAAGTCGACTAACGCCAAGTGTTTGGCGTGGAATGACTTGTATGAGTTGGTGGGCGTGGAAACCCGGAGTTCAGGCAAGAAAAACTTCCACGCTTTTTTATGTCTTATTCTACAACAAGACAACAACATGGAGGCGCGAGGACGACTTAACATAGGACAACTCATCAAAACCGTTTTCGACGAGAGCAACCTGAGTGTGGCTGAATTTGCTCGGCGCATCCACTGTGAGCGTACCAATGTTTATTCCATCTTTGAACGATACAGCATTGATGTGGAATTGCTCGTCGATATCTCCATCGCCTTAAACCACAACTTCCTTGACGATGTGATGCTGCAATGCGGTTTGAAATCATCACTATGTCCGAGGCAAGCGCATATCTACCTCAACTTGGAGGACTTGTCGGATAAAAAGGTCAAACAGATTGCGGACTTCCTCAACGAGTTTTCGACCGAAATGCAGTAAATAATTTTGACAGAATTCGTGAATTATTCTCACTGTTAAGGCGCGAATTGAACTCTGTTGAATATGTATTTTTGCGGCAAAATCTATCAGGATTGCCAAAGCCTGAATCAAGTAGGCGAAGAAGTTACTCTCGACACGGACTATGGGATGGCTGTTTCAAAACACATTAACCAAGATCTTGTCGTAATGATTCTTATCAATGGAAGTATAAAATATAGGAATATAATCAATTAAAAATCAATTAAAAACACCATTATCATGAACAGGTTTACCAGACTTTTAATCATTTTGGCGATGTTTCCTGTCTACATCGTTCAGGCCCAAACATTCAATGCCGAATGTGCTACAGGTCAACTCTTGAAGTATCGAGTTTTAACCTCGGATCCGACTGCCGTAGCATTGATAGGATATGACGGTATAATTGCAGGTCCTATATCCTTACCTTCTTCCGTAGCTTATGGAGGGAAAGAGTACACCGTTAAAGAAATTCGCGATCACGCATTCTTCCATTGTAGTAATTTGACAGGTTCCCTTGTCATTCCGAACAATGTTACATCATTAGGCTCGTATGCTTTTTGCTATTGTTGCGGATTCGATAGCCTTATCCTTAATGATGAACTGACTTCGATAGGCAAATATGCTTTTGTTCAATGCAGTGGCTTTACTGGAGCATTAGACATCCCCGACAATGTAACCATCATCGGTGAGAATGCGTTTCAGGGATGCTCCAGCCTAAATGAAATAACCATCGGGGAAAAGGTCAGATCCATCAAAAAATGCACTTTTCAAGATTGCGCCAGCCTCACTAAACTCACCAACAATGCCACAGCCTGTTTGGAAATAGGAGAAAATGCGTTTTACGGCTGCCATCACCTTTCAGACACGATTGTCTTAACAAATTCGGTCATTTCCATAGGCCAACGGGCTTTCGGTTATTGCAAAGCACTAAAACACATCGTCATTGGTAATGAGCTCACTACGATACATGATTATACATTTGAGCAATGCGAAGGTCTGACAGGAAATTTTATCATTCCCGATAAAGTGACTTCCATCGGTAAAAATGCTTTTAACGGATGCTCCAGTCTAACTGAAATTACAATTGGGGAGAAGGTTACCGCTATAGGTGAAGGTGCATTCCAACATTGTGAGGGTCTCACGGGAAAACTGTCCATTCCGGACAAGGTTACCGTTATTGGTAAGCAAGCCTTCCAAGGATGTTCGGGTCTGACTGAAATTACAATTGGTGAGAATGTTTCCACCATAGGAGAGGAAGCATTCCAACATTGCGCGGGTCTCACGGGAAAACTGTCCATTCCGGACAAGGTTACCGTTATTGGTAAGCAAGCCTTCCAAGGATGTTCGGGTTTGGCTGAAATTACAATTGGGGAGATTGTTACCTCTATAGAAGAGGGTGCATTCCAACATTGTGAGGGCCTCAGGGGAAAATTGTCCATTCCGGACAAAGTTACCACCATTGGTAAAAACGCTTTCAATGGTTGTTCCGGGCTTATTGAAATAACAATTGGAAGCAGTGTCAACGCTATCAAGGAAGGAGCTTTCCAAGATTGCCACAATCTCAGCAAAGTCATTTATAACGCCAAAAAATGCAATGAAATAGTTTTTGACGATGATGAAGGCATAAGTATATTTCATGGCTGTGACAGTTTGCAAAAGCTCGTTATTGGGAGCTCGGTCACTGCCATTCCCGCGAATGCCTTCAGGTTTTGTGACGCTCTTTCAGACACACTTTCCATTCCTTATAATATAACCACCATCGGCAAAAAAGCTTTTGAAGGCTGTTCGGGCTTTTCCGCCGTCTTTGTCACAGCATCCAATCCGCCCACGGTGGGCGACTCTGCTTTTGTCAATTTCAATCCAGAAACGCCTTTGTTCGTTCTATGTGAAAAGAGAGAAGCTTATCAGCAAGCAACGGGTTGGAATGTTTTCGACACAATCCATGAGGGCATAATATACAGCATTAATCTCTCAACCGACGAAGAAATGGGGTCGGTTTCAATCATAGACCGTCCTATTGATTGCGGGGACACCAAAAAAGCAAAGGTTGAGGCTACGGCGCATGATCACTATCGTTTTAAAAATTGGAAAATAAACGGTGAGGATAAGCCTAATGACACAATACCAATATATAGTTTCACTTTAGACAAAGACTATGATTTGGTTGCTATTTTCAAGCCTAAAAAAGTCAGGATTGTCGTCAACATCGAACCGGAAATTGGCGGCACGGTGCCACCTTTGACTTCTGTGTATTATAAGGACAATGTTGAACTGACGGCAATTTCAGATCCTTGCTATCATTTCATTGGCTGGAGATATAATGATGAAATCGTCTCAACAGAGGAAACCTATTACTTCGAAGCCATAGAAGAAGATTATACATTTACTGCTGTTTTTGAAGCCAACCCCATCAGTATCACAACTTTGGTTGAGTCAGCCGAGTTTGGAAGTGTGACGGGTACCGATGTTTACCCTTGCGGCGATAGAATCACTGTGAGCGCAATGGCTAACGAAGGTTATCGTTTCGTAACATGGAGAGAAAATGGAAACGACATCTCCAACTTGGAAAATTACAGTTTTATTCCGACGAGAGACCGGGTTTTGGTTGCCATTTTTGAGATTTTCACTTATCAAATTGAAGCGTTTGCGTTTCCATTATATGCTGGAGAGGTTACGGGTTCGGGAAAATATCTCCCGAATGAATCCGTAACCCTTACGGCTACTGGAAGAGAAGGTTCCAATTTTGTTTGCTGGGCAGAAAACGGGAACATTATTTCAACTGAATCCAGCATCACCATTGTGGCCGATTCGGACAAGAAGTATCAAGCTTGGTTCGAATTCACTGGCGTTGATGAAAATCAAGCCGGATTTGACATTTATCCGAATCCGAACACGGGTTTAGTTAACATCAAGGGCAGCGATATACAGGAAATAAAGATATTCAATGTTTTAGGTCTCATGGTTAATAATGTTACCCACATCGACAAGGAAGAGATTCAACTTGATTTGACCCATTGTGCATCAGGTATCTATACCATACTAATCGTTACGCAGGACAAGTCTTTTTCCAGAAAAATCATCAAAGAATAAGTTATCCACAAATAAAGTTGTTTTCGAGGAGGGTGACAAATTGGTAGTCGCCCTTTTCGTTTTTCATGGAACAGGAACATAAAACTAAAAGAAGGAAACCGAGCTTCCCCGATACTTTCATTGGTCATTAATTACAGTATGTTACCCTTGATTTATTTTAATAAACATTGGTTGTCAGCGACTTATATAATCTTCCCATTCAACGGCGCGGGTTGGCTTACTCCAACATTTTGTGTTCTAACCGCTTCATTTTTTCCACCTCCAGCGAGGGCTGTCCAAATTCTTCCGTTACCTTGCCCAAAAGCAGATATATGCCATCGCCTTGGAATGGCCAATCCTTCAGCACTTGTGGGAAATGTACCGTGTCGAAGGCCTCGCCCGTGGCATCCACGAAGGTGCCGAGTGCCATCAGAGAGCCTTTGCAGGTGCGCACATATTTCACTGTTACCAACTTGCCCAACATCCTATAGCGGCAGCCTATGAAATGCAACATCTGCGAGGCCATCAGCTCACCTCGGAATCGGGTCTGCAAGAGGTCAAACCAAGTCAGGGAAACAGGGAAACCGTAAAGTTCAATCTCATCGTAAGCATTTTGCAAAGCGTTAGTTTTGAAATTGGGGAACTCAAAATGTTGGTTTTCTGTTTGGAAGAGTGTCTCGGGCTGTTCTTTCTTCCCTTGATTTTTATTGAGATACGCCTGCCACAAAAGTTCAGCCTTGGTCTTTTTCGTGAAATCGAACGCGCCGCCACGGATAAGCACGACCAATTGTTCCAACGAGAACGACACTCGTGCGCTGAAATCCTCAAAACTTTTGAAATGCCCTCGCACCTCGCGCTCCGCAAGGAAACGCTCCACAAACTGCCGCTCCAAGCCTTGCAGATGGATAAATCCCATGAAGATGGTCTGGCCGTTCAAGGTGGTGAGGTAATCGCTCCGGTTGACACAAGGCAGATGCACTTTCGCACCCATGCGCCGCGCCTCGTTGAAGTAGAACCATGTCTGGTAGAAGCCGCCAAAATTATTAATCACGGCCACTTGAAACTCAAGGTGGGTTCTATTTATTCACTTTTTGGTCATCAAAACAGACAGAACCCATTAATCTGCCGGACAACCGCTGTTTAACATTTGGTTTACAGGTGCAAAGATACGGCTGTTTTATCATTTGACAATAAATTATTTGCTACATTTTTGACGGTGGGGGGGGTAATTGTTTGATATTCCGTTTATTGTATCGCAATTAAATTAGGTTGGTATTTCTTGAGTTGCGCCAGTCGGCACATGTTGTAGACGAGGTTTGTCAACGCAATGTTGGCTTTTGCCCTTATT
>JBHACT010000026.1:0-11553 GCA_041854745.1 Candidatus Limimorpha sp. | reverse complement strand
AGATTGTCCGAAAAAATGTGTATTTTTGTTCATTGTAGTATTGCGTTGTGGTAAACACAAAACTACTAAAAAAGTGTAAGGGATGAAAATTTATTTTTATCCCTGCACTTTGGATTATTTTTTATCGGACAATAGTGATTCAAAATAGAGAAATTTCTCCTCCGGTGGCTTGTCTGATTTCCACGAAAATGTTGGAACGGAAAAAAGTTGTACATTTGTCGCCTGAAAAGAAAAAGCACAAATGGTCAAAATAGAAACAATACTACCCAAAGAAAAGAAAAAATCCAAGAAAAAAAAGGGCAAGGGCAAGGCGACGGCATTGCTTGTATTGGCCATCCTACTGATTTTCGCTTCGGCGTTCGGGTTTTGGCTTTACAAAACCATCATGTCGCCCAATGTGCAAACCGCTGACGGAAAAGATGTGGAACTCTTTATTCCGACAGGCTCTGACTACGGTCAGGTGAAAGCCATCTTAGCCAATGCCCACTGTATCGTCAATGAAAAGAGTTTCAACTGGGTAGCGCAAAAAAAGGAATATCCCGAAAACATCCATCCTGGCCACTACGTGGTGAAAAACGGAATAAACAACAACCAGTTAATCAACATGTTGCGTGGCGGATTACAGACCCCTGTAAAAGTAACCTTCAACAACATCCGCGATGTTGACATGCTGGCAGGCCGCATTGCCGCCCAGATTGAGGCCGACTCCACTTCGCTTTCCAATCTGCTTCACAATCAAGAATATATCAATAAATTGGGATTTGACAGCCACACCATCCCTGCCCTTTTCTTCCCCAACACCTACGAGTTGTATTGGAACACCGATGCCGAAGGTTTCATTATCCGTATGTTCCAAGAATACAACAAGTTCTGGACCGAAGAGCGCAAACAGCAGGCCTTTTCCAAGGGCTTGACACCGATTCAGGTGAGCACATTGGCTTCCATCGTCAACAAAGAGACCAACATGAGCGATGAAATGCCCCGTGTGGCAGGCGTTTATTTCAACCGACTGAAAAACAACTGGCTACTTCAAGCCGACCCCACCCTCATCTTCGCTTGGAACGACTATACCATCCGTCGCGTGCTTAACCATCACAAAGAGATAGAATCACCTTACAATACTTACAAATATCCCGGCTTGCCGCCTGGCCCCATCTGTATTCCGTCCCTTGCCGCCGTCAAAGCTGTGCTGAACGCCGAAAACCATCAGTATTTCTTTTTCTGCGCCAAGGAAGACTTTTCCGGCTACCACAACTTCGCCAAGACTTTGGCAGAACACAACCGCAACGCCGCCAAATACCAACAGGCACTCAATCAACGCGGAGTTTTGAAATAGTCCAGCTTCCCGTAACCTCGTGTCAAAAAAGAACAATTGTTTGCAGATTATAAAAACATAAACATCAGAACATGAAAGCATTTAAGGCATACGACATCCGTGGCGAATGGAGCACCGACCTCAATGAAGACATCTCCTACCGCATAGGCTATTTCCTGCCCGACATTATCGACACTGATACCTATCTCGTGGGCCGCGACATGCGCCTATCCTCCGAAACCATGTTCAATGCGCTCACAAAAGGTCTCACCGACCGTGGCAAAAATGTGGATTTCATAGGCCTGTCCACCACCCCTTTGGTCTATTGGTCGACGGCAAAATATGGCTATGGAGCATCCATACAAATCACGGCATCGCACAACCCCAAGAACCACAACGGTTTGAAAATTTCGGCTTCCAATGCCCTTCCCGTAGGCTACGATACGGGTCTGAACCGCTTAGAAGCCTTGGTGGAAAGCGACAGAGCCACAACGCAATACGACAAGAAAGGCCATATCAGAGAGAAGAAAGTATATGCCGATTATTTGGCTTTCCAGAAACAGTTTGTAGGCCCACACGACAACCTCGACATCGCCGTGGACTGTAGCAATGGCATGTCGTCGCTTTTTGTCCACGACCTGATTGGCAAAGCCCAATACATCAACGATACCTTGGATGGCAATTTCCCCAATCACGAGCCCAATCCATTGGATGAGAATGCCCAAGAGCAAATCAAGACCTTGGTGCTGAAAGAAAAATGCGACATAGGTCTGCTCTTCGATGGCGATGCCGACCGTATCACCTTCATCGATGAGAAAGGGCGTTTCGTCTCCCCTGACCTCATTATTGCACTTTTGGGTGACTACTTCATCGGCGAACAACGCCAAAAGGGTATCGTGCTGCAAGACATCCGCAGTTCGCGTGCCATACAGGAACACCTTGACCGCTATCAAGCCAAAGTTGAGACTTGGCGCGTGGGCCGTGCCTACGCCGCATTGAAACTCAGAGAGTTGGACGGCTGCTTTGGCGGCGAACTGGCCGGGCACTATTACTTCCGCGACTTCTATTACTCCGATTCTGCCCTGCTGGCCGCCTCCATTGTGCTTCGACTGTTGGCCGAACACAAGAAGGAAGGCAAGACGATGAGCCAGATCATTGATGAGATCACACCTTATTTCAATTCGGGCGAAATCAACTTCAAGATTGAGCGCAAGCAAGAGGCTATGGACGCTGTTTGTAGCCATTTTACAAATCTCGAAAAACCTGAACGCTTTTTGGACTTCGACGGTTACCGCCTCGACTATCCCGACTGGTGGCTCAATATAAGACCTTCCAACACAGAGCCTTATCTCCGTTTCCTTTGCGAAGCAAAAACCGAAACGAAACTGAAGGAAATCATCGAAACCGTAAAAAACATTGTGCAACAGTACAGTTAACCCATTTTTCTGTCCCCATACCCATTTATTTATTATCTTTGCAAAAATTGAAGCGATGAAAAAACTCACATTCTTGTTTTCCCTACTTGCCTTTTTCGCCTTTACTGGATGCGAAAATCAAGCAAAATCACGAATTTACACCGAAGAAGGCTCAAAGTTGCTGATCCGATACAGCAAATTTGAAGAAGCAGAAGAGACTTTGAGCAAGGCCATCAAATACAACAAAAACAATTTTGAGGCATACTATTATCGCGGCTGTGCCAAGGTCAATAGAAAAAAATACGCCGAGGCCATTTCTGATTTCGAGAAAGCCATAGAAATCAAGCCTGACTATGCCGATGCCCATTTCAACATGGGTCGCTCATATTTCCTCCTCAACAACGAGGACAAGGCGTGCGAATGCTACAAGTTGGCGGCCAAATACGGTCGGCCCAACTTGGAAGATTACCTGAAAAGATGTAATTGATTTCAATTGGCCTTCCCCCAAACTGCATACCTGACCTTGTTGCAATGATTCCACAGAACGATGTATGTGGCAAGGTAAGCATGTTTAAGAGGGCAAATCTTTAGTGTATTTCCTGTTCTCCGAAAGCTTCTTCGGCGATGACATCCCCATCCTCGTTGTAGGTTTTCCAAACTCCCACTTTCTGCCCCTTTGCGTATTGTCCTTCCTCTTTCAGAGAGGTGTTGGGATAATAGGTTTTGGTGGGGCCATCAAGCAGGCCATTATGGTATTGGCATTCCATAATCAAAGAGCCTGTATTCGAGTATTTCTTGCATTGGCCTTCGGGCTGGCCCTCAACATATTGCGTTTCTTCGGCCAACACGCCATTGTTGGGATTATAGAGCCTCGACCAGCCGTGCACCTTGCCCGCTTTGTTGTCTTCCACCAAGCGAAGCTGGCCCGAATTGGCGTCATAGTACTTCCACTCGCCGTCTTTCTTTTGGTTCACATAATGCCCCGTGGCAATCACCCTGCCATTCGAAGCGTAGGTCTTGTTCAAAGCCATCTCGCCCGATTTACTGAACTCGTTGGTGGCTTTCAGGTTGCCTTGTTCGTCATAATAACGGAAAGTGCCCTTGCACTTGTCGTTCTTGAACTCGCCTTCATAGCGAAGTTGGCCGTTGGGATAAAAGTCGCGCCAAGCACCCTGACGGCGGCCTTTCTCATCTGTTTTGTTGAAATCCTGCGCCATCGAAGCGACGATAGTAAAAAGCAGGCAGGCAAGCATTAAAGCAAATCTTTTCATGATTTCTTCGGTATTGAGGCTGCAAATTTAAGGAAATAACTTAATTTTGCCGCGATTATTGTATGGCCGAATATTCATCCATATTGCTTGAGAACGCGGTGGAATCGCTTTCGAAATTGCCCGGTGTCGGAAAGAAAACTGCCCTTAGGCTGGCATTGCACCTGCTCAACAGCGACGATTTGGAAACCGAGCAACTTGCTGATTCATTGCTCAAAATGAAGCACAACATCATGCTTTGTGAGCGTTGCTACAACATCAGCGATACCAAGGTATGCTCCATTTGCAGCAATCCGCGTCGCGACGAGAACACACTTTGTGTGGTGGCCGATATGCGCGATGTGCTGGCCATTGAGCGAACTGCCTCCTACAACGGTCTCTACCATGTCTTGGGCGGTGTCATCAGCCCTATCGAAGGCATTTCGCCCAACGACTTGAAGATAAGTCAGTTGGTGCAACGAACCCAGAAAGAAGACATTAAGGAAATCATCTTGGCCCTGCCTGCCACCATAGAAGGCGACACAACCAACTTTTATGTTTTCAGGCAGTTGAAAGACTTTGAAGGAAAAGTCTCCGTGATTTCGAAAGGCATTGCCGTAGGAGATGCGTTGGAGTATGTTGACGAGGTAACCTTGGGCAGGTCGATTCAAAACCGCATACCCTTCCACCAGAAATGACAGAAAAGGAAAGGATTACGAAGCATTGTCTGCATCGTATCTTCAACTTCGGCGCAGCTGATCTTCGATCGCATTGCTGTTTTAAGAGAACAGATCCAATTGGTTCTCTGAGAGATACAAATCCTGAGGAACCTCATATTCGTATGCTGTGATGAACCGCTCTATGTTTTTCTTAATCAACTTGATGGGCGTCGTTCGGCGTGCCTTGCAGTAATTCAGCAACGAACGGTATTGCCCTGCCGACAACTTAAAGGTAATCGCATGGTACTTGTAGCTGCGACGCCTCCTCTTCTTGTTTTGTTTGTGTGCCATAACCCATTGGTTTGAAGCCACGAAATAACAAAAACAATTTGAGAAATCCAAATTATCGTAAAAGTTTTCTAATTTTGTCTTCCCAAAACAAAGAAATCATGAAGATTACCGTCATAGGCGAATCCAATATTGACATTGCTGTGGTGCCACATACCGAGCCCATCACCAAAGGCTGCACGCCCGGAAATATAGCCATCCATTATGGAGGTGTGGCGCGCAACATTGCCCACAATCTTTGCCTGCTGGGCCATGAAGTGAGGTTGATGAGTATTTTCGGTGGCGATGGCTTTGCCGAACACCTCCTGGCCGACTGCAAGTACATCGGCATGGACTTGTCGCTCTCCACCCAAGTTGAAGATGAGAAAAGTCCCTTCTTCCTCAGTTTCAACGACGACATGGGCGGCATGATTTCGGCGGTTTCGGATGTGAGTCTCAACGACCGCATGGATTTGGATTGGCTCAAAGACAAAATGGAAGCCATCAACCTATCGGACATCGTCATTGCCGACACACTGTTAAGCAGCGAAGCGCTTGCCTATCTCATCGACCATTGCAAGGCTCCGCTTTATGTCGATACCGTTTCGCCGGGCAAGGCCTTGCGTTTTGTCGATGCCATGGAAAGGTCAGAAAAACGCTCAGTTTTCGCCTTGAAATGCAACCAAGATGAGGCCGTGCAAATCACCGGAGAAAGAGATGCTGTTGTTTCTTCTAAAATATTGAATTACAGAGGTATTAGAAATGTTTATTTAACCTTAGGTTCAAGAGGTGCTATTTATTGTTCGGCCGGCGTTGCCATTGCTTTTCCCGCCCTGCCCGCCCAAATTGTCAATGTGACAGGTTCAGGCGATGCGTTCCTTGCCGGGATCATACACGCTCATGCGATGGGTTTTAAGGGCCAAGATACTGTTACCTTTGGTCTGAAAGCCGCCCGACACAACACAAAAAACGAAGCGCCGGTGAACCCGACACTTCGTATTTCAGTTTTCAACGAATGAATGTGGCTTAGAAGCTAAATCCAATACGCACCAGCATCATAGTAGGACGAATGGTGCCCAGTTTGAGGTTACTGTTTGATGTACTGGTCACATTGTCATTGAGGGCCTGCATCTTGATGGTCTGCACGCCATTGACGGGAGCGCCACCGAGGTCGTAAAAGCTACAGCCGACCACGAGGTTCTTGGCCACTTCAACGCCAACACCAACTTGGTAGGCAAAGCTAAAAGCCTTGTCATACTCCTGAACGGTTGTTTTTTGCCCATCCACCCCCAAAACAGAGAGCTTTTCAACCGATTCCAAACGAGTAATGTAACGGAGGTTGCCTCCCGCGCCAGCCTCAACATAAACACCCAAATTAGGGTTGACATAATAAATGTAGTTCAAGCCTAACATGGCAGGAACATTGATGTATTGGGGCTTTGCATTATATTTGAAGCCCCCGTCGATAATTTGTCCGTCATAGAAGCTTTCCAAGTCACGATAAGCATTCTTCAAATCCGTGCCGGGACCATTGTAAAAGCCATCCACCGAGAGCATTACACCCAGACCTTTAACCCCTGGATTAAAATACCACTTAAGTCCTGCATTAAAGCCAATGCCGGCGCCTGCATCATCGTCATCAACTTCCACCGTCGTTAAGGCAAATTCATCGAATCCGTCGAAGTCGGCGAAATCACTCACGGGAAATGAGGCCCCAAGGAACATGGCACCACGGGTTTGAGCCATAGCTTGGCCGCCAATAATCAGCATGGTGGCGAAAGCGAACACTTTTACTAGCTTATTCATTTTTCTATACTTTAAGGTTTGTTTTTTCGTTACAATTAATACGGCGCAAAATTACAAAAAAATTGTACTTTTGCGTTCTAAAACGGAAAAATATGCCACAAGGACTCAAACGCTTTAAGGAACAACACCCTTTTGCCTCGCTGATACTGATTGCCATCTGCGTGAGAATCATTGCCGTAGTGTTTGTTCCGGGCTTCGGCTCACATGGTGAGGTGCAGTACCCCACCCTTTTCATCGCCTTCCTTGAGAAAATCAAGGCTCTGTTAGGCATTGGCAATTCGCAAGGCATGATGTTCCTTAGTCGATCGCTTTATGCGGTAGTCTCCCTTTTTACCGTATCGATAATTTACCGTATCTGCGACTTAGGTTCCAACAAACAGAATGCTTGGTTGATGGCCCTCATCCCGACCTTCAGCTGCATTATGCCTTCGTTCGGTATCATAGGGAATGCCAGCGCTTTTCTCGGTCTTCCTCTGATGTTGTATGGTGCCAATGTCTTACTGAGGCAGGAAGTTCTGAGGCAAAACAACCTCTACGCGAATGTCCACCGCAGTTCGTTCCTCATCGCAGGTATCATGCTCGGACTGAGCGTTTGTGTGTGGTACGAAAGTGTCTTCATTGTCTTGAGTATCATATTAATCCTTTTCATCAGACGCAATTACAAAGGTGCCTTGATGGCCTTCATCGGCATCGTCATTTCCATAGCTGTCTTGGGATTACTGCTTTTGGTTCTCAGCGACAACCCGTTGAAATACATCTATTTATGAATAAAAAAGAAGCCCAACAGCGTATTGCCGCTTTGAGTGAAGAGCTGGAGCAGCACAACTACAACTATTATATCCTTGCCAAACCAACCATCAGCGATTATGAGTTCGACATGAAGTTGGAGGAATTGTCGCGTTTGGAGAAGGAGTTCCCCGAATTTTTATTACCCTCCTCACCTACCCAGCGCGTTGGCGGCGGTATCACCAAAGAGTTTCAAAGCGTGCAACACCGCTACCCTATGCTCTCACTGGCCAATTCATACAGCCGTGAGGAAATTGCCGACTTCATCAACCGTATCAAAAAAACCATTGAAGACGAGGTGGAATTCTGTTGTGAGTTGAAGTTTGACGGCTTAGGTATCAGCCTACAATATGAGCAAGGTGTGCTCGTCCGCGCCGTTACCCGTGGTGATGGCACCCAAGGCGACGATGTGACCACCAATGTGAAGACCATCCGCACCGTTCCGCTCAAACTACATGGCGACTTCCCTCCTTTCTTCGAGATGCGTGGCGAGATTGTGATGCCCTTTGAGAGCTTCAGCCGCTTGAACGAGGCCCGCGCCAAAGCTGGCGACGACTTGTTTGCCAACCCACGCAATGCTGCCGCCGGAACCCTTAAACTACAGGATTCCAAGGAAGTGGCACGCCGCCGACTGGACAACTATTGCTATTATATGATGATGGACGGCTTGGAAGACCGTTACCAAACACATTACCAAAGCCTACAAGCAGCCAAAAAATGGGGCTTCAACATCTCCAACTTTATGGCCTTGTGCAAGACCATAGACGAAATCTTTGAGTTCATAGACCATTGTGATGAGAAACGCCATGAGTTGCCCTTCGCCATTGATGGCATTGTACTGAAAGTCAACAGCTACGACCAGCAGCAAGCATTAGGTTTCACCGCCAAGTCACCGAAATGGGCCATCGCCTACAAATTTAAGGCCGAAGAAGTGAAAACCGAATTGCAAAGCACTGATTTCCAAGTAGGAAGGCATGGTACCATCACCCCCGTGGCCAATCTCTCCCCCGTTCAGTTGTCGGGCACTACAGTGAAACGCGCCACCTTGAACAATGAGGATTTTATCCGCCAATTTGACCTGCACTATGGCGACACCGTTACCGTAGTGAAAGGTGGCGAGATCATCCCGAAAATCATCGGTGTGAACATAGACAAGCGTCGGGCGGGAGCGCAGCCTGTAGAGTTCGTCAAGACCTGCCCGATTTGCGGAAGTCCACTCGTAAAGAATGAAGGCGAGGCTGCATGGTATTGCCCCAACAGTTCGGGCTGCTCACCGCAAATCCGTGGCCGCATAGAGCATTTCATTGGCCGCAAGGCCATGAATATTGAGGGCCTCGGCGAAGGCAAAGTGGAACTGCTCTATCAAGAGGGATTGGTCAGCAATGTCGCTGATTTGTATGACCTCACCTACGATAAACTTTTTGGCTTGGAGAAAGTCATCACCATCGAGGATGAGTTCAGCTTACTGCCAACCGCCACGCGCAAGGTCAGCTTCAAGGAAAAGACAGCGCAGAACATCCTTGACGCTTTGGAGAAATCGAAGTCGGTGCCGTTTGAGAGAGTGCTGTTTGCCTTAGGTATCAAGTTCGTGGGCGAGTCGGTAGCCAAGGTATTGGCCAAGGCCTTGCACGACATCGACCATATCATTGGTGCCTCCGTAGAGGAAATGACCGAAATCAACGAAATCGGCGAAAAGATTGCGCTTTCTGTGAGGAGTTTCTTCGACGACGAGCGCAATATCGACATCGTCAACAGATTGAAACGAGCGGGATTGCAGTTCGCCACGACCAAACAAGCCGCCTCTGATCAGGAACAGGTGCTGGCAGGAAAGACATTTGTAGTAAGCGGCGTTTTCGCCCACTATTCCCGCGACAGCATAAAGGAAACCATTGAGGCATACGGCGGCAAGAATGTGGGTAGTATCTCCAGTAAGACTGACTTTGTGTTGGCCGGCGAAAAGATGGGACCCGAAAAACGCAAAAAAGCGGAATCCTTGGGCATTCCCATCATTACCGAGGCCGAGTTTGAGGCGATGATTGGCGAGAAACGGGAAGCGGAAGAAACTGGACTTTTGTTTTGACAACATATTCGGAAAATTACTATCTTTGCACACTATTATCTTGAAAGCATTATGACTTTTGAATTAACTGAAAAAGAGACATTTATGGCTACGAAGCCAGAAAATACTTTGAGCCAAAATGCTTTATCATTACATCAATTTGAATCTTGAATTATTAGTATTAAATCTTAAATACCTAAAAATCATGTTAATAGAAAAGATTATTGCCCGCGAAATTTTGGATTCTCGCGGAAACCCCACGGTTGAAGTGGATGTGACATTGGAATGTGGCATTATGGGTCGCGCCTCAGTGCCTTCGGGTGCCTCTACTGGCGAGCATGAAGCTTTGGAACTGCGTGACGGCGACAAGAAACGCTATGGTGGCAAGGGCACCTTGAAAGCGGTTGACAATGTCAACAAAATCATCGCTCCTGAAATTATGGGCATGTCGGCTTTAGACCAACGCGCCATCGACCACAAGATGCTTGCCCTTGACGGTACTCCGACCAAGTCGAAGCTGGGCGCCAACGCCATCCTCGGCGTTTCGCTGGCCGTGGCCAAAGCAGCAGCCAATTATTTGGACATCCCGCTCTACCGCTACATCGGCGGCACCAACACCATCACCCTACCCGTCCCGATGATGAACATCATCAACGGCGGCTCACATAGCGACGCCCCGATTGCTTTCCAAGAATTTATGATTCGCCCTGTCGGTGCTTCTTGCTTCCGCGAAGGCTTGCGCATGGGTGCTGAAATTTTCCACGCCTTGAAGAAAGTGCTGAAAGACCGTGGCCTCAGTACGGCCGTGGGTGACGAAGGCGGTTTTGCGCCAGCCCTCAACGGCACCGAAGACGCCTTGGATTCCATTATTGAAGCCATTAAGTCGGCAGGATACGAACCCGGACATGATGTGAAAATCGCATTGGACTGCGCTGCTTCCGAGTTCTACAAGGACGGCATTTACGACTACACCAAATTTGAAGGCGAAAAAGGCAAGAAGCGCAACGCCGACGAACAAATCGCTTACTTTGAAGAACTGGTCAAGAAATATCCGATTGACTCCATCGAAGACGGCATGAGTGAAAACGACTGGGACGGCTGGAAGAAACTCACCGAGCGTATCGGCGACCGCTGCCAACTTGTAGGCGACGACCTTTTCGTCACCAATGTGGAGTTCCTGAAAAAAGGCATTGAATTGGGCTGCGCCAACTCTATATTAATTAAGGTGAACCAAATCGGATCGCTCAGCGAGACCCTCGATGCCATTGATATGGCACACCGTCATGGCTATACCACCGTGACATCGCACCGCTCAGGCGAGACCGAAGACGCCACCATTGCCGACATCGCCGTAGCCACCAACAGCGGGCAAATCAAGACCGGCTCGCTGAGCCGCAGCGACCGCATGGCCAAATACAACCAGCTCCTCCGTATCGAGGAAGAACTGGGCGACTTGGCAGTGTATGGGTATAAGAAATTGAAATAATAGTTTTAAACGATATTTGTACTAAACCCCGATAGTTGAAATGACTATTGGGGTTTAATGTATATTATTTCATGGCGTTGTAGAGACGGTGCACGCACCGTCTCTATCCCATAACGATTACACCCAAACCCACCACCGTCATTGCGAGCAAAGCGAAGCAAAAGTCCCCCTTCCAAAGGGGGCCAGGGGACTTCCCCCTTTTAAGGGGGCCAGGGGGATTAAAACAGCCTCCTCCCACACGCCGCCTCGCGCCTCACTGCAAGCAGAGCAGAGCAAAGCGATGCGAAGCAGTCCTCTCCTTCCTTTCTCCTTGATGAGAAAGGAACAAAGAATCAAGGCCGACACCATCGGCCCAACACACAGCCGTCTAAAGGCCTGACCCTCAGGTCGCGGAGTGGTTTCAGAGAAACCAAACGGCAAGCGCCGCTCCGTGAGGGTCAAGCCTTTAGCCGT
>JBHACT010000025.1:0-36891 GCA_041854745.1 Candidatus Limimorpha sp. | reverse complement strand
TCTCTCGTTTGAGTAAAATATGTTTCACCTCGTGCCTCCGAAAAAGTTGCATTTATGTGTTGAATTTAGGCAACAAAAACACTTGACAAATGGAAAAACAATGCGTATTATTGCACTGTCAAACCTTTTTGAAAGGATACGGTAATGAAGCCCAACCTGTCGATAGGAAAACTGCTGACGTCGCTCATCGACAAAGCGACAGGGCGGTGCTTGTTGTCCGTTTCGAAGAGAAGGTTTATCTTCCTCTCCCCAAGTAATTTATTGATTATAAAGTGCTTAACAACGACACTTCCTGATGAGGCCAAGGCGCATGCTTTGCCATTTGCCGGGAGGGGATGCCATGGCGGAAAACAGTCTTTCATCTGGGTTTTGGGTAAGAACAGGTTCATTCGAGTTGCGGCCTCCGTTGCCTGAAGATGGTTTTCGGGCGGCGGCTCCGGCAGGGGCGGTGTTCCATCCGCCTTGCTGGAGGCCCGAGAGGGCAGGCCAACAGCAGAACACCGGCACGGTGCGCCGCAACGGCATCATATTTAAGATGCTGAAGAAAAACAAAAAAAGTAAAATCTCAAACTTTCAATTGTCATGAAAAACCTGAAACTGAACAAGCTGAACCGAATCAGCGACGAACTGAAAAACGCCGTAAAGGGTGGGGAAGAACCACAACAGGAGTATTGCACTTGTGGTTGCTGCTATGCGAACCAAGGCGGATCATCAACCACAGACAATGCTGCCGCTAATTTCCGTGATTGTCTCCACACCGAATGCTCGGATAGTTTTCCTGCTTATGAAATGTAGATGAACGGACTCTCAGCATGGAACTTATACAGATAAGTTCCATGCTGAACCTGTTCTCATTTTTATTGCTTGCTTATGAAAACATTGTTTTTATCATTGGTGTTTATCGTGTCAATCACGATTAACTTGTTTCCTCAGACGCCCATTTTTTTGGAAGACAACACTTGTATTGGGAAGAGTCATTATGCCCTGACTTATTCATTACTATTGGTGAGTGACACAACCCAACCGAATAAAGAATACACAGATAATTTTGTGCTTCAATGCGGTGACAAGCTTTCGAGATTCTACAACAGTAACCTTTTTCACTTCGATTCGACTTATACAAGTTATATTGGAAAAGGGAAAGAGAGTTATCCTCGTCCTCAAGGAGTTTACTTCCCTGAAGAAGTGTTAAAATATTTTCAAGAGAATAAGATGGCCATAATGCATAGGATGCCGTTGGCAACGATATTCCGATACGAGGAGCCCTTTCCTCAATGGAAATGGCAAATGAGAAATGAGACCAAAGAGATATTAGGATACACTTGTTGCAAGGCACAATGTGAATTTCACGGACGAGAGTGGACTGCTTGGTTCACGAATCAAATTCCGATTTCTGACGGTCCATGGAAGTTTTGTGGATTGCCTGGCTTGATTCTGCAAATAAGCGATAGCAAAGGACATTATTCGTTCTGTTGTACAAGTCTGAAAAAAATAGAAACCCCTATTTTTAAATATGATGACAACTATTATACCGAAACCAATAGAGAAGACATGAATAGGCTTTTAACAGAATGCTATGCTGATTTATATGCCTATTCAAGAAGAGTTAATCCTGGCAAACCTTTGTTTGGAGGGAAACGGGATAAAAACGGGAATGTAACAATAGTTGAAATATCTGAATCGGAAAAAAAAGTAATTCCCTACAACCCAATAGAATTGGAATGAGCCATGCGTACTTATCTTACTGCGGGACAAATCAAGTCGGCGCTGGCTAACACCCATCAAATCACCTTTGAGGTGACGGATGCCTGCAACCTGCGTTGCAAGTATGGCACTTGCGGACAGCTGTATGCCGGCTATGACGTTCATGCCTACACAGATTCCATTCCTTTGCAACATGCAGACTGTGAATAAATTGCATTTTTTTTGATAAAAAAAACAGCAAAAACACTTGACAAATGAAAAAATAATGCGTATTGTTGCATCGTAAAAACCCTTTTTGAAAGGATGCGGTCATGAAGCCCGGTCTGTCGATAGGAAAACTGCTGACGTCGCTCATCGACAAAGCGACAGGGCGGTGCTTGTTGTCCGTTTCGAAGCCCCCCCCATCGATACATTGATTATCAAATGTTTACAAACAACATCTTCTAATGAGGTTAAGACGTATGCTTTGCCATTTGCCGGGAGGAGATGCCATGGCGGAAAACAGCCTTTCATTTGGGTTTTGGGCAAGAACAGGTTCATCCGAATGGCGGCCTCCGTTGCCTCGCTCGATTGAGGCGGCGGCTCCGGCAAGGGTGGCGTTTTATCCGACTTGCGGGAGGCCCTAGATGGGTAGGCAAACAGGATAGCTGTTTTTGGCTTCGCCATAAAGTTGGCAAATCAAAGCCGGCGGATGTTTTCAAATGAAGTACGAACCTTTAAATTATGAATGTCATGAAAAACTTGAAATTGAACAAGCTGAACCGAATCAGCGACGAACTGAAGAACGCCGTAAGAGGCGGAGAAGAACCACATCAGGAGTATTGCACTTGTGGTTGCTGCTACGTTAATCATGGTGGGTCGAGCACCGAAGACAATAAGACCGCCAATTTCAAAGACTGTCTGCACACGAAATGTAACGAGTTTGTAGAAGTCCCAGAAATGTAAACTTATTGCAGGCTTCACAATTTGTGGAGCCTGCACCAATCTTTTATGTCGCATGAAAACCAAATTTACCCTTATAACCGCATTCTTTCTCATCACGATTTCCATGATAGCCCAAAAGCCTATTTTCCTGGATGACACTGTCTGCATTGGCAAAAGTGTGTACAAAATTCATTATTCAGTTGGTATTGTGAATGATGTTGAGAATTTAGAGTCAAAGGTTTCTGATCTTTTAGTGCTGGAAATAGGAGAAAGCCTAACAAGATGCTATAACCAAAACTTGTTTTTGTATGATTCCAGTTATACGGCAAGTGAGAAACAAGGGAAAAACGCCTATCCAATTGCAAGGGGTGTCCATTTTCCAGAGGAAGTGTTGAAGCACTTTCCAGAAGCGAAACTGATAGTTAATCATAGGATGCCCCGAAAAAACATCTATCAATATGAAGAGGATATCCCAAATTGGCAATGGAAATTATGTGAAGAAACATGCGAGATATTGGGCTATTCCTGCCGCAAGGCGCAGTGTGCGTTTCGAGGCCGCCTGTGGACGGCTTGGTATACCGAGCAGATACCCATAAGTGATGGCCCATGGAAATTTTGCGGACTGCCTGGGCTCATCCTCAAGGTGGAGGATGAAAAAGGGCACTATTCTTTCACTTGCGAAAGTGTGGAACATAGGAAAGGTGCTCCGATAGTTGTATATGACAAGTATTACTACACACCGTCGAAACGGGAGCAGGTGTACAAGGAACTGAAAGAGATTTACGCAGACTGGTATGCTTATTTGCGTTTTCTCAACGGTGGACGCTTGGAAGTTGGGAAGCGCGACGAGAACGGCAAAGTGACCTTCGTGGAAGTGCCTCTCGATGTGAAAAAACCTATTCCCTACAACCCCATCGAATTGGAGTAAGCTACCTAAGGCGCCGAAAGGGAAACAACAAAAAGTAAAACCTCTAAATTTGAATTGTCATGAAAAACTTGAAACTGAACAAGCTGAACCGAATCAGCGACGAACTGAAGAACGCCGTAAGAGGCGGAAAACCCGTTGTCTGTAGCTGTAAATGCGAATACGCAAACCAAGGCGGCTCATCCACCAATGACAACGGATGGGCTAATAATGCTTTAGGGATAAATAATGGCGGCGAATGGTTTGTCCTACTTGACGAAGTCGTAATATACGGATAATCAATAGAATCCGGAGAGTAGCACCGCTCTCCGGATTCTTCATCAATCAAATATTGTCAAAAAAAATGAAGAAAAAATTTTTGCTTATCAGCTTGTTCGTCGCTTTGCTGCATGTTGCGGGGATGGCGCAATTCTTCTATCAGATAGGTCCGGATAACTATCAGGCTATTGATGAAAGCCGGTATGTTTTTACCTATGAAGCAACTTATGTTGAAAACCCGATGGAACCGGCGGCAAAATCCAACGATTGTTTGATACTTGAAACAGGGGAGACCTTGTCGCGATGCTACAATATGAAAATGCATGAAAATGATTCCATTACTGCTGCTTGGGTGGCTCGGGGGCGTGATGGAGGTCCTACGCTTGAGGACGGTCCTTTCAATGCCGATGTGTACAAAGACACGAAGAGTGGAGGGGTTACCGTTGTCCAGCGCACCCCCATACGCGGACCGATACTCAGATACACCGACTTCGGCACCAAGGCAGATTGGGTGATTCAGGATGAGACAAAGCAAGTTCTCGGCTATGTTTGCAAAAAAGCATTGTGTACGTATAGGGGGCGCACATGGACGGCATGGTATGCACTTGAGATTCCCATTCTGGATGGACCCTGGAAATTGTGTGGTCTTCCCGGACTGATATTGCAGGCCGAAGACGACAAGGGACATTTCTCGTTTACCTGTACCAGCATAAAGAACGAAAAGCGACCTATAAAGATGCTGGACAAGATGTATTACCAAAAATCGACCCGAGATGATGCAGTTCGAATTATCCGATTATACCATGCCGACCTTTTTGGATACTTGTCGATGTTAACGCCGGGAACTAGCATTCAGGCCATGACTACCAAAGGAAAGAAAGTCAGCTTGGGTGATACAGATAAATACACAACCCCTTACAATCCCATCGAACTGGAGTAAGCCATGGACACTTATCTTACTGCGGGACAAATCAAGTCGGCACTGGCCAACACCCCTCAAATCACCTTTGAGGTGACGGACGCCTGCAATTTGCGTTGCGAGTATTGCGCTTACGGTAAATTGTATGCCGATTACGACAAGCGGGAAGACAAAATGCTGTCCGTAGAAGCCGCCAAACGCTTTATTGACTATATGGCGGCTTTATGGGCTTCGCCCGAAAACCGTTCGATATACAATAATGTGTATATCGGTTTCTATGGCGGTGAGCCTCTGCTCAATATGCCTTTCATTAAGGAGATAGTCGGTTATCTGAAACTGGGCGGTCATGCCAAGCATTTCTCCTACAACATGACCACCAATGCCATGTTGCTCGACAGATGCATGGATTTCTTTATTGAAAACGATTTTAGTTTGCTCATCAGCTTGGACGGCAATGCCGAAAACGACTCCTACCGCATCAAAACCGATGGAAAACCCTCGTTTGAGCAGGTAACCGCCAATATCGACAAGCTCCGCACTAACTATCCCGACTATTTTGCCAAGAAAGTGAACTTCAACGCTGTGCTGCACAACCGCAATTCGGTGAACAGCATACGTGGCTTCGTCAAGGAACGCTATGGAAAAATGCCTCGCATCGGCGACATCAACGACACAGGCATACGCGACGATATGAAGGAGGAGTTCATGCGCATGTACCGCAATTCGTATGAAAGCCTGCTACAGAACGAGAACTACGATGAGATAGAGAAAGAAATGTTCCTTTCAAGCCCCACCTATCATTCTGCCACCGTTTTTCTCATGCAGAACTCTCCCTTCAAATATGAGAATTACAATGAATTGCTGTATGGAAAGAACGAGAACGAAGTCTTTTGTCCTACAGGGACTTGCGTACCGTTTTCGCGCAAGGTATTCGTCTCGGTGAGCGGCAAGATCCTGCCATGCGAAAGGATTGGCCATCAGTACAGCGTAGGTCAAGTTGACGACAAAGGCGTGATGCTTTATTTTGAGGCGATAGCCGAAAAATATAACAATTACTACTCACGGCTTGAGAAGCAATGCCGTTTGTGCAAGAACCGGCGCAATTGCATCCAATGCATGTTCAACCTTGACGGATTGGAAAACGGGCAATGTGTGTGCAAGGGTTTTATGGATGAGGAACAGTTTGCCCAATACCGCCAGACACAATTGGCGTTTTTTGCCCGCCATCCTGAAGCCTATTCGGAGATTATGAAGAATGTCATCTATAAATAGACAAAAGGATATGAAAGGTTGTTGGTTTTCCCTTCCTGAAACGGTTTATGTTTCGTTTGACGATCCTGATGCGGTAATGCTTTATCATACCGAGAAAGGGCATCAGGTCAGTAGTGCGATTCCTGAAGTCGTCAAACTGATAAAAGATGTGTATCGTCCAGAAAACATGGGCGTTGTATCTCTGAATGATTATTTGCCCGATGACGAGACTGAAAACTTTATCAGTCGTTTGAAGGATTTGGGCATGTGTTTGACCAAAGCCCAAGTCCCGAATCAGCCCAAACCCATCTATTTTCTGCCCATCCTCAATTTACAGAACGATGTTGAACGGCTGCACGAAATTGGAGAAGATTACATGGTTGGCGAAAACATCAGCACTTATCTTACCCATGCCGTGATACACCTCAGCACCGAATGCGACAAACATTGCCCGCACTGCGACCTATTGCACAAGCAGACACTTTGCTGTAGCGCTATGGAGCAACCTTCTGCCATGCCTTTTGAACAGTTGCGCGAACTGATAGTGCAATTGGCTGCCACCTCGGTGCAGGTGATAGATTTGGTGGGCGGCGATTTGCGTACCTATCCACACTTGAGCCAACTCAACACATTGATAGACCAATACCAACAATTCAATTGGCACCTGTGGCAGCACATCATCAATGAAAAAGGATTGTCGTTGGATCATGTTAAAACCGAGTTCATATTGACGGCGCTGTATGAAAAGGCGATGCTGACGGAGGCTTTGCAGAACGGTTCGGATGTCCGGTTTCATCTGTTGGTTGAAAATGAAAGGCAAGTTGAGCAAGCAGAACTTTTGATTGCCGGAATTGAGGTGGAGCGTTGTGAGTGGGTTCCGATTTTCAACGGTGAGAACCTGAAATTCTTCGAGGACAATGTCTTTCTTGACGAGGATGATATTCTGTCTGTGCCGATTTCGATGCGTGAGATTTTTTGCCGTCAAAAGTTGAACACGAACTATTTTGGAAAGCTGCATTTCTTTTCCGATGGAACGGTGAAAGCCGATGTGAACAAAGAAGCCATTGGCCGTTTCCCGGAAAAGCGTATTCTTGAGTTGGTTTACGATGAACTGACCCGCAACACGGCATGGAGAAGAATAAGAGGTGGCGAGAGGTGTTCGGTGTGCCGATACCGTTTTCTCTGTCCATCGCCGGGCAATTATGAAACGGCCATTGGAAAAGAAAACTTGTGCACGGTGCAGGCTAAAATTGGAAAGAATGACCAATCGCCATAAAAACCATGAAAACGAAAGCATCAAGCAAAAAGAACAACTTTTTGTCATGGCTTGGGAGGAGGGACTTCGATTAGCCATGTTTCTCCAAGCCATGAGAGCCGTGCTTGGAGAGCTTTTATTTTGCGGCAGCGTGGGCTGAAATGCCGACAAGACAATTCACACAAAACTCTAACATTAATACGAAGTATAATGAAAAACTTGAAACTGAACAAGCTGAACCGAATCAGCGACGAACTGAAAAACGCCGTAAAGGGTGGGGAAGAACCACAACAGGAGTATTGCACTTGTGGTTGCTGCTACGTTAATCATGGTGGGTCGAGCACCGAAGACAATAAGACCGCCAATTTCAAGGACTGTCTGCACACTAATTGTGACGAGTATATAAAAGTCCCAGAAATGTAAACTATTGCAGGCTCTACAAATTGTGGAGCCTGCATCAATCTTTTATGTCGCATGAAAGCCAAATTTACCCTTATAACCGCATTCTTTCTCATTACGTTTTCCATGATAGCCCAAAAGCCTATTTTCCTGGATGACACTATCGTAGTTGGCAGAAGTGTATGCATGGCTCGTTATACGGTTGCCATTGTGGAAGATATTGACAATCCCGAGAAAAGAAGCACAGACCTCTTAGTGCTGGAAATGGGTGAATCATTGTCAAAGTGCTACAATCGAAACCTATATTTGTATGACTCCTCTTATACAAAATCTGAGAAACTTGGGAGAACCAGCTATCCGATTGCTCGAGGTGTCCATTTTCCGGAAGAAGTGTTGAAGCACTTTCAAGAGTCGAATTTGATGGTTAATCACAGAATGCCAGATAAAATCATTTATCAGTACGAAGAGCGTATTCCTGATTGGCGATGGAAATTGTGTGAAGAAACATGCGAGATATTGGGCTATTTCTGCCGTAAGGCACAGTGTGCATTTCGAGGCCGCCAGTGGACGGCTTGGTATACCGAGCAGATATCCATAAGTGATGGCCCTTGGAAATTTTGCGGATTACCCGGACTAATTCTCAAAGTTGAGGACGAGAAAGGACACCATTCTTTCACTTGCGAAAGAGTGGAGCATAGGAAAGGTACTCCGATAGTTGTCTATGACAAGTATTACTACACACCGTCGACACGGGAGCAGGTGTACAAGGAACTGAAAGAGATTTACGCAGACTGGTATGCTTATTTGCGGTTTCTCAACGGTGGACGCTTGGAAGTAGGGAAAAGGGACGAGAATGGCAAAGTGACCTTCGTGGAAGTGCCTCTCGATGTGAAAAAACCTATTCCCTACAACCCCATCGAATTGGAGTAAACCACATAAGGTGCCGAAAGGGAAACAGCAAAAAGTAAAATCTCAAACTTTCAATTGTCATGAAAAACTTGAAATTGAACAAGCTGAACCGAATCAGCGAGGAAATGAAGAACGTTATCAGGGGTGGTTATATCCCAACAGCGACATGCACATGTGGTTGCTGTTATGCTAATAATGGTGGTTCATCAATAAATGATAATTTGAATGCCAATTATAGGATTGAAGCCTTTACGGAATGGACCATGTGAAAGCATGGAAATGATTGTTTTAGTAAGGAGGAGAGGCCTTTCCTCCTTACTAACATAACGTAGTAAAAACTAATGTGATAAAGAAAAACTATGAATTGTAGGAACAAAGTAAGCATTGCTTTTAAAGCTTTATTGATTTCGTCAATAATTACAACGCTAAACAGCGTTGGATTTGCCCAAATTGCATTTTGTCATCTGGATGATTATAAACCTATCGGGCAATCAGAGTTTGTTGCCTATTACATGTTTACTAGTACTGACGATTCGCTAAAGCCAAATGAAAAAGACAAAGACCTTTGCATTTTGGAATCAGGGACTATTGTATCAAGATTTTATAGTGAGGCTGTCGCTCAATTCGATACACTTTGTACTCGTTTGACGATGAAAGGACAAGAGGCAAAAAATCACCCTTCGCTATCAGCCTTTGTAGTTGATGTGTATAAATTTTGGAAAGATGAGAAGATGACGGTAGTTCATCGTTTTCCTGGACCCATATACAAATACCATGAGAATTTGAGCCTTATGTCGTGGCAAATTGAAAGTGATGAGAAGGAAATACTTGGATATAAATGCAGCAAAGCTTCGTGCCGTTTCAGAGGCCGAAATTGGGTAGCCTGGTACACGACAGAGATTCAGCTGTTAGACGGTCCTTGGAAATTCTGCGGTTTGCCCGGATTGATTCTGCAAGTGGAAGACGACAAGGGTTATTTCAAGTTTTCTTGTGTGAAGATATCCGGAGAAAAGAGAGCCATCGTAATATGTGATGATTATTTCGAGGACTGCACCTACGAGGAACTAAAAACCACGGAAAGAAACCTTTATGAGGATTTCTATTCCTATATGCATGCTTTATATCCCGAAGCACAAGGAACAAAGGTTGTAAAAGACGAGGTTACAGGCATAGAAAAGGATGCCCCCATAACAAAAAACGACAAGTTGAAACTGCCATATAATCCATTGGAACTTTGATGGCCAAGCGTTTTCCACATATCCGTCAGCATGATGCCATGGACTGCGGTCCGGCCTGCCTCTGCATGATTGCCCGTTATTTCGGCAAGTCCTACCCCTTGGAGTGGTTGCGGAGCAAAAGCCATATCACCAACCAAGGTGTTAGTTTGTCGGGCATCTCCCATGCGGCAGAAAGCATAGGGTTGGAAACCGAATCGGGCACCATCACCTTTGCAGATTTGATGGATAAGGAAAACCTGCCCTGCATTGCGCATTGGAATCAGAACCATTTTGTGGTGGTGTACGGCTTTGAGCAGGGGAAGAAAGGCACTATTGTAAAGGTGGCGGATCCGGGCGTGGGATTGGTCAGCTACTCGGAAAGCGACTTCTGTGCGCATTGGCTCAGCGTGTTCGACGATGCCAAGACTTCTCAAGGTATTGTGATGTTTTTGGAACCCACGCCGGCATTCCATGAGCATGAAGACGGCAGAACGGCCAAGCGGAGGCGTTTCGCCTTGCTCAGCCGACATGTCATGCGTTATAAGGGAGCCTTTTTCCAGCTTGTGTTCGGGTTGCTTGCGGGAAGTCTGCTGCAACTGTTGTTCCCGTTTCTCACTCAGGCCATCGTTGACAAAGGCATACGTTTCAAGGACTTGAACCTGATATGGCTTATCCTTGCCGGTCAAATGATGCTGATATTCAGCCGCACGGCCATTGACTTCGTCAGGCGCAAGGTGCTGCTTCATCTGAGTACACGAATCAATATCTCGCTGATTTCCGATTTCATCTGCAAACTGATGAATTTATCGATGTGCTTCTACGACACCCGCACCACGGGCGACTTGCTGCAACGCATTGACGACCACCGCCGTGTGGAGAGTTTCCTCACCGTGCAGTCGCTCAATGTCTTGTTTTCGGTGTTCTCCATCATCGTCTTCGGTATTGTCCTTGCGGTTTACAGCGTTCCAGTGTTTCTGGTGTTTATGTCGGGCAGCCTTCTGTATGCGGTTTGGACCAGCGTGTTTCTCAAAAAGCGCCGTATTCTTGATTACAAGCTGTTTGACCGCTATGGCGTCAATCGGGATGTGATATACCAGCTGTTGATGGGCTTGCCCGAAATCAAGCTGCAAGGCTGTGAGCAGCGTAAGCGTTGGGAATGGGAAGATGTTCAGGCGGATTTGTTCAAAGTAAATTTGGAATCGCTCAATTTGCAGCAGAACCAAGAGGCGGGCAGCATATTCATCAACGAATTGAAAAATGTTTTGATTACCATTTTGGCGGCAGCCAATGTGGTGAACGGCAATTTGAGCCTTGGCATGATGCTTTCCATTCAATACATTATCGGACAACTGAATAGCCCCATCGACCAGATTGTGGGTTTTATCTACCGCTGGCAGGATGTGAGCATAAGCCTTGAACGCATCAACGAAATCCATGAGGTTGAGGATGAAAACACGCATAGGGAGATTAGTTCCATGCCCCAACAACGCGACATTACGATTGATCATCTGTGCTTCAAGTATGACGGTAACGCAAAAAGAAATACGCTTGACAACATCAGCCTAACTTTGCAGCAAGGAAAGACGACTGCTGTTGTGGGAACAAGCGGGAGCGGAAAAACCACTTTGGTGAAAATGTTGTTGGGGTATTATCCAGCCACATCAGGACAAATCAGATTAGGCGACAAAGACTTGAATGACATTGATTTGCGGTGGTGGAGGTCGAAATGTGGCGCCGTGATGCAGGACGGCTATATCTTTGCCGACAGTATAGCAAACAACATCGCGATTTCAAGCGATACACCCGACCAAGACAGGCTTCACTATGCAGTTGAGACCGCCAACTTGAATGATTACATTCAATCGCTTCCCTTGGGGCTTTCAACAAAGATCGGACATAATGGACAAGGATTGAGCCAAGGGCAGAAACAGAGAATCCTCTTGGCAAGAGCCATTTATAAAAATCCCGATTTTGTCTTTCTTGACGAAGCCACGAATGCTTTGGATACAGAGAACGAGCGCATGATTGTCAATAATTTGCGTAAATTCTACCAGGATAAGACTGTGGTTGTAGTGGCGCATAGGCTGAGTACGGTGCGCCATGCTGATTGTATTGTCGTGCTGCATGAAGGCAGAATTGTGGAAAGCGGTACACACGAAGAACTGACAGCCTTGCGTGGGCGTTATTTTGCTTTGGTAAAGGATCAACTGGAATTAGGAATGTAAGTCATGGACTGGAAAGAATCTGACGCACGGAAAAGCCCCAAGGTGAGGGAAATTGTAGGCCGAATGCCGCCTATGTTGGCACGTTATGGCATTGCAGTAATATTGGTAAGCCTGCTGATGACAGTTTTTGTCTTCGCAGTGATGCCCTATCATCCTCGGCTTACCATTATGGTTAAACCAACGGTTGATGCTGATTCCGTGCAAATTGTATATGCGGTTCTTCCAAGCAACATATATGATCATTTTCCAGAAGCTTTTTCAGAAGTCCGAATCAATCAGTCCGAAACGGTTTTTCAACCTCTTTGTGTCACAGCAATCGGGAATGATGAAAACGGCTATCCTCTTTCGCTCGTCGAATTGCAAGGGGAAACCAATAACACTCAATTTGATTCCGCAACTATGGTCTTACACTTAGGAAAAGTTCCATTATTGTCGTGGATGTTAGGGAGAAATTATTTTGGAAAATACAATGAAATCAATAAAACTAATAACTTTGCGCCATGAAAAGAACATGTATCATAGTCATTCTTTTTACGCTTTGCATTTTTGGGGCCTTCTCGCAAACCATCATTTCGGGCACGGTGACCAACGACAAGAAAGAGCCGGTGCTCAACGCTTCGGTGGTGCTGATGCGCGTTGCCGACAGCCTGCCCTTGAACTACACTTTCACCGATGACAAAGGATACTACAAACTCATCACCGAAAACAAAGATGAGCAATGGCTCATCACCGTGTATGGCTTCAACATTGGCCGACAGTCGAAAGCGATAGAAAACAAATCCCAAATTGTTGATTTTACCGTGGTTGAACAAGCCCTTCAGATTCGTGAAGTAAGCGTGAAATCGGAAAAGATTTGGGGCAAGAACGATACGGTGAACTATGTTGTTGACGCCTTCCGCGACACCACCGACCTCGTCATTGCCGATGTGCTGAAAAAAATGCCGGGCATCGAAGTCAAAGACGACGGCAAGGTGGAATACAAGGGCAAGCCCATCTCCAAATTCTATATTGAGAACATGGATATGCTGCAAGGCCGCTACAATCTTGCCACCACTAGCATTTCAGCTTCCGATGTGGCTTCGGTACAAGTGATGGAAAACCACCAGCATGTGAAAGCACTGAAAGACATACAATTCTCCGACAATGTGGCCCTGAACCTGAAATTGAAGGCAGGTGCCAAGGGCACTTTTGCACTGATGGCAGATTTGGGTGCCGGCTGGGCCGACACGGTGCAATATGAAGGCGGACTGACGGGAATGTATTTTGAGAAATACCGTCAGTTTCTGAGTACACTGAAGGCCAACAACTCAGGAACGGAATTGGTGGATACCGAAAATGTTAGCGTTTATCCGATGGCCTCGATGGTGAAGCCTTCGGCACCGGGGCTTTCCTCCGCCCGCCACACCCTGAACCGCTCGCAAGGCGCGACCATCAACAGTCTTTTCAAATTGAAAAACGAGGCAGAACTGTCGTTCAGCCTGATAGCTGGCGGCGACCGCAACCGCAGGTCGAGCGAGTCACGCACCCTCTATATTCTCCCTGATGACACGCTCAGCCTTGTCGAGCGGATGCAGTCGGTGGAAACTGCCAAAATGCTCGAAGCCAAGGTGAACTACGACCTGAACAAGGATTTGGACTATCTTAAGATTGGCCTCACCGCCTCAGGACACCGCAATTGGGGAGAAGGTCTTGTGGACAACGGCATTATGGTCGGCCAAGAGGAGAACAGCCAGTCGCTGTGCGCCAAAGCCAACATCCATTGGATCCGCAGAAACCGCCGCGACAATGACCGTGGCATAGAGTTTAATTCCACAACAGATTACGGCAATCTGCCCTACACGCTGCAAATCACCCCGGGCTGCTTCCCCGAAACCCTCAACAACGGAGAGGATTATGCTTTGACTCAACAAAACATAGGTTATCAATCGTTTACAAGCCAGAACTTCGTGCGAATGCTCACCAGCGTGGTATGGAAACGCATCCGCATCATGCCTTATTTCAATTTCACCGTCGAGGAACAAGCCCTTCATTCGCGCCTCACGGGAAAAACCACCGACAGCCTGACCCTCAATTTTGACGGCAAGCGGTTCAGCAACGACATCCGCTGGCACAAATACCAGCCTGCCGCCGGTGCTTACATCACATACGATCGCCGCTGGGTGAATGTCTCTCTTTATTTGCCCGTGCAACTGCGCTATCTGGAATTAGACGACCGCAGCGGCACTACGCCTGACAAGCAGCTCAAAGCGCTCACCCAGCCCTCGCTTTCGTTCCGTTACGACTTCAGTCACCAGTGGAAAGTGAATGCCAAAATTGCCACTTACAACAGGACGCCTTCGTTGAGCACCTTGTATTCTGGCTATATCTTGCAGAATTACAGAACCTTGTCGCGTTACGAAAGCCCTTTGGCCGACACTTACGGCGGCAACGGCTCACTGACTTTTTCGTACAAGGACATTATGAAATATGTTTTCAGCGATTTGTCAGTGAACTACAACCGCTACCGCAACGAGGTGATGTATGCCTATAATTTTGAGGATAACATGATGGTTGTCAATGCTGTTGAACAGCCTAGCCACGGCGATTATCTTTCCGTTTCGATGTATTTGGGCAAAGGTTTCAGTTGGAAGCGGCTGAACATCAACGCGAAATGCTCGTATGGATTTGGGCGTTCTCCGCAATTGGTTCAGAATCAAGTGGTAACCTATTATAACCAAGGCTGGAACGCCAACCTGACCACCACCATTTCCCTAGCCGACAACATTTTCTTCTCCAACAAAGGCAGCTGGAGCCGCATGACTTCAGCGTTGGACGGCTTTAACACAGACACTCGACCTATTGTGAGCCTCATCGACAATGCCAATCTGAGCGTGGTGTTGCCTTTCGGTCTGTCAATCACCACTTCTGTGGAGTTCTATCACACCCGTACCGAAGAACGCATTGATAATTTTGCGCTTTTGGATTGCAGTTTCGGCTACACCTTCCGCAAAGTCAAGTTCACTTTGGATGTCAACAATATCCTCGATACCAAGAATTTTGTTTATTCCTATTATTCAGGTATTTACGGGTATTATTCCGCCTATTCCATCCGTCCAAGGAGTGTCATGTTGACGGCACGGTTTAAGGTGATTTAAAAACGCTTAATAATATCTATTGCTGTCCGACAAAACACAAAAACATCACGGAGAAGCTCCACGAGAGATATTTACTACGGTTTGTATCTGTGCTATTGAGGTACCATTAACCCTTTATTCAAAAATAATATAAAAGCTTTTTGTAGTATTAAATCTTTCATAACTTACACATACCGACCCAATCGGTTTGCAGAAGTAATAGTTTTTTTTTATAACTGCAGGATTTTTCACCAAATTATTTATTCAATTGACAATGACCTATAACTCACCCGAAAATATCGCATTTTTATGGACGGCAAAGTGGCAAAAAAACATTACCTTTGCAGCGATTATTTCATTTCTATAAAAATGGCAAAACGAATAAAAGCGATAAAATGCCCGCAATGTGGCAGTACCAAAGCGACAGAGACACGTACTGACTACTATCGTTGTGACAGTTGTAATACCGAATTTTTCATTGATAGTGATGATATTAACATCAACCACAGGTACGAAGAGTTGAATCCCATAAATAAAACCAATTTAAAATACATAATTGTAGGAGTGGCGATCTTTTTAGGAGTTTTTTTCTTTTTATGGAATATTCTTTCCACAAACAGATCATCGGCAAGTTATTCTCCTTCGAGCGTTTCTGCAGAGAGAAATGAGGTAGAAAAAGAGGTTGTTTTCTGGGATAGGATTGAAGGGTTCCATGGATTTGCCAATGCAACCGGCGATGGTATGATATTGGTAATAGGTAATAGAGGTTCGAAAAAAGGATACTCCGTATCTGATGAGAAACAGTCATGCTTTGCCATTTACCAAGCCATCGACCAGAAACAAATCATGATCAAGCCAATAAACGGGATGGAAAACACTACAATATCGGATGCGAAAGTACAGTCTTTTGAAAACGGTGATGTGTATGCCATTATTAATAAGAAGAAACTCTTTAAATTGAATATCGCCACGTATGAACTTAAGGAAATTGTATTCGAATCGCTAAAATTTACGGAGTTTGAAAAAGGTGTTTATCAGATAGAATTTGCATACGACAACGAAGGTTTTAAAGTGATTAATGAATTGGGCAAAGAGTTGTATTATTTTCCTGTTATCAATAAAGTATATTCCAACGATGCTTTTTACGATGCCCGATCTAAGAAAACCCCCGATGCGAAAAAACAGGCTGCATTTCAGTTTTCGGATGAATCTCTTGATTTCCCCGATGAAAAGACACAATTGATTAAATACTATTATTGGCATCAAACGGGATATCCGATAGATATACCTCGGTTTGCCTGGCAAAAAGACTTTGGCGGATCGGGGATTTTCACCGATAGGTCGCCCTACCGCAAAGTGCTTATATTGCCTTATAATGCACAAACAGCACGATTGATTTCGTGGAAAGATTTCACTCCTGAACGTGATTATCTTTCGGGAACAGTATTGGCTTACAATGACAAAGAGGTGTTGATTGCTTTCACAACTACCGTTTCGGGTAATGAAATAATACAACTGCTTGATGCCGAAACGGCAGAAGTCAAATGGACTATGCCAACTGATATGAAATATTTAATTGGCGATAATGTTATTAAAGTGAAAAACGGATATCTGATTACCGATTACAGAAAGTCGTGGCTACTGAATACTCAAAATAAAGAGGGCAAATATATAGAATGGGATAATTTAGAAAATTAAGTATAAACCATCAAAACAGTATCAATATTATGGGCATATTCAATATTTTCAGCAATCAACTGTCGAAAGTTATACAGTGGGAAAATCCAAATCCCGCAACACTTTGGTATAAATATCCAAACAAACGCAACGAAATTATCAATGCAAGCAAACTGATAGTAGCACCCGGACAGGGTTGCATTTTAGTGTACGAAGGGCAGATAGCCGATATCATCGAAACCGACGGAATTTTTAATCTTGAGACGGACAATCATCCGTTTATAACTACCCTATCGAGACTTCGACAAAATTTCGAAAGCGAACATAAACTTGCGATATATTTCTTCCGCAAAGCTCAATCAATAAACCAACCTTGGGGAACGCCTTCGCCTATCAAATTTATTGATATCGAGTACAAAATCCCCGTAGAGTTGGGCTTAAACGGTAATTTTTCGTACAAGATACAGAAACCGAAATTCTTTTTTACAGAAATAATAGGTACTCGCGACGAACTTCAGACCCAAGAGATGAGCCAAGTGATTACCGACCGTATTCTGCAACTCATCGCCAATGTAATTAACGAAAAAAAATACTCTTATTTAGAAATAGACGGAAATCTCGAAAATATAGCTCGTGAAATATCTCTGAAAATAAACGAAGAATATACTACGCTTGGGCTACAGCTGACCGACTTTAGGATTGTAGGCACACAGTTCGATGAGCGGACACAAGAACGCATCGGTCGAGTGGCTGATGTTTCAGCTGATATAAAAGCAGCCCAACAAGCCGGATTGGGCTATGTAGAGCTCGAAAAACTGCGTGCGTTGCGTGACGCTGCCCGCAACGAAAGTGGCTTGGCAGGAGCAGGCTTACAGCTTGGCGTTGGTATGGAAATAGGTAAAAAATTCAACGAACAGACCGATAATTTCTTATCGACAGGCAATGCCGATGCTACCGAAAAACTACGCAAATTAAAAATTCTCTTAGACGAACAGATAATCACTCAAGAAGATTTTGAGGCAAAAAAGCAAGAGATATTAAATAAACTATAACATCACAATCTATTGATTATTAAACATATTAGGATATGAAATACATTATTGGAACTATCATAACGGTATTGATACTTTGTGTAGCTGCCTATTTCACATTAGAACTTTGGGGAATAGAAAATCCCATTACTTTCGACCAACTTCAAAAAGGACTTAAAACAGCAATGATTGTATCAGGCACATCCTTGTTGTTGATTATTGTTATATCTTTCTTTTTCAAGAATAACAGCAAAGGGTATGACAAAAACAAAGGCAATGTGGCAAAGCCAAAATTAAACCAGTAACAACGTAAAAATAAAAATATTAGTATTAATCTAAAAAAAAGTAAAAGAAAAATGAACACAAACACTTATTTTATTATCGGGGCTATTGCGATTGTTTTTATAGCCTATCTAATTGTATTTCAAAATATAATGAAAAAACGCAAGCAACGACAGTTAGATAAATTCAACAGTAATCATTCGGGAAATCCATTGACCGAAGAGCAAAAAAGATTGCTTGCTTTTGGGGCTATCCTTTCGTATCACAGAGGGGAGAAAATATTGGCAATTACTCCGCAAGAGAGTTTAGACCAATATGTTTACGGACTGAAACAACAGTGGGGAATATCAAATTCCGAAGAAGCCAAAGAAACATTGAACGACTTATTGCAACTGAAAAGAAGTACCGAATTCGAACCTCTTGTACAACAACCATCTTCCGAATTGAAAAAGATTCAAAAAAGCATTGCCAAAGGCTTGAGTATCGACCTTTCCACAGTTGAGCAGACTAAATCGGCTTATGCTTGGGACATTTGTAGAGCTGTTGTCCTTGCAAAATGGTGTTATTGGTGCGGTTATCTCTCCGAAAACGAAACATGGAATATTATGGAGCAAGCTGTTAAAACAGCTGCTGAATACGGCAAAAACTGGACTGATTATACCGTATCGTTCTTATTGGGAAGAACTGTCCAAGGATTCGACTTGGACGATGTCATCATTGAAAGCAAACAGATTCTTAACAGCGAAAATCCGCTTATACGTAAGGTAGAAAATATTGACGTTTATAAACGATATGCTTTTAAATAACTTTGCATAGCAAATAACAATAGATGTACCCTTACCTATGTTATAGTGTCTTATTTAAAGCTTATGCCTCAACACCGAGCTACGAAGTGACCAACAAAAAAACAACCCAATGGCGAGCTTTGCTACGTATTGGGTTGTTTTCAATGATTTTTCGTTTTTATAAGTTAAAACTATTGCGAGGAAGACAGATTTTTTCTGCCTATTCTTGATTGAGTTTATAAATTATCTGCAAAAACGACACAAACCGCAACTTTTCCCTTATTTCACATATTCCACTTCCTTCTTGTAGTCCCATTTATCAAAATAGAGATTCCATACGGAAGATTCCTCTTCGCCGCGCGGAAAATCGACGGTTTCACTGCGCGGAAACTGCTTCGCGGGGCAAAAACTACCCGAATAATCGGAATTGAGGTATAATCGGTACTAATCGATACCCTTCATAAAAAACTCGCGACTTGGCGCGATGGCAATTTCCTTGTCCCGCCCAAAAGATATCAGGTGCTTCCGATATTTTTTGATGAAGTGCGACAAATTCTATATTTTTGCCTGCGTAAAGACTTCATCCTCATGAAAAAACTCCTTCTCTCCGCATTCCTCATGCTTTCTTTGAGCGCCTTTGCCCAAAAGCAATACACCCTGCAATCGCCCGATAAGGACATCACCGTCACCGTTGAGCTGGGGGAGCAAATTTCATATTCCGTTACACACGGCAACACCTGTGTGCTGGCTCCTTCGGCTATCGGAATGAAATTGACCGACGGCACAGAATTAGGACAAAATCCTGTCGTGAAGGAGGTTAAGACTCGTTCCGTCAACCAAAGTGTTGAAGCACATTTCTATAAACGCACCCAAATTCCAGAGGTCTATGAAGAGCTGACCATGACCTTGAAAGGTAATTATAAGCTCATCTTCCGCGCCTACGACGAAGGCGTGGCCTACCGCTTTGAAACCGATTTCCGCAAGCCAATCGTCATTGAAAACGAAACTGCCGACTTTAATTTCGACGGAGGTTATCAGGCACTTATTCCTTATGTCCTTAGGCGCGCCGGACAAGAAGGCGACATCATCCAACAGCAGTTTTTCAACTCGTTTGAAAACACTTATACAAGGACGAACCTGAACCGGATGGATCCAGAGCGTTTGGCCTTCTTGCCGTTGTTGGTCGAGCTCAACGACGGCAAGAAAGCCGTCATCACCGAAGCCGATTTGGAACATTTCCCCGGCCTTTATCTCCGCAACGAAAAGGGCAACAACGGCCTTACCGCCGTCCATGCAGGTTATCCGAAAACCATCGCGCAAGGCGGCCACAACAACCTGCAATATATGGTGAAAGAACAAGAGAACCATATCGCCAAGACTGCCGGCAAACACTGTTTCCCTTGGCGTTGTATTGTGATTTCAGAGAACGATAAGGAACTGGCCGACAGCGATTTGGTCTATCTCTTGGCTTCGCCCTGCCGTGTAGAGGATGTTTCGTGGATTCAACCCGGCAAGGTGGCTTGGGACTGGTGGAACGCTTGGAACATCTATGGTGTCGACTTCGAAGCGGGCATCAACAACGACACCTATAAGTATTACATCGACTTCGCTTCCCGGTACGGGATCGAATATGTCATCTTGGACGAAGGCTGGGCTGTCAACAAACAGGCCGACCTTTTCCAAGTGGTTCACGAAATCGATATTAAGGAACTGGTGGACTATGGTGCCGAACGCAATGTGGGTATCGTGCTTTGGGCAGGTTATGCCGCCATCGACAGGGACATGGAGCACGTGTGCAAGTTCTATTCAGACATGGGCGTGAAAGGTTTCAAAGTCGACTTCATGGACCGCGACGACCAGTTGATGGTGGACTTCTACTACCGTATGGCCGAAACCGCTGCCCGATACCAACTCTTCATCGACTTTCACGGTGCCTACAAGCCCACAGGTCTGAACCGCACCTTTCCCAATGTGCTTAACCACGAGGGTGTGTATGGTTTGGAACATGCCAAGTGGGACAGCCAAAGCGACTTCGTCACCAACGAAGTCATCATCCCTTTCATCCGCATGGTGGCCGGCCCGATGGATTACACCCAAGGTGCCATGCGAAATGCCACAAAAAACAACTTTGCCGCCATCTACACCGAGGCGATGAGTCAAGGCACACGCTGCCGACAATTAGCTGAGTATGTGATTTTTGAATCACCTTTCAATATGCTCTGCGACAGTCCAAGCAATTATTTGGATGAAGACGAATGCACCCAATTTATCGCCAATGTACCTACCACATGGGATGAGACCATCGCGCTCGACGGCAAAGTGGGCGAATACCTTGTCATCGCTCGTCGCAAAGGCTTCCGCTGGTATGTCGGCACTATCACCAACTGGGAGGAGCGCGACCTCGTCATCGACCTCAGCGCACTGCCCAACTTCGGTGCCAAGTCGGGACATATCTTCCGTGATGGCCCCAACGCCAACCGTGCCGCCCACGACTATGTTGCCGAAACCATCCAAGTGATGGGCAACAAGGTGAAAATACACCTCGCCCAAGGCGGCGGTGCCGTGATGGTTTTCTGATTAAATCCGCTTCTTGACCCAGCCCAAAACACCTTTCACCAAGTCCTTCTCCTTCCAACAGATGAAAGCGAAGAAAAGCAGCAACAGTCCCGTGTTCACCACCAAGGTCCAAGCGGTGTTTTCGATAGAAATGTGTTTCTGGACAAAGAATAGTCCGATAGCAAGGGCCATATAAAGAAATGCCGACTTCATGTCATACGGAATCGGGGCTTTCTTCTGTCCGACAAAGTAGGAAAGCACCATGCAGGTGCCGTAGCCTGCAAAACCGCCCCAAGCACAGGCCATGTAGTCATATTTAGGGACGAAGATGAAATTGATGGCCAGCAAAACGACACAGCCGATGGCGGAAAAAATGGCCCCCCACCAAGTCTGGTCAATGAGTTTGTACCAAAACGAGAGGTTGAAGTAGATACCCATGAAGATTTCAGCCATCATCACAATGGGGATGACACGAAGCCCTTCCCAGTAGCCGGAATCGACAAGGTGTTTCAGAATAGGAAGGTACATCACCACGGCAAGAAAGGCAAACATGGTGAAAATGATGAAGTATTTCATCACCTTGGCTTGGGTTTCCTTGTCGGCCGTATCGCGTTTGCCGCCAAAAACGAAAGGCTCGTAGGCGTAACGGAAGGCTTGGGTAATCATCGCCATAATCATGGCTATCTTGACGCAAGCACCATAAATGCCGAGTTGCACAGTGCCTTCCTCTCCGGGAACGATGTAGCGGTAGCAAATTTTATCGGCGACTTGGTTAAGAATGCCCGCCAAGCCCAAAAGCAGAATCGGCCAAGTGTAGTTCAACATCTGCTTCATCAGCGTAAAATCAATCCCCGATTTCAGTTTCTTGATCTCCGGAATAAATCCGAAAGTAACCAGCACGGTGCAAATCAGATTGGCGATGAAGATATAGCCTACCTGATAGCTGGCATGATACCATTCCATCATGGCGGGATACTGTCCCTTAAGGTATGGCGCAAGATAGAAAATGAACAGGTTCAGCAGCAAGCTCAGCACGATGAAAGAAAGCTTCAGCACCATGAATTTAAGGGCACGGTTTTCATAGCGCAGCCGAGCGAAAAGGATGGACTGAAAGGCGTCGAAAGCCACGATAATAGCCATAATCTCCACGAACTCGGGATTGGCCGCATAATGCATGGCTCCAGCAATGGGTTGTAGAAACAAGGAGACAAGGACGGCAAATAGCAGCGACACGAATCCAACGGAGAGGCCGGCTGTTGAGAAAGCTTTGTCAGGGTTGACTTTCTCCTTGTTCGAGAAACGGAAGAAAGTGGTCTCCATGCCAAAAGTAAGAATGACCAGCAGCAGGGCTGTATAGGCATATAAGTTGGTAACAATGCCGTATCCCCCCGATTCGGCAGCCATCCGATGGGTGTGGATAGGCACGAGAAGGTAGTTCAAGAACCTGCCGATAATGCTGCTCAAACCATAGATGGCGGTCTGCTTCGCAAGTAAGCCTAATCTGTTTTCTGCCATAGGTCGCTGTTTAAATTCAGAAACGAATAATATGAATTAATGTTATATGATTTGTAATCAACTATTGGGGAGTGTAATGACAAACTCTGCCCCCTCCCCTTCTCGGCTCTCGAACGAAATCGTTCCTCCGGCAGACTGCACGATGTTGTAAGTCAGCGAGAGGCCCACACCTGAGCCCGTGGTCTTGGTGGTGAAGTTGGGAAGGAATATCTGGCCGTTGTCTTCATCCTTAATGCCCTTGCCGTTGTCTTTCACACTGATGACGAACTGTTTTTCTTCAGTTTTCAGCGTAACCTCTATGCGACCGTCAGGTTTCAATCCTATGGCTTGCACGGCATTTTTGACAAGGTTGCCGACAGCAATATTCAGGTTGGTCTTATCGCCATTGTAGGTGTGGTCCTGCGACTGGTCAATATTGTAGTGGAACTCGATGTTTTCTACATTGTCATAGAGTGTTACCACATTACCCACCAACTCGGCCAAATCGAAGGGTGCCGGATGGTTTTCGGGCAGTTTGGCATAGCGCGAGAAGGACGAGGCGATGTCCGAAAGGGCGTCAATCTGCTCGATGAGTGTGTTGGTGGTGCGTTGGATTTGTTCCGGCGTGGCCTTGCCGTTGTCGATGTTGCGTTGCAGCAACTGCACGCTAAGGCGCATCGGGGTGAGAGAATTCTTGATTTCATGCGCCACTTGTCGTGCAACGCCGCGCCATGCCGACTCGGCAATATTGCGTTTCAGTTCAGCTGTGCTCTTCTCCAACTCCACAATGAGTTTGTTGTATTGCTTGACCAAAGCACCTATTTCATCCTTGTTCTTCCATTCAATAGGCTCGTTTTTCCGGTCAATCTTAAGGTCTCCGAGCTTGCTCTGTATCAGTGCCAAAGGCCTTGTCAGGCGGCGTGTGATAAAAAGAATGAAAACCAAGGCACCACCCAGCAGCACGATGATGATATTGAGATAGGTAAGGACAAATTTGAGGATTTCGTTGTGCAAGTCGGTGGAGCTTGAAAAATAAGGTGTGTTGAGATAGGCCAAGGTGTTACCGTTAGTATCGGTCAGCGGAATGTAAGCCGACTCATATTTGCCTTTGCCAAGATGTTCTTTGTGGTTGAAATACAGGTCTTTGTTGCGGCTCAAACTATGATACGCATCGGCGTTCATCAAGGGAGCTTGCAGGTTGAGGTCGTGGATCTCGGGACGGGTGGTGGCCAACAGTTGCCCGTCAAGTTGGTACAGGTTCAAATCGGTAAAGAAGGTGTTGGCATAGTGCTGCAAAATATCCGTCCATGTGTCTTTCGAGGCCGTTCGCATCAAGGTGGCAAAGTCAAGGTCGTAGCGCATCTCAAGAGAGAGCGTTCGGGTGGTCTCAAACTGGGCATCCGTGATATTCTGGTTGTAAAGGGTACGCATATAAACTACCGAAACCGGGCCTATGACTATTAAAGAGAGACCAAGTGTCAGCAAAATCACAGCCTGCAAGCGTGTTTGGAAACTCCGATCACGCCATCTTCGATGTTCCTTTGGTTTTATCAACCAGACGATGAGCAGGAAGGGCAACGAAAGTCCAAGGAAAAACAAGGCAAACGGCGCTGTTTTCTGCGAAAAGCTTTTGGTCGGAGTACTGATAACAATGGCATTGTTCTCACTGTCGATGATGGCGTAATGCTTGTATCTGCTGGTGTAAATAAATTCGTGGTCTTTGACTTTCAGGCTGTTCAGAAAAGTGGGATAGATGTAACGGCCATACTTGTAAACCAAAAGATTTCCCCGATAACTGGCTACAGAATAGTCGTAAGGCTTCTGGCTGTTGGTTTCTTTCAAGAGTTGAGGGAAACCAAAACCTTCGGGCGCAATAGGTTTGTAGAACTCAAAATAGAGTGCCTTTTGTTTCAACGAATCTTTTGAAACAAAATCGATTCTTCCTAAATAATTGGGGTCCAATGTGTAATAATCCATGAAAAAGAGATTGTCCCCTACCCGCTCGTTACTGTTATTGGTCAGTTTTTCCCTGAAATAGATGTCGCATTCGGTAACAAATCCTTCGGGCTGTATGGCGATTTCCTCGCCCGGAGCACAAAGGGTTAATGTGGCCGAGTAAGCCTGCATGGTTTCGTCGAAGAGCAAGTCTTTTGAATAACCGAGAATGACATCGGCCAACACGTTGCTTTCGGCGAAGAGCATTTCCCTTAGGGCTGTGTCTGCCTTCATTTGTTGGGCAAAATGGGCGTAGCTGCTCTCAAAAGCCAAATCGCGTTTCTCCATCAGTTTTTGGGCTTGCCGCCGCATTTGCTCGTTCTCATTTCTGATTCCTACCCTGTAATACAAATAGGTTCCAATCAAAGATACGATCAAAATGACAAGAATACCGATTCCCACGATTCGAGACCTCTTCCCCTCGCGCGACTGCGGATCACGGCGTTTGCCATAGACCAAAATCACGCCCAAAACCAGCAGAAAGAGGGAGAACAAAGGCCATAAATAGCGAAACGGTTTCTTTATCTTCGGTTGCTCGGCAATTTGGTATTTGGCCAAGACTTTACCTTCGCCGTTCACTAAGGGAATTCCCTTGCCATTGTCAAGTATGCGGAAATCGGCATCAATGAAGTGGGGAATCCTCGGATTGACATTCTCAAAAAAGGCATTCTCAATCTGATAGGTAGTGTTGACCAATTTGTACACAAAGTAGGTCATGTTTCCTCTTTCATACGACTTAACATAATAATTGCCCGAAAGCAAAGGACAAATGGTATCATTCCCAACCACAACTTTCCGTTTCATCAGTCGCGGGTTGACATCATTTCGGTTCCAAAACACCAAAGTGTCGTTCATAAAGACGGTCAACCCTGTTTGTGTTTTTTCTAATTCATCATGATTAAGGCCACTTTCAATTTGGGCCTGCATGAGTTTGTCCATACCCAAAATAGAACTTTGTATAGCCCTATTGAGAAAATCATGCTTTAAGGAAAGATAAAAGAACAATCCCAGCATCAGCGAAAAGGCGACACCGACAAAACATAAAACAAAACCTATTCTCTTTGCTCTTTTACGCTTCATTATTTTGTATTTCTATGAAAACGAATGTATATGATTGATATTGTGCGTATTACAAAAAGACTTAAATTTAATGACTTTCCATCCAAAATGTACTGCCTCTCAAATATCATACAAAACCGCTTAGAAAGGCTAAAAACAATCAAATTTTCAATTCCCGGTTTTCTTCCCAAAAATATAAACCAAACTAGACCATTCTCCAGACCGTCTGGCCTTAACATTTGAAATCCACCCTCGCATGGCACCCCGAAACAATGGGAAGGAATGCAGCTTATACTGCTCACTCAGATAAGAGATATAATAGGCATCCCATTTTAGCTTATCCGTTCGCAAAAGATGTAGACCACTGGTTTTGAATATTTTAGTTAGAGTAACCCTATTAAAATGACTCAAATGTCGCGGCACATCATATCCAGCCCAAAGCTGTTTGTAATATTGAGCATCGTATGATTTGTAGTTGGGAAGGGCAATTACAACTACTCCGTCAGGCTTAATAAGTCTCTGTAATTGTGTAACTTCCCGTTTCAAATCATCAACATGTTCAAGAACATGCCACATCGTAATGAGATCAAAACACCCATCAGGAATGCTTTCCAAATCAGCATTTGCAATAATTTTTCCTTTCATACGGCTTTCTGCAATGGATTTTGCTTCCTCCGAAGGTTCAACACCCGTACACGACCAACCGTGCAACTCGGCCGTATGCAAAAAATCACCCACGCCACAACCAATATCCAGTATTTTTCCAACGGCCAAGCCTTGGGTGGCCATTTGATATTTATGCTTAAGATTGACCTTTTTTACGGTTTCATAAACCCTCGGAATAAAGCCCTTTTTGTTTTCGCTATGGCTAAAATACTCGTCTGATTTATAATAGTCACCTATTTTTTCTTTACCCGGTCGAGGCATGGTATAGAGTAAGCCACAATTCAGACATTCACAAATATGAAAGTCTTCTTTGGTCAGAAACTCATCCCTCAGCCAAAGATGGATCAGTGCTTTTCCGGAGCCGCACCATGGACATTTGTTATTCATCATATTATTTGTGTTTCATGTGAAACAATTGTGCTATCTTCCTAAGAATATGGCCAATACATTGATATCTGCCGGTGAAATCCCACTGATTCTCGAGGCTTGCCCCAAGGTCTCAGGTTGGTATCTGTTCAGTTTTTCTCGTGATTCGTATGACAAAGACTGGATGCTATGGAAATCGAAGTCCTTCGGCATTTTCACATTCTCCAATCGTCTGAGCTTATCAGCAAGTTCGCCTTCTTTCTCGATATAACTGTCATACTTGATTTGAATTTCAGCTTCTTCGAGGCATTCTTTGATGAATCTGTCTTGATTCTTAAAACGACCCAACGAAGAAACGGTGTCTATCATTTCCGACAAATTGATTTGTGGACGCAACAACAGATTGGACATTTTCATTTTTTGTTCAATCCTTGTGCTTTCTTTTTGCTCCAGCAAGCCATTGATTTCATCGGGGAAGACATTGTTCTCATTTAGGAAGCGTTTGATTTCTTCCACTTTTTGGCGTTTTTCCTGATACTTCAGGTATCGGTCTTCCTTGGCCAACCCAATTTGGTAAGACATTTCAGTCAAACGCGCATCCGCATTGTCTTGGCGCAGTAGAATCCGGTGCTCTGCCCTACTCGTAAACATTCTGTAGGGTTCATCAACGCCCTTGGTGATGAGGTCATCGATAAGAACACCAATATAAGCTTCATATCGCGACAACACCAAAGGTTTGTCGTCCCTCAGTGCCAAACTGGCGTTAATTCCCGCCATGAGACCTTGGCAAGCCGCCTCTTCATACCCCGTCGTTCCATTGATTTGTCCCGCGAAATACAGCCCGTGCATAAGCCGTGTTTCCAGGGAATGATGTAACTGCTCAGGCGGAAAATAGTCGTATTCAATAGCGTACCCCGGACGGAAAATCTTAGCGTTCTCAAATCCTTCGATTTGTCTTAAGGCCTCGTATTGGATATAATCCGGCAAGGATGAGCTGAAGCCGTTGAGATAGTATTCTTCCGTAGTCCAACCTTCGGGTTCAACGAAGAGTTGATGGGAATCCTTGGTCGCAAAACGATCTATCTTATCTTCAATACTGGGACAATATCTTGGGCCCACACCTTGGATTCTCCCGTTGAACATCGGTGAGTATTTGAAGCCCTTTCGCAGAACATCGTGCACCTTCGAAGAAGTATGCGTTATCCAACAGCTCCTTTGCTTGGCAATTCTGAACGGCTCAGTGTAGGAAAAACCGACCACCTCATCATCGCCTTTTTGTTCGATGAGTTTGCTGAAATCGATGGTTCTTCCGTCGATACGAACCGGGGTTCCCGTCTTCAGGCGTTTGACTTCAAAGCCCAATTCCTTCAGTTGTTCGGAAATGCCATGGCAGGCCACTTCTCCCATCCTACCTCCGGGGAAATTTCGCTCGCCGATGTGAATCAAGCCATTCAAGAAGGTACCGTTGGTGAGGATGACAGCCTTACTTTCAATAAACCCTCCCATTGCCGTTGTAACTCCAGTTACTCGGTCGCCAGCGACAAGAAGTCCAGTTATGGTGTCTTGCCAGAAATCGACATTGGGCGTCTTCTCCAACATACTGCGCCATTCAGCAGAGAACATCATCTTATCACTTTGGCAACGCGGGCTCCACATGGCGGGACCTTTCGATTTGTTGAGCATCCTGAACTGGATCATGGTGCGGTCGCTGACAATGCCAGAATAGCCGCCCAAAGCATCAATTTCGCGCACAATTTGTCCTTTGGCGATACCGCCCATAGCAGGATTGCACGACATGGAAGCCATCAAGCGCAAGTCCATGCTGACGAGCAACACCCTGCAACCCATATTGGCCGCAGCTGCCGCCGCCTCACATCCTGCATGACCGGCACCCACAACAATGATATCATAGGGTTCAAAATACATCTTTATTTCGGTGTTTCACGGGAAACAATCATCATATCTTATTGATATTCAATATTTTAAAAAACAAAACTCTTTTTTTCACAGGGCCTATTCGCCGTTTGGTTGTAATAACTCCAACGCCTCTTCCTCCAATTTACGCATCTCCTTCTCCTCTTCTTCGGTGTAGTCGTCATAGCCTATCAGGTGCAACACTCCATGAATGATAACACGGTGCAACTCGCTCTCAAAACTGCGACCAAAGGTTTCGGCATTCTCTTTAATACGATCCACACTGATACAAAATTCACTCGAAAGTACAGCCTCACAATCAGTCAAAGGGAAGGTTACAATGTCGGTGTAGAAGTCGTGACCAAGTCGCTCTCTGTTGATTTCCAATAATTTCTCGTCACTACAAAAATAGTAGTACAACTCCCCTACCCTTTTGCCATGCTGTTCGGCAACCCCAACAATCCAAGCCTTGACCTTCGTTGGGTCGATGGCTGGCATAATAACATCCAATGTACTGAATCGAATCATCTTAGTATGTGTTTTTCTTCAGGTAATAGGCATTGATTTTGTCCTTATAATAGGGGGCATACTCAATCGGAGTGGTCCTCAGGAACTCTTGGTTCTTCTTAAGCGTTTCCTTGTATAGGAGTTCGTCGATTTGACGATCGAACTGTGCTCCCTTAAACTCGTTCGACTTGCGTTTTTCCTCTTGTTCGCGCTTCTCCTGTGCTTTCTGCGACTCCAACATTCTCGATTCAATGCGTCGGCTGCGCTCAATCATCTGACGGTTGATATTTTTGTTCACCAATTCCTCTTCCAACTTCTCCATGTCCTTGATGATTTCGTTGAGGCCATCGTCACCAATTTGTCCGTTTTCCTTCATGTCGTTGAGCAACTGTTGCATTCCTTGGCGCAACATCTCCTGCTCGGCAGCCATGCGTGCAAACTCCTCGCTCATGGAACTGGGCATTTGCTGCCCTGACTGCTGCATTTGTTGCTGCATTTTTTCAAGTTGCTGGCTCAACTGTTGCTGCAACTGTTCCATTTTCTTCATACTTTGTTTTCCCTGACTGCCGGGTTTCGACTGGCAACTTTGCATCGGCATGCCCATCGATTCCATACTGTTCTCCATATTCTCCAACGACTCAGCCAACATCAACGCCAAGTTGTTCATCGACATCATGGCAGTCTGCTGGTGACGCACAGCTTGTGAGAGCTTTAACTCACTAACATATTTCATTGCATTTTCGGTTTGACTCTCAATGGTATGAAGCTCATCAAACACAAAATTCTGTATCATGGGCTGGCGCTTGGCCATCATGCGTAACGAGTCGCGAACCATACCGAAATTGTCAGCCACTTCCTTCTGATGGATGATTTTTTCGACCAATGAAGGGTCATCGGAGCGCATGCTTCCAATTTCCGTCATCAGTCTTTCCTGTTCATGCGATGCGTGTACCACATTTTCGAGCAAAATACGCAGCAAATGAGCGTCTTCGGCCATTTGCTCCATGCCTTGCATCTGCATTTGCATCATCATCTGGTTCGCCATCTGCTGCATTTTTTGACCCGCACTCTGTTTCTTTTGCTGCGATTGTTGCTGTAGGTCGTTTTGCTCGCTCTGCATGGCATCTTGCAGGTCTTGGTCGATGCTTTCTTGCATTTCCTCGTCCTTTTGCATATTAAAAGGATCGTTGAGCATCTCATTTTTCTCCAACAGCCTGTCAAATTCGTCCATCATCTTTTCGAACTCCTCCTTGGCCGTTTCAGCCGATTTTTGGTCGGTCTCCTCCCCTGCTTTATTCTGATTTTCAGCATTTTGCTGACTCAATTCATCGCCAAGTTTATCCAATTTATTGGCCAAGTCATTGAAGTCTTTCTCCATCTTGAGTTGTTCCAAAAGCGAGAGATTGCGCTCAAGCAGTTCCTGCATAGATTGGTTGTTTTTCTTGATGTTCTGCATCATTTGCTGCATCTGCTCACGGGGCATATCCTCAAGGAGTTTGTCGAACTCTTCCATCATCTTTCGGAGTTCCTCAGGTATCACCTCGTCGAAAAGCTTGTTAATCTGTTCCTGCTTCTTGATGAGGTCTTCGTTGGCAATGTTGTGTTCCTTCATGAAGTCCGACAACTTTTCCTGTTCATCCTGAAGTTTATTCCATTCATCCTGAATCTGTTGCTGCTTCTCCAAAAGGTCTTTCATTTTTTCCTTGTCGGACCAATCCAAATGCTTCTTCTGGATGAGATCCTGCAGCATTTTCTCAATCTCGGCCTGAAGTTTGTCGGCTTCTTGCGACTTCTCGGAAAGCCGTTCCATAATGTCTTCGGACTGCTGGTTAGCGATACTGTCCAAAGCGGACTCGGAAGGCTTGAAATATGTGAAGGTCTCAGAACGCTTCGATTTTGGGCCATGGAAACCGTCGTTGTCCCAAACCACGAAATAGACCTCCATGCTTTGCCCCGGCTTAATGCCAAGGCTGTCCATGTTAAATTGGTAGAAGAAGGAAGAACGGGTCTGGTTCAAATCCAAAGGCACAGTCTTAACGATGCTTTTCTCGATAGGCTCCTTGATCATGCAGTTGAAGGTCAACTTGCTGAAGCCATAGTCATCGGTGACGAGACCCGAAAAATACACATCGGTAGAGAGCTGCTCATCGAACGACTCCACGCGGATGTCGGGATAGGCGTCGGGCAACACATCAACAGAGAAGGGAAGAGGTTCGATGCTTTGATTCCATTTGTTCTGTACCTGAACTGCGAACCTTGTGGATTGTGCCGCAATAAATTGATATTCAAACAAATCATCGGTAGAAGTTAGGCTTGTGGCCAAGGAGTCGCGGGTGACCGTCATCTGTTCTGTGTCGCGGGTCGTGAAGTTGAAGATGAGCTGGGTGCCTTGCGGAACGATAAGTCTCGTTTTGGCCTCCAAGGTTTCATTGGTACGGCGAATATACGCCGGATATCGCAGCGCACAGCGATAGGTGAGCAGGGTAGGGTTGGGGCGCACCGTGATGTGCAGTGGACGGCTGGTGTATTCGCCGCCAATCACATTAAATGTCAAGTCGTTGTACATGTTCTTGAAGGTGTAACTGAATTCGTTGACCGAGACTTTGGTCATCAGTTGTTGTCCCAAATCGCTCTTCACATAGAATGCGTCAGGAATGCGGTCGCCGGTAACACGAATGTTGAATTTTACCTCCTTACCTTGGGTCGTCTCCATTTTATCTTGTTCAATCTCAACTTGATAGGGAAGTGGTTTCTCAAATTGCTGCTCGTAGTTGACGATACGCTGTGTGGGTTGCACGGCAAACGACGGCAAAAACACCATCAACGCTATTAATAAGAGGAGTGTACCGAAAAAGACACCGAAATATTTCAGGTTGCTGCGCAAATCGACAGCGTCAGAAAAGCGGATTGGGGAGAGGCGGGCGCTACGCTGCGCGATGGTGGCTACCAAAAGTGCATTGTCGGCACCATTATCCATCTGGCTACTCAACTGTATGGTATTCAGTAGTTTGTCCTTTATTTCAGGGAAAAACCTGCCGATGAGCACGGAGGCCTGTTCCACCGACATCTTCTTTCGGAAACGGATGAGGTTGACGAGTGGGATAAGGAAATGATACACCAAAACAAAGGTGCTGCCCGCCAATAAAAACAGTAACAAGACAAAACGACCCTTAGGCGGGAACCACGAGAAATACTCCAGCCCGTTGATGAGCAGGTAGAATACAATCCACAGCACGGCACCCACCAACACGCCTTGAATCAACCGGTTAAGGTAGTACTTCCGCGTGAAGCCTTCAATTTTTTCTATCAATTTGTTGGGTGCAGACATATCCAAAATAGAATGAACCGCAAAAATACACAAAAAAAGAGTTCCAATGGAACTCTTTTATTTAAGTGTGAGCCACATGTCGGACTCGAACCAACGACCTACGCATTACGAATGCGTTGCTCTACCAACTGAGCTAAAGTGGCCTCTCAATTGCAGCTGCAAAAATACAACATTTTAAGCAAACGGGCGCATTTTTTCGAAAAAAACTACCTTTTTGCTCACCATCAAAAAAATATTCAAAATTTTTGTTCTTGAAATAGACTGAAAATCAGGTACTTAAATTTTTATAATCAAAAAGATTTACTAAATAACTAAAATAATAGTTGTATAAATAAAATATTCGCTATATTTGCAGCGTTGAAGTATGGAAAAGAAACAGTTCCTTATAATGAAGAAAACCTGCAACATATTAATATGGGCATTGTCGGTTGGGCTGTTGGCCTCGTGTGCAACTCACCCGGCACGATTTGCCACGAAAATTTCCGACACTGAACAATATGTCATCCTTGATCGCGCCGGCATTCAGGACCTCGACATCCAAAAAGACAACCTGATAGAAACGCTTTCGCTGGCCGAAAACAATCTTGACCACATTCCTACTGCCATCAAAAATTGTAAGCACCTGAAAAATCTGAATTTGGAAGGAAATCGCATCAAACACATACCGAGTTGGTTGCTACAATTGGATAGTTTGGAAGAGATCAACCTGAATTTCAATCAGTTGCAGTTGCGGCGATCGGATATCCGTCGCCTCGCTAAAGTCAAAGGAATTTTGTTGGCAGGCAACCACATCAACCGACTGCCGCGCAATGTGGGACGCTTGCATTGCGAGAACCTCAATCTGGCCAAAAACGACCTCCATTCGCTGCCCAAGTCGTTTGCAAAACTCAACCAGATGAAAAGCCTCATCTTTTATGAAAACGACTTTGAAAACATTCCCGAAGTGTTGACCGATTTCAAGAACCTGATACACCTCGACTTTTACAAGAACCGAATCGCAGAAATCCCTGATTTTGTGGGAAATATGGAGAACTTACAGCAATTGTTCATTTCGTACAACAAGATTGAAATGATTCCCGACACAGTGCGCAACCTAAAACGCCTAAAGTATCTCTACATCCACCACAACGAGTTGCATTTCCTGCCCACATGGATTGTGGAAATGGATTCCATCGAACGGCTCAGCGTGGGCTACAACCATCTGCTGGAATTGCCCGACCTGTCGAAGATGAAGGCCCTGCTGGAATTCGACTGCGAGCACAATCTCATCGAGCGTTTCCCGTGGGAATTGGTCGAAAAACCGGAGATGGAAATCCTCGTCGTGCGCGACAACAGTTACCATCTGAGCTTTCAGGAAACCGTACAGCTCAAAAATGCCAACAAATCAAAAAGAATAGTATATTAAAGAAAGAAAGGATTGAAAATGAAAGAATTAACAAAATCAGAAGAACAAGTAATGCAAGTGCTGTGGAAAATTGGTGAAGGTTTTGCCAACGAAATCATGACCGCTTTCCCCGAGCCCAAACCCGCCTACAACACCGTGCTGACGGTCATCAAAATTCTGGAAAACAAAGGCTTCGTTACGCACGAGACCTTTTGTCGCGCCAACCGCTACACGACCACCATCAGCAAGGAGGAATACTCGAAACGCTTCCTCGGCAGCGTGGTGGAACGGTATTTCAACAACTCCTATCTCGACCTCGTGTCAGCCTTCGCCAAAAAGGAGAATTTCAGCCTTGAAGAGCTGGAAGCATTGCGCAAAGTAATCGACGAGGCCATAACCGAAGAAAGGAAATAAGCCATGAACGCACAGCAACTCATCATCGGTCACCTGTTGCCTGTTGCAGGAGGTATCGTGTTGCTCTGGATGGCCTATCGCTTGCTGTTCATCAACAGCAACCGGCTCAAATTCAACCGTTTATTCCTACTTACGGCAATGCTGTTTTCCTTAGCCCTGCCGCTGATTAGCCCATTGATAGGCATGAGTTCGCCGCAAGTGGCTGCCTTGAAACAAAACCTGTTCAACAGTTTCCTGCTGAACGAAATCACAGTCACGGAAAGACCCTTGGCACTGCCCGAGGTCGTGGTGGAAACGGACTCACAGCCACATTTCAGCTTGTGGCAGGTTCTCATTGGCATTTACTTAATAGGTGTCGGCGTGATGACGCTACTTTTCCTCATCAAAATCGGGAGGCTCACCATTATGATTGCCCGCTCACCCAAGGAAAAACGCGAGGGCTACACGGCCATCTTCACGGCTCGCGAGCAAGGGTCTTTCTCCTTCCTGCGCTATGCTTTTTTCCCGAATAAGGAAGTTTCGCCCGACATTGTGAGACACGAGTTGAGCCACATCAGCCACCACCATTCGTGGGACATCCTCTTCACCGAGGTGATGATGGTATTGCAGTGGTTTAATCCATTCATTTACAGATACAAAAAGGAACTACAAAGCCTCCATGAATACCAAGCCGACCGCGATGTGGTGGCGACCGGCGTTGACAAGAAAAACTACATGATGTTGATTTTGCAGCAGTGCACGGCTGCCGATTTCAGCGGAATGAGTAATAATTTCAGTTTAATACTCACTAAAAAAAGAATCAAAATGATCACAAAAAATGAAAAGGCCAAGGGGCTCTGGTGGAGACTCTTGGCGACATTGCCGGTATTAATTATGCTGCTGATTGCCAACACGAAAGTGGCGGCACAGGAAAAGAAAACCGTGGACACTTTGAAAATTCAGTTTACGCTTTTCGACGACAACGGCAACCCAACGACCATTAACGATACGGTGATTTACGATAGCGACGGCTCTGGGGCGTATCTCCAAATCAAGACCTCGCCCGCCACCGACCCAATTTCGGGCGAGCCTCGCAAGAAAATCACCGTTACCTCACATAATGCGGATGGTACGCCTACTAGCGATTTTAACATCACAGCGATGGAAAATAAAGGCGACATTGCGAGTTACAGTATCGATCCTTTCAGCATTTCGTCAGAGAAGTTCAAAATCATTCTTTCTTCCATTGAGGATATGAAAGTGGAACACAAAAACAACGACAGCATTTTCCAAATCGTACAGCAAGTGCCCAAGTTCCCCGGCGGCGAGAATGCTTTGATGGAGTATATTGGCAGCAACATCAAATATCCGCAGGAGGCACAAGACAAGGACATACAAGGTCGTGTATTCGTCAGTTTTGTCGTCGAGAAAGACGGCAGCATAGGCGAAGTGAAATTGCAGAGAGGCATTGGCGGCGGCTGCGATGAGGAGGCAATGCGTGTAGTGAAGAATATGCCGAAGTGGGAACCCGGAATGCAAGACGGAAAACCCGTAAGGGTGTCTTACCAGTTGCCTGTATTATTCAAACTTAAAGGAGACAAACCTGCGGATAAAAAGCAGAAAACCGACAAATCCACTAAAGCTGTCGACATGAAGCCCAACAAAAACGGTGTTTTTACGATCGTGGAAGAAATGCCGCGTTTCCCCGGCGGCGAAAATGCTTTGATGGAGCATATTATCAGCAACATCAAATATCCGCAGGAGGCACAAGACAAGAACATACAAGGTCGTGTATTCATCAGTTTTGTCGTCGAGAAAGACGGCAGCATAGACGAAGTGAAATTGCTGAAAGGCATTGGCGGCGGCTGCGATGAGGAGGCAATGCGTGTAGTGAAGAATATGCCGAAGTGGGAACCCGGAATGCAAGACGGAAAACCCGTAAGGGTGAGTTATCAGATACCGATAATGTTCAAAAATAAAGAATAAAAATCGGTTTCGGTTTCGTAGGACTGTCGTACCACGACAGCCGCATGACGGGAAACCCTATGCGGCTGTCACATCATGGCAATGTAGGGCTGTCACAGTATGGCAATGTAGGGCTGTCACAATGTGGCAGCCCTATCTGTTAACCGTGGCAGCCCTATCCGTCAACCGTGGCAGCCCTATCTTTGATTACAACCACCATAAAAAGCCCCATACAATTGCCCCACAACCCAAGCTGAATTCAAGTTACAAATGCAACTTTTTTGATTAAACATTGGTTTGATTTTGCAAAGTTAGCGAAAAAGTATTCGATGGGTGTCAAAAATCCGAGTTTTTTTCTTGGTCTGTTGTTTAACTTGTTCTGAATCATTT
>JBHACT010000024.1:0-8437 GCA_041854745.1 Candidatus Limimorpha sp. | reverse complement strand
GTAGCAAATAATTTATTGTCAAATGATAAAACAGTCGTATCTTTGCACCTGTAAACCAAATGTTAAACAGCGGTTGTCCGGCAGATTAATGGGTTCTGTCTGTTTTGATGACCAAAAAGTGAATAAATAGAACCCACCTAAAGTAAATTATGCTAACGAATACGAAAAGATATGTGATACAGGAAATCCCGAACTGCCCGTGATAGTGAACCGGAGGATCCGTTTTGGCGACCTCGAGTTCGACACTATGATAGGTCGCAACCACCAGGGTGCCATATTGACGATCAACGATAGGACGACAGGAATGTGTTGGTTATCAAAGCTATCAGGAAAGGAGAGCGAGCCTCTGAAAGAAGCAGCTGTTAGAGAACTGGCCCCATGGGAAGGGCTCATCCATACCATCACAGCCGACAACGGGAAAGAGTTTGCCGCCCATCAGGAAATTGCCGAGGCACTCAACGCAAACTTCTATTTCGCACATCCATATCACTCGTGGAAGCGCGGCTCCAACGAGAACATGAATGGTCTCATCAGGCAATATATCCCAAAAGGTTCGTCTTTTGAGAATTTATCCAATGAATATATCAAACTGATTCAGAACAAGTTGAACAATCGACCAAGAAAAAAAATCGGATATTTGTCTCCGCTTGAATATTTTATTACTAACTTTGCTCCCGACATTAAACTAATTACTAACGAAGTTGCATTTGCAACTTGAATTCAGCCCATAAAAACAACACCAACATGAAAAGACATTACACATCAAGAAGCAAAGTCCTTATTCTCCTGCTGCTGATGGCGGCGGGAATGGCGAAGGCGCAACAATGGAAAGAACTCCAAACGGGAGTTACAGAAGACCTTTATGATGTCTGCTGTATCGACACTAATACGGTTTTTGTTTGCGGACAAAATGGGATAATATTGAAGACCACAGACGGAGGGGAAAGTTGGGAAAAACAATATGAATACCCGGACTTTGATATAAAACTAATTGCGTTTGCCGATGAACAAACAGGATATTCATACGGACATGTTGCGGTTATCGATAATGGTGTTATTACTTATCAAAATAGGCAATTGTTAAAGACGACTAATGGGGGTGAGACATGGTTAGAAATGGGTGATCCTTTATTGGATTTTCCTGCAAGTGTATATGCGACTGGGTTATATTGCCTTGACACAACCGCATTGTTTCTCTCTTCGTATGCAGGAACAAGAAAAAGTTCGGACGGAGGTTTGGCATTCCGCACTGTACCTTCTGCGAGAGGTTCCCATATCTATTTTGACGACAATGTTGGTTATGTGGTTGATGGGAATGGTTATATTTTCAAATCAACAGATTTTGGCGAGACTTGGATGGGTGTTTATACATGCGGATGGTTTAATGGCATTTTGGCTTTGGATTTTACTAGCAAGGACAGCCTTTCCATATTTGGAGCTTATGGGGAGGTATACAATAGAGTTGACACATATGATGGATTTGAAACAGTAATGCTTTCAACATACACGGCTAATCCAAACGATGATATTTGGCTATGGGAAGGGACGGTAGTTCCAAGTACGGACTACAAGTTCACCACAAATCAAAACGGTTGTTTCGTTTCATCTTGGACTGATATGGGTGGACATGTTTATTCTGTTGCGTTCACCACGGAAGATGGAGGAAATATTTGGTCGTATCATTCTGATGGCATTAATTGGCGCAATACACTGCTCTCCATTGATGGAGTTGATACCATAAATTATATTGCTGCAACTAATGGGATGGTTTATAAAACTGGAACTCCAGATGTGGTATATCCTTGGTCCACATTTGAAATCATATTGGCTGGCGAGTCGGTTGTCTTCCCTAATCCTATCGAGAATCAACTTAACATTCATGCGGAAGATGCCAATTTAGTTGAGGTTTTTAACGGAACAGGAAAAAAGATGTTCTCCATTGAAGGCAAAGGGTTTATTAGTCTTGACACTTCCATGTTTGATGCAGGACTTTACTTTGTCCGAATTAAAAATAAAGAAGGAGTTTTTTATGTGAAAAAAGTAATTAAAACCAACAAGCCAAATAATTAATCCGTATTTGCTCTACGAAAAAATCAATTCTTTTTATTTCAGTTTTTGTATTCGGTTTAGCATTACGGGATTTGCTCGTCTCACCGCCCCGTAGTCTCTCAGCCCCGTGTCAATTCTTCACATCCAAGGCCTCGCGCAGCGCGTTGCCAATGAGCATGAAGGCCAACACGAGCAGCATGATGGCAATACCCGGCAGGATGGCCAGATAAGCCGCGTCCAAAATGATGAAGGCGTAGTTCTCCTTGATCATGCTTCCCCAAGAAGGCATGGGAGGCTGCACGCCGATACCCAAGAAACTCAGGCCTGCCTCAAGCAGGATGGCTGAGGCAAAATTGGCCGCCGACACTACGATGATGGGGTTGAGAATGTTGGGCAAAATATGTTTGAAGATAATGCGCAAATTCCTGAATCCTAACGCTTTGCCCGCTTCTACGAAAGTGGTCTCGCGTATGGATAGGATTTGTCCTCGCACGATACGCGCCACCTCTACCCACATCGTCAGGCCCACGGCGATGAACACCTGTGCGATACCCTTGCCCAAGGCGAAGGTGATGGCGATGACCAAAAGCAGGGTAGGGACGGACCACACCACATTGATGAACCACACCACCGCATCATCGACCTTGCCCCTGAAAAAGCCACCCAAACTACCCATCACGATGCCAATCATCAGGCTGAGCAGCACGGCGATGAAGCCTACCATCAAGCTGATGCGGCTGCCCAACACCAAGCGGCTTAGGAAGTCGCGGCCAAATTGGTCGGTGCCCAATAGAAACTTGCGGTGTTTCACACAGTGCGAACGGATGTAGCGGTCGGCTTCGCTGGCAGAAGCAAAAACTTTCTTTGTGAGTTCCTGATTGTCAATGATTTCTGTTCTTACACTAAGGCCATCTTCGCTTTGATACAAATACACCGCGGTTTGGTTCGCATTGATGCTGATACTGTCGAAAGGCAGGTAGATACAGTCGTCGGGACGGCCGTTGAGCAACAATTGGAAGAAAGGCGTCTTCGGGTTGGGGTTCCCTTTGGGAACCATCAGCATGTCAACCTCAAATCCGGGCTTTTTCGTGCTGATTTCGAGAATTTGCCGATTGGCGTTGGGGGTTTTGTCGGGAATGACAAGGTAAGCGAAGACGGCCATCAAAGCCCATAAAAGGACGAAGCCGACGGAAACCATTCCGAGTTTGTTGCTGCGGAAACGCTTCCAAGCTATGGCTTTGGGCGACTGGTCTTGTTTCATCTTGCCGTTCATTCACTCTCTCTGTTTGAGCCGTCAAAAATACATAAATCGCCCCTGATTTTGAGCGAAAAATAAAAAAATAAAAAATTTGTCTCCAAAATCATGGTCAATTCGGAAAATTGTTGTATTTTTGCAGCCTCAAATCAGATGGTGGGTGTAGCTCAGTTGGTTAGAGTACCGGATTGTGGTTCCGTGGGTCGTGGGTTCGAATCCCATCTCCCACCCTGAAAAGAAAAGAGGTTCGAAAGGGCCTCTTTTTTGCTTGGTGCTTTCCTACACATACCGTGCATGGATTCCTTCCTGATTTCATCGGGAGGCATCCCGGCCAATTGGCGGGCGTATCCATGCCCTCAAAATCCCAAGAAAAAACGACCATTATTGTCTGAAAGGGGAAAAATGTGTATTTTTGCACCTCAATTTGAAGGATATGGCAAGGATAATGGCTATCGACTTGGGGCGCAAGCGCAGCGGCATTGCCGTTACCGACCCTTTGCAAATCATCGCCAACGGGCTGACGACGGTGGAGTCGCACAAGCTCGCCGACTTTGTGATGAACTATGTTCAACAAGAAGCAGTGGAACAAATCGTCATCGGCGAGCCCAAGGATATGAAAAACAACCCTTCCGACTGCTCCAAATACATCGAGCCCATCGTCAACTGTCTCAAAAAGTTGCTGCCCGACATGAAAATCGTGCGCTACGACGAACGCTTCACCTCGGTGATGGCGCACCAAACCATGATTGACGCGGGACTGAGCAAGTCGAAACGGCAGGACAAGGAACTTGTCGACACCATTGCCGCCACCATCATCCTCCAATCTTATATGGAATCAATAAATCGTAAACACTAATGATACTGCCCATAGTAGCATACGGTCATCCCACCTTGAAAGCCGTAGCCCAACCCATCGCCTCCGACTATCCCGACCTCGAAAAACTGTTGGCCGACATGTGGGAGACTTTGGCGCATTCCGAGGGAGTCGGCTTGGCCGCTCCACAGGTCAACAAGTCCATCCGCCTGTTCATTGTCGACGGCAATCCCTTCTATCCCGATTATCCCGAGGGGAAAGGCTTCAGGCAGGTTTTCATCAATGCCGAGCTTATAGAAGCATTTGGTGACGATGTCTCCTTTAAGGAAGGCTGTTTGAGCCTGCCCAATATTTACGAGGAGGTGGTCCGCAAGGACAAAATCCGTATCAAATACCTTGACGAGAACTTTCAGGAGCATGAGGATGTGTTTGAAGGCATTCGGTCGCGTATCATCCAACACGAATACGACCACTTGGAAGGCCATGTCCATGTTGACCGTATCGCACCGCTGCGCAAGACATTGCTGCAAAGCAAGTTGCGTGCCATCTCCGAAGGCAGATGCGATGCCGATTACCGCATGATTTTTCCGCGCAAGAAGAAACACAGATAAAAACAGAATATGATGAGAAAAACACTGAAACTGATGACTTTCGCTCTGCTGGCATTCGTCTTGGCTGCCTGCGGCGGAAAACAGATTACGCAAGAAGACCTGAAAGCGGCCGAAGCCACTTTGTTCAATGACGACCACACGCTGAACGAGGCCGTGGCACCCCAAGTGGCGGAGAAATACTGTGAGTTCGTCAAGCAACATCCGGAGGACTCCACTGCGGCACAATGGCTTTACCATGCCATGGAAATCAATGTGCTGATGAAAAATGCCGAAAGAAGCATTAAGATTGGCGACCAGCTGTTGGAACAGTACCCTCGGTCGGAATGGGCTCCGTTGGGTCTTTTCCTGTTGGGCTCGTATGTCTATGACGAACAGCTCAATGACACGGCCAAGGCCCATGTTGCCTACCGGAAGCTGATTGACGATTATCCTGACAGCAAACTTGTTGACGATGCCCAAAAATCAATTGAGTTCTTAGGCATGACACCCGAAGAAATCATGGCCACGTTCATGATGTCGCAGACCGACATTGAAGAGGTGGATGAGTAAGCCCAGCCCATATTGACAGTAAAAACGCCTGTGGGAATGCTCCCGCAGGCGTTTTTAGTTGTTGTCGGCATGAATCAGCACCCGAAGGCTTTCTTCATGTCGTCCATGAGGTCGAGTTTCTCCCAAGCGAAAAACTCCACATTTTTGTATATCTTATCACCTTCGCGGAAGGTATCTTCGTCTTCGTAATACACTTCCACCTTGCGGGTTTCGGGTTGGCGACCAAAGTGGCCGTAGGAAGCCGTCTCCTCGAAGATGGGGTTGGTAAGGCCGAAGCGCTTTACGATGAAGTAAGGCCTTAAATCAACCAGACTCTTTACTTTGAGGGCGATTTCGGCATCGCTCATCTTGACGTGCGAAGTGCCGTCGGTGTTGATGTAGAAGCCCACCGGTTCGGCCTTGCCGATGGCGTAGGCAATCTGCACCAAGGCTTGGTCGCAAATGCCGGCAGCCACAAGATTTTTGGCGATGTGGCGGGCGGCGTAGGCAGCCGAACGGTCCACCTTCGAGCTGTCCTTGCCCGAGAAGGCACCGCCGCCGTGGGCACCGCGACCGCCGTAGGTATCGACGATGATTTTGCGGCCTGTCAAGCCTGAGTCGCCGTGGGGACCGCCGATGACGAACTTGCCCGTCGGGTTCACATAGAGCTTCGTGTCGTCACCAAAGAGTTTCTTCAGGCGTGCGGGCAACTGCTTCTTCACTCTTGGGATGAGGATATTGCGCACATCGGCTTCAATTTTCTTTTGCATGGTTTCGTCGTCGGCGAACTCATCGTGTTGTGTGCTGACAACGATTGTGTCGATGCGCAATGGTTTCCATCCTTCGCCGTATTCCACCGTTACTTGCGATTTGGCATCGGGACGGAGGTAGGTCATCTTTTTGCCTTCGCGGCGGATGGCAGCCAACTCAAGCAGCAGGCGGTGCGACAAGTCAATGGTGAGCGGCATGTAGTTTTCCGTTTCCTTGCAGGCAAAACCGAACATCATGCCTTGGTCGCCAGCGCCTTGGTTTTCAGGGTTGTCGCGCCCCACGCCTTGGAAAATGTCATTCGACTGTCCGTGGAGGGCGGAGAGCACACCGCACGACTGGGCGTCAAATTGGTACTCCGACTTGTTGTAGCCGATGTGGTCGATGACACGGCGCGCCACGTCTTGAATCTCGACGTATGCGTTGGTGCGGATTTCGCCCGCAACGACCACCAAACCGGTGGTAACCAAGGTTTCACAAGCCACCTTTGAGGTGGGGTCATAGCGAAGAATCTCGTCCAATACGGCATCCGAAATCTGGTCGCACACTTTGTCGGGATGGCCCTCGCTGACAGATTCTGAAGTGAAATAGTAACTCATAACAAATTGCTTATTAGTTGTTTAACAATAGTAATTTGCGGGAAGTTGTTGACTGTAAGGGAAGGAAAAAGCATTGGTTTAGCATTTTTTCTTGTGGTTGCAATCAAATCAAATCTTTCCACGTTTGCGGCTGCAAAGATACAACATTATTTGATACGACGCATCATGAACTACGAATTTTATGAATCGCGAGCTCATGTTTTTATGTAAACCACATTTTCTCATCTACTTTAAAGATAGCAAAAATTTCAGACAAATAGTTTGCCGGAAGAATAGAATCGTTTTTTGAAAAAAAACGCCAAAACCCCTTGCGGAATAAAAAAATGTTTATATTTGCCACAGATAACCAACCATAAAAATAACACCAACATGAAAAGACATTACACATCAAGAAGCAAAGTCCTTATTCTCCTGCTGCTGGCAGCGGCAGGAATGGCGAAGGCGCAGACGCACGAGTTTGCTCCCGTGGGAGCGGAATGGTATTATAATTACCAAATGAATTGGATAGAGGGATATGTCAAGATAACTTCAGAAGCGGATACCGTCATAAATGGTTTCCATTTTAAAAAACTGGCAAAAAGCCGTCATGTTTACAATTATGTTGAAGAAATGAATCATGACCATGTCATAGGATACGAGTTTGTTTTGCAACAAGGTGATTCTGTGATGGTTTTTCGGAATGGACATATCTATAAATTGTTTGATTTCGGTGCAGGGATAGGCGATTCATGGGAAATTCCGCAAACATATCTGGCTTGCCCGGATTCGGTCGGGAGTGTCGTTGTTGTTGGAAAGGGAGTAGAAGAGATGTTTGGATTGAATCTTCGCTACATTGATATCAATGACGTGTCGGGAAGTTCCTGGGGGTACGGATTTCACGGCGACGTCCCATGTAGAGTGTATGATAGGGTTGGTCCGGTTAATGGTTACCTCTTTCCCGAACAATTATGTTTGATTGATGTCTGTGAAGGAGGGGCGCTAAGATGTTATCATGATGATGAAGTGGTGGCGCAAATTGGTGATGTTGATTGTGATTATGTGTATCTTTCGCTGTCTGAACGAAGTGATAATTGCACAATTACGGTATTTCCTAATCCTGCACGAGATTATGTGCAAATTACTCTTCCCGCATCCGAAGCCCCATCTGTTATTATTGATGTTTTTGATGCCTTGGGTAGACAATTTGAAAAGATGAAAGTCATCGAAGGGGCATCTTACCTTGACATCAGCCATTATCCGACAGGTTTATACAGCTTGTCGGCGCGATCAAATTCAAATACATACCACGGTTTCTTTGTCAAATTGTAGTCTTAGAAATATCAAATCTAATCTGTCAAGAAACGTTTGTTATTCATATCCTTTTTGTCGGTTTGTAGCATTTTGTCCTTAAAAGCCCAGGAAGAATACTCTTGTCATGTTGAAGAAGATTCCATTAGCTATATTATGCGAAACGGTAATTGCGAACTGGTCAATGGGGGATCTTGGGATTATTATAAAAACATGAATCAATACATCCCTGATTTGGACAATCTTAATCCTCTCCATGTTCCTCCCATCAAAACAGTTAGGGTAAACGTTAATATCATTCAAAAGGATGATGGAACTGGAAATTTTGAAGATAATGAGGATACACGCGAAAGAATACGTCAAGTGTTTAACTGGATTAATGACTTTTATAGCAGTCGCGCCCCCTCGGATCCAATAGAATGGGTTACAGAGTTACCTGGTTACGATTCCAGAATACGGTTTAGTATTGGTGATTATGGTGAAGAACGGATATATTTCTACAGGAATACTACTTGGTGGAATTACC
>JBHACT010000023.1:0-34518 GCA_041854745.1 Candidatus Limimorpha sp. | reverse complement strand
TAGCAAATAATTTATTGTCAAATGATAAAACAGTCGTATCTTTGCACCTGTAAACCAAATGTTAAACAGCGGTTGTCCGGCAGATTAATGGGTTCTGTCTGTTTTGATGACCAAAAAGTGAATAAATAGAACCCACCATTAGGGAATCACGGAACAATGTGTAACTTTGCGCTGTCGTATCTTCACGTCTTGTTCAACTTCAACGGACTTCGCAAGGTATGAAGACAGGACGGGAAAAGATGAAGAATAGAAGTCCCCATAAACAGAATGAAGCACCTCATATTTGCATGTGTCTTGGCGGCAACGCTGGTTGGCTGTTCAAAAGAAAAACCCTCAGACAGGGCTGCTGAAAAAATGCAGGATTTTGTTGTTGATATTTCCAACTATGCAAGAAGCCTCCGTCCGAACTTTATTGTTATCCCACAAAACGGTATAGAACTGGCTTTTAATAACATTGACCGAGAAGATGGGAAAAACTTGGCATATATATCGGCCATTGACGGTTTTGGAGTTGAGGAATTGTTTTATAACGGTGCTTACTCTTTGGATAATGAACGTTTGCTTATGCTGCGGCAGCTTAAGGAGACGAAAAAAGTAATGGTGTCTGAGTATGTAACTGACGACAGGGATATTTCCGATGCCCTGTATCGGAATTATAGCGAAAGGTTTATTTGCTTTCCGAGGGCCAAAAACAACTTTCATTATTCGCAAATTCCCGATAGTGTTCCGCATGTAAACACAACAGACATTGGTGCTTTGTCATCAGCGCAAAACTATTTATATCTAATAAGTACAGCCGGTTTTTCTTCAAAAGAGGAGATGATCAATGCGATTTCTGCCACCAATTTTGATCTTGTATTAATCGATTTGTTTTTCAACGGAACGGAACTTGCAAATACTGATATTAATCAATTGAAGACCAAGGCAAACGGAGGGAAAAGGCTTGTAATCTCATATATAAGTATTGGTTCAGCGGAGAAATTCCGATATTACTGGGGACAAGACTGGAGCTTGCATCATCCGCTTTGGCTCAAGAAAAAGTATGAAGGTTACGATGACGAATTTTGGGTTGAGTTTTGGGATAAGGATTGGCAGAACATCATTTACGGGAATGACAATTCGTATATCAGAAAAATCATCAATGCAGGATTTGACGGTGCTTATCTTGACAATGTTGAAGCGTATTACTTCTTATATCACTGAGCCTAAACGACAGTTGTCCAACAGCGTGTAAGGAAATTAGACAAAAATGCTTGATGTAATCGCACAAATTAGTTCTTCACCATTTTCACCGTTTGTGCCCAGCCCTCGCTGTGTGTGATACGAAGCAGATAAAAGCCTTTCGTCAAGTCTTGAAGTGAGATTTCGAACTGCTGTACGCCTTCGCCAAACTCTGCCCATTCGCGCTGCACTAGCTGACCTTGCAGGGAATACAGCTCGAATTGTACTTGACCTTGTGAAGTGTTGTAGAAACTCACCTTGGCGTAATCGGTGGCAGGGTTGGGTGCTACAGAGGCTCGGAGACCATGTGCTGTCCTTTCCTCTACGCCCAAGTGGGCATCCACGGCAATTTTCATTGTTACGGGGAGGTGGTCTGAACCGTCAAAAAGGGCTTCGAGGACATCGGAGGGAACGGATGAATTGCCGTTCTGGTTGATACTTTGGTTGAAGTGGCACCCGTCGTTGCCCACGGCACGGTAAGAGCCTTGCACATAGCGTAAATGATTGTAGCTGAACGCAATTTCATCAGCCATGAGGATGAAGTCGAAGCGGTCGTCGAGGCCGCCGCCGGCAAAGCATTCTTCGGAATAGCTTCTTGTGGACTGCGTGTGGAAGGCGGCAAACTGGCTGTTGTTGTTCCATGCGCCCACGCCGCCCAAGCTGGCTACAGGGTCAATAAAGCAAACGCTGGGATTGCTGTAGGTCTGGGTGAGCAGGCGGTAACCGCTCTCGTTGGCACTATACATGTTGAAGTCGCCCATAATCAGCACATTGTCGGTGGGGTAGTGCTGGTTGACATAGTCCATGGCGATTTGCATCAGGGCACGGCGTTGGCTCTCGTAGCCTTGCCCTGCCTTGGGATGGGCCACGATGCAAACGAGTTTGATGGTGTCGCCGGCAGCTAAGCTCGCCGTCTTCATATAGAGTTCGTAAACATCGGTGTCGCGAGGAGTTGTGCGTAATGCCACATGTTTCTTCAATCCCATCTTGCGCGAGTCGAAGAAGATATGGTTGATGATATTGCTGCCTGCATAGTTGATGATATTGTCGGACTGCCAATAGTTTGCCCCATTGATGTTGAGGTTGTGGCGAAGGAAATCGTTTTGCAGCGTTTGTGTGGCACCAAACTCACAGACGGTGAAAATGTCGGGTTTGACATAATCCACGATGGTGCGGATACACTCGTCTTTGCGTTGCGTGTTGTTGTTGGTCTCATAACAATCGGCGAAACCGCTTTGGTAGTTGCCGTAATACAGCAGGTTGTACTGCATCACGGTGAGTGTGTCTTGCGACTTTGCGGCTACAGCCATCAATGTGAGAATCAATAACAGTTGGAACTTGCGGCGCATAAATATGGTTTTATGCAGCAAAAGTAGAAAATTTGGCGCGATATTTGGTTAAATCCTATCTTTGCAACGAATAATTTTATGGAAAAGAGGTTACATATCGGTTTTTTGGCCTTGGCCGCCATAGTTTTGCTGGTAGCATGCTCTTGCCGTAAACAAGAGAAGTATGCCAATTTGCCCTTTGTAGGGCATTGGGGCTGTGAGCAGTACATCAGCTGCCGAACGGATAGTACAGGCTATGAGAAATGGGACACCTTGCAGTATGAGGTGGGTGCAGGCCGTGGCTATGAGGTGTTTTTCTACGCCGACGGATCGGGTAAGCTGTTGCTGAACGATAGCCCCGCTTTTATCAACAAGTTCAACTGCAACTTTGATTATGATTCCATAAATCAGATACTTACAATATACAACACCTCGTGGATTGTTTCGGCGTTTTCGGATGCGACCAGTGCCGACATGGTCATCGAGGAGCTGTCATACAACCGCGTCAAGGCTTCGTGGACAAACTATTTCTCGGAGCCCATTCCTTTCTTTGAACGTTTTTTCTTGAAGCGGATTGAATAACAACGAAATAGAATGAGAAATTCAGCCGTGTCTTGGCTGGATTTTTTTATTCCACAATCAGCATTAATCCCTTCAGATAAGCACCTTCGGGGTGGAAGATGTTGATGGGGTGGTCGGCGGGCTGCGAAAGTTGGTCGAGGATACGCACATTGCGTTTGGCCTCTATTGCCGCTGCGGTAACGATACTTTGGAAGGTGGCCTTGTCGACAGCCTGCGAGCAGCTGAAGGTGAACAGCAGTCCTCCCTTGGCGATACGCTTGAAGGCTTCCGCGTTGATGAATTTGTAGCCGCTCAAGCCGCGATGTCTGTCTTGGTGCCGTTTGGCGAACGCGGGCGGGTCGAGGATGATGAGGTCGAAGGCGCCTTCGCGTATCTGTGTCACATATTCTTTCATGTCGGCCACATAACAAGGGTTTTCCTCTTTTGAATAGCCGTTTAGCGTAAGATTGGCCTCGGCAGAGGCGATGGCTTTCTTGGAGGTGTCGACAGTGATGGCGCGACATGCGCCGCCTTTCAGTGCGGTGATGGAGAAGCCGCCCGTGTAGCCGAAGGCGTTGAGCACGGTCTTGCCCTGTGCGAAGCGGCGCACTAGCTCACGGTGCTCGCGTTGGTCGAGGAAGAAACCTGTTTTCTGGCCTTCCTCCCAATTGGGAAGGAAACGGCTTTCGTTCTCTATAATCACTTCATCGAGTTGACCACCAAACAGATAGCCGTCTTTCACAACGGCATCTTCCTTACCCATCCGTTGCATGGCCTCGGCACTTTTGTTGTAGATGGCTTGCAGGCCGAGGTTGGGCATCGATTTCAGGCCGTGCACGATTTCATGCAGATGAAGGGCCATGCCTTCGGTCTGGGCCTGCACCACGGCGGTGTGGCCGTAGATGTCGACGATGAGCCCCGCCAATCCGTCACCTTCGGAATGGACGAGACGGAAGCAGTTGGTGTTCGGGTTGCCGACGAGTCCCATGGCCTTGCGCACTTCGCAGGCACGGTTGAGGCGGTCCAAAAAGAAACTTTCGTCGATTTTGCGGTTGTCGAAACTGAGTATCTTGACGGCAATGCTCTCCGACTCGCAAAAGCCTGTGCCGAGGATGTTGCCGTCGTAGTCGGTGACTGTGACCGTATCGCCCGCCTGTAGGCCTTTGGCAGCATCTTGTATGGCGCCCGAAAACACCCAAGGATGGAAGCGGCGCAAGGCTTCGTCCTTGCCCGGGTTGAGCCGAATGACAGGATAGAGAGGGGGTTGTGGCATAGTGCAATAATAATTTGGCGACAAAGATAGGGATTAATGTTTCATGTTCATGCAAAATACAACAATCACCTTTCCTGATCCTCTCATTTGAAGCATTTTTGAGAATCCGGTTACCATTATTCGGAAATCATTCATCCATTTCGGATATTTTTCATAATTTTGAACCCTCAATTCTTCATTCATGAACAACAGCTTCACTATCAGCGGACAGATTGTGGACTTGGTCCACGGAAGGGTCTTTTCGGGTACCATCACGATTGAGAACGGCAAAATCACCAAGATTGAGGGACGGCCTGTGGGCAACACGCAATACATTATGCCGGGCTTCGTCGACGCGCATGTGCATATCGAGAGCTCCATGCTCGTGCCGTCCGAGTTTGCCCGACTTGCGGTTTGTCACGGCACGGTGGCCACGGTTAGCGACCCGCACGAAATCGCCAATGTGCTGGGTGTTGAGGGCGTTAAGTACATGATTGACAATGGAAAGAAGGTGCCTTTCAAGTTCTTTTTCGGCGCGCCGAGTTGTGTGCCCGCCACTGCTTTCGAGACGGCAGGCTGCGTGTTGGATTCCAAAACCGTTGAAGAACTGATGGCTTCGCCCGACATCTATTACCTTTCCGAGATGATGAACTATCCGGGTGTCATCCATGACGATCCCGAAATATTGAAAAAAATCGCTGCTGCCAAGAGATACGGCAAGCCTGTCGATGGGCACGCCCCCGCCTTGTCGGGCTGCGACTTGCAGAAATATGTGGGAGCAGGCATTTCCACCGACCATGAGTGCTTCACCATCGCCGAGGCCTTGGAGAAAATCGACCTCGGCATGAAAATCCTCATCCGCGAAGGCAGTGCGGCTAAAAACTTTGGGGCCCTGATTCCGTTGATGGCCACCCATCCCGACAAGCTGATGTTCTGTTCCGATGACAAGCATCCCAACGAATTGGCGGAAGGCCATGTCAATGACTTGGTTCGCCGCTCTATTGAATTGGGTTACAATGTGTTGGATGTGCTGAAAGCAGCCTCTTTGAACGCTGTGAGACACTACCATCTTGATGTAGGCTTGCTTCAAGTGGGCGACGATGCCGACTTTATCGTGGTCGACGAATTGAACTGTCCCGTGGCCAAGCAAACTTATATCAAGGGTATTTTGGTGGCCGAAAACGGCGTGTCGAACATCAAGTATGATGAAACTGAAACACCCAACAACTTCAAGGCGAACAATATCACCCTTGACGACCTTTTTGTTGCCGATGTGGGGAAAAGAATCAAGGTTATTGTGTGTATTGATGGTCAGTTGATTACGAAAAGTTTCATCGCCGAACCCAAGATAGAGAATGGCGGTCTGGTCAGCGATGTGGAGCGCGACATTCTGAAAATGGTTGTCGTCAACCGCTATCAAACGACCAAGCCGGCGGTTTCCTTTATCAAAGGTTTCGGAATGCAGCGTGGTGCCTTGGCGTCGAGCGTGGCGCATGACAGTCACAACATTGTGGCAGTGGGCGTCGACGACTGCGACATCCTTCATGCCGTCAACCTGCTCATCGAGCATGGGGGCGGCGTAACAGCCCATTGCAGCACCGAGACGGCGGCAGTGCCTCTGCCTGTGGCTGGATTGATGAGTAATGGGGACGGCTATGAGGTGGTAGCCGCCTATAAGTATGCCGATACATTGGCAAAACGCTTTGGCTCAAAGCTTTATGCGCCTTTCATGACCTTGGCTTTCATGGCGTTGTTGGTTATCCCTGAACTGAAACTCAGCGACCAAGGCCTTTTTGATGGCACAAGGTTCGATTTCACTTCCATTTACGAGGACTGATGGAACTTAGACAGTGCAAGGCCTGCGATTTGCAGTCGGTTGTCAACCTCAATGAGGCTGTTTACGCCGCTTTGCCCGACAAATCGGTGTTGCGCCACAACTCGCCCGAGATGATGGCTTCATGCTTGGAGGAACCCAATGTTACTTTGGGCATTTGGGATGGCAATTTGTTGGTAGCCATTGGGATACTCTATGTGCCGCAATGTATTGAAGAAGACCATTTCCATGACTTGGGTTTGCAAGGTGAGTATAAATCTGCAAATCAGAAACTGTTTCTTGTGCGTGACGGTTATCGGGGATTGGGATTGCAACGAAGACTCATCCGTGAGGTGGAAAACATCGCTGTTGCGCGGGGTTTCAACCTGCTTTGCACCACCGTTGCGCCAAATAATACACCCAGTGTCAGTAACTTTACGAGCGAAGGGTATGTGTATGCCAAAACGGAGGTGAAATATGGTGGATTAATGAGGAATCTGTATTACAAGATTTTATAAGATATTCAAGCGATTTGCATCCTGTTTCACAAAAATCGCCAGCATTATAGTAAACGCCAGCATGCTCGACCCGCCATAGCTCAAGAAGGGCAGGGGAATGCCGATGACGGGCACCAAGCCAATAGTCATACCGATGTTGATGGCCACATGGACAAAGAGAATACCCGCTATGCTATAGCCATAGACACGGCTGAAGGTGGACCGTTGCCGCTCGGCCAAAACAATAATCCTTATCAGTAGTGCCAAATAGAGCAACATTACAATGGCAGTGCCCCTGAAACCGCCTTCTTCGCCGACGGTGCAGAAGATGAAGTCGGTGTGTTGTTCGGGAACGAAGTCGTATTTGGTCTGCGTGCCTTGCAGGAAGCCTTTGCCCAACAAACCGCCCGAGCCGATAGCAATCTTCGATTGGTGTACATTGTAACCCACACCTTGTAGGTCGTCAAGTTGGCCAAGCAACACCAAAACACGGTTCCGTTGGTGTTCCTGCAACACCTTGTCGAAAGCATAGTCGACCGAAAAGACGAACACGAACATGAGGGCAAAGACGGCCAGCATTTTGACGATACCTTTCTTTTTGGTAATCAGGTAGTAAGTAAGGGAAATGGCGAGCAGAATACCTAAAATGATATATATGAAACTTTCGCTCCACAAGAGGGTGAGCACAAACAAAAGTATAGCCACCACGCCGGCTATCATCACCAAACCGGTGCCCGGGAAGCCTTCGCGATAGAGCACGAGGATGAAGGAGACAAACACGATGGCCGAGCCTGTGTCGTTTTGGAGCAGTACGAGTGCCATGGGCCCGAGAATAAGAAGAGAGGCAACGATTTGATACCTATACTTTTGCAGGTCGACATCCAAACGCCCGAGATAACTGGCCAAGGCCAATGCTGTAGCCATTTTGGCAAATTCGGAAGGCTGGAACTTGATTCCGGCACCGAGGTCAATCCACGAGGTGGCACCTTTGGTGGCTTTGCCGTAAACCAGCACGATAAACAAGCTGGCAAGAAAGAAAAAGTAAATCCAAAGCGAGAAGGCGTTGAAGAACTTGGCGTCAAACAAGAGGATGATAAACCCAATGAGAAGGGATGCGCCAATCCAAATGAGTTGTTTGCCGTACACTTGCGACAGGTCGAAGATACTGGGATGTGTCTCATCGTATTTGGCCGAGAAAATACTGAACCAGCCGATTGTCACCAACGCCAAGTAGATGAACATGGTCACCCAGTCGATTTTTCCTATTATGCTGTTCCTTTCGTTCATCGTTCGTTCTTATATGAGATTCTGCCTTCCATCATGCGTTTCTCCAAGTCCTCGCGTGTGGTGTAACCGCGTATGTATTTCTCGATCATCAGGCTGGCGATGGGAGCCGCCCAAGTGGCGCCATAGCCGCCGTTCTCGATGATGACGGCGAGGGCAATCTTTGGGTTGTCGTCGGGCGCAAAGGCAATGAAATTGGAGTGGTAGTTGCCGTGCGGGTTTTGTGCGGTGCCGGTCTTGCCGCACTGGGGAATGTCCTTCATCTCGAAGCGGCGTGCCGTACCCGCAGGACCGCTGAACACGGTGCGTAGGCCGTTTTTCATCGCGCGGATGTATTTCGTGTCAATGCCGGGGTCCACCTTGGTGGTCATCACCTCTGGAATGGCGGTGGTGTCGCCGAAACATTTGATAAGGTGTGGCGGGTAGTAGTAGCCTTCGTTGGCAATCAAGACGGCGATGTTGCAGAGCTGCAAGGGTGTTACCAGCACTTCGCCTTGACCTATGCCTAAAGAGCGGATGGTCACCGAGTTCCATTGTCCGTTGTACATCTTGTCATAATACTCGCGTGTGGGGATGTTGCCTGAGCGTTCGTAGGGGATGTCGGTGTTGAACTTATGCCCAAGCCCCATTTTGTAGGTCATGTCCTTCCAATACTGGTAGCCCTCCTTGATGTTGCCGAACTTCGGGTTGTTGATGGTGGCCTTGAACGACTCGTAGAAGTAGGGGTTGCATGAGTTCATGATGGCGTTGGCGAAGTTGGGGCTTGAGCCATGCGAGTGGGTGCATTTGATGGGCAGTGAGCCGACTCCATTGCAATGGAAACAGGTGGCGGGCGTGATACTGCCGCTCTGCATGGCAATGAGTCCCACCACTGACTTGAAGGTGGAACCGGGCGGATAAGTGCCGCTGATGGCACGGTTGATTAGGGGCTTCATCGGGTCGTCTTGTAGCTCCTGATAGTGTTTGCCACGCTCGCGACCCACCAGCAGGTTGGGGTCGTAGGTGGGACTGGTGACAAATGCCAAAATCTGCCCTGTGGAAGGCTCAACGGCCACGATGGAGCCAATTTTGCCTACCATCAACCGCTCGCCATAGGCCTGCAACTCGGAGTCCAAACCGAGGTAGATGTCTTTCCCGGCCACGGGTTTCTTGTCGAGTTCGCCGTCCATGAAACTGCCCATCTCACGGTTGTGCACATCCACCATCATCACTTTCATGCCTTTCACGCCGCGCAGTTCTTTCTCATACGACTTCTCGATGCCCGACTTGCCGATGTAGTCGCCTTGGCGGTAATATTTTTCCTCGTCTTTCTCCAGTTCCTTCGGACTGATTTCGCCGATGTCGCCCAAAGTGTGGGCGGCGATGGCGTTGGGATAGTGGCGCACGGTACGAGTCTGAAAAAAGAACCCCGGATAGCGGTAGAGCACCTCGGCGATATGGGCGTAATTCTCTTTCGAGACCTGCGTCATGAAGGGCGATGGCTTCATGTACGACTCTTTTTTGGCCTTGTTCATGCGTTCGATGAACGAAGCCTTGTCGATTTCCAAAAGGTGGCAGAAGGTCGCTGTGTCGAAAGGGTTCAAAGTGTCTCTTTTCAAGGCCTGCTTGGGAATGACCATCAGGTCGTAAACGGCCTCGTTGAACACCAAAAGTTTTCCCTTGCGGTCATACACCTTGCCTCGGGCGGGATATTGTGTAACAAAGCGTAAGGCGTTATTGTCGGCCAACTGCTTGTAATGCTTGTCGAGCACTTGGAGCGAAAACAACCTGACCAAATACACCGCACCTATGGCGATGAAGATGCACATCACCAGTATCTTTCTGTTTGTCAGACCGTTGTTGCTCGTTCTCATAATGATTTTATGGTTTACAAAGGTATAAGTTTTTCTTGAAGGCGGAAAGAGGAAGAGCCTGTTTTTTCAAAAAAAATTCTTTTCATTCAAAAAGCAGGAGGGAAAAAGCTACTTGAATGACTTTTTCCATATATTTGCACGGTCTTATATACCTAAATGAATATGAAAGGATACCGCTTTTTGGTTTTGGCTTTTTTTCTGAGCCTTCTCGGATGTGGACAACAGGCGAACGATAAGAAGTTGTTGCAACGCAATTTCTATGAAACCGTTTGGGAGCGTTTTGATTATGTGACGAACGATATGATCATCGACGAGCCTACGACTTTCGACCTCAGTTTGAGCATCAGTTTCACTGACGATTATCCTTACAATGACATCTCTTTGGTTTTCACCGTTTTCGATGAAAGCGACAACCCGTATCGCGCCAAAGGATACAAGTTCAATCTGAAGGATGGAGAAGGCCATTGGAATGTTGAGAAGGTGGACGGATGTTATACCTACACCTTGCCCATCAACAAGCAGCTGATGATTACAGAGCCGGGCAAATACCAATTCAGGCTTGAGCAAAAAATGCCCATCACTCCCGTTGTGGGCGTGAAAGCATTGACTCTTATAAATAATTGAAAAACAAATTGATGGGAATTGGGCTGGTCGCCGAGGCTTTGTTGTTCATGCGCTCTCCCAGTGCAATTTGGCAAAATGAAAGCTTCGCAAGAATGAATGAGAACGGAAAGAATTAAGGTATGATAAAGCCTTCACCCATAGCGAGTTGCGACGATAAGCAATGGCACGCCCTCTATGTTAGGTCGCGGTCGGAGAAGAAGGTGTTGTCGCAGCTGGAGGATAGGGGCTTCAAGGCTTATCTGCCCTTGGTTACTCAAATCAAGAAGTGGAGCGACCGCAAAAAGAAAGTGGAGGAGCCGCTGTTTAGGTCGTATGTGTTCGTGTATTCAAGCGAAAGGGAGTATATCTCAATTTTGAATGTGTATGGGGTGATCAAATTTGTTACTTTTGAAAAAAAGGCTGTCGTTGTTCCCGAAAACCAGATTTTGGCCATCAAGAAGTTTGTCAGTGAATACGAGAGAGGCGAAGAATTCAGGTTGCTGAACAACGAGGATTTGAAGGAAGGTCAGCAGGTGCGGATTATCAATGGGCCGATGAAGGGTCTTGTGGGTCGGCTTGAGACCATCTGCAACAAGCGCCATCTGATTGTCTACATTGATGTGGTGGGGCAGAGCATCCCCGTACATATCTCAAGGGCAAAAGTGGAGCCGTGCGAGGAAATGAAGTAAAAAAATAGTGTTTGATTAAGGAATATTGTTATCTTTGCAGCATAAAACACAAATAGGAGTAAAAATAAAAAACAAAAACAAATTAGTCATGGACACAGAAAAAAAGAAAAATCAACCGTTGTGGCTTTATGCCATCCTTGGTGTGTTGGTCATCGCCTTGGTCTTCTTCATGGTGCGTAATTCATCACTGAAAAGCGATAAGGCGACCCTCGAAGCCGAAAAAGAAATGCAACGCATGGACTTTCAAGCCGAAGTGGATAGCTTGATGAAGGTGCACAATGAGTTGAAGGAGAATTATGGCGAGTTAAGTTATGAGCTGGCCGAGAAAGACAGTATCATTCAAGCCAATGCTGTCGAAATCAAGAAACTCCTTGATTCGCAATGGGATTACAACCGTATCAAGAAAAAAATGGTGGCCTTGCAGGAGATCTCGCAGCGCTATGTGCGCCAGATGGATTCGCTCTATACCGTCAACCGCGAGTTGGTTGCCGAGAACGAGCGTATCCGCGAGGAGTACCAAAACGAACGCCGTCAAAACACCAGCCTCACCCGTCAAAAGGAAGAGCTGACCAACAAGGTGAATCAGGCTACCACGATGAAACTCTTCAACTACAGTGCCCAAGCCGTGCGCTTCAAAGGTAGCGGAAAGGAAAGCGTTACCGATAGGGCCAGCCGCACCGAACGCATCAGAGTTGACTTCACCGTGGCCGCCAACGAACTCATTACGCCCGGTACAAAGCTGTTCTATGTGCGTATCGCCGACCCCAAGCGTGCCATCATCAGCAAGGGCACAGGCGACGAGTATGCCTTCAAGTCGAACGGCGAAACCTTGCAGTTCACCGAAAAGGTGAGGGTCAACTACGACGGCAAGGAAACCGCAGTGCGTGCCTACTATGTGAAGCCTGACGCCTTTGAAATGATGCCCGGCACCTATTTCATCGATGTTTATGAGGAAGGCGGCAAGCTGATTGGACAAACGGCCATTGATTTGAAGTAAATCATTCCAAAACCGTTTTCAGCACCTCGTGCGAATGGAAGTCATTCATCACGGGGGCGTGAAGCCGCATGAAGACGATGAGCCCGTCGAGCAGCTCTCGACGCTGGCTCACGCGCAAAGGCAAGCGGCAAACTTCTTCTATGCCTACATTGAGCAATTGCGACAGCAGCAGTGCGTTCTCTGGCATAAAGTAGTAAGGATGTAACGGCAGGTCGTGGGCAAAAGAGCCTTCCATCATGTCGAAGCAATAACCCGCCCCGTGGTTGGCTTTGGGATAAAAACCAAGGTAACGCGTCAGTTCCAAAGTGAAGAACAAGGGGAAATTGGCATAGTCTTGATGAACCAAATCGAGCCACAGCAGCGACTTTGCAATGAAGTCGTAGAGTGGGTCGTTTTGCTCTTGCTCCGTCAAGGTTTTCGAAAGCAATTCACTGACATACATCAAGATGGCACTTTTGTTCATCTCGAAAGGGATGCTTTGATAAACCGCGAAGAGCTGCACATCTTTCATGTAGCCCAAGTTGCTCCTGTTGGGCTTGCCGGCTTCTACATAATTAATAAGGTGTAGGTTTTGAAATAGCGCGGCTCGGCTTTTCGAGTTACGGTTGAACGCTCCTTTCACCATGTAGGAACGAAGGCCGAAGCTGCGGGTGAACACTTTCACGATAAGGCTGGTATCGCCATAGCGGATGGATTGCAGGACGATGCCTTGGATTGTGTCGTCCATCAGTTCATGATCAGGATCTTAGTGGCAAACTTGTCGGTGCCTTGCTCGGTGCTGACGAAGATGAGGTAGACCCCCGGCTCCACTTTCTCACCGTTGATGGTGGTGCAGTCCCATGTGGCTTGACCGCCTTCCGAAATCAATTGGGTGACGAAGGCGCCGTCAACGGTGGTAATTCTTACCAACGAATTGGAAACCAATCCTTTGATACCCACAAAGCCATTGTAACCTAACCTGACAGGGTTGGGGTAGGCGATCACATCGCTGATGTATGGGTCGGGTGTGGCATATTCGCTGCGATAGGAGATGACTCCGCTAGCTGTGCCGAAAAACACCTCTCCGCTTTTGTCGATGGCTATGGTGGTAACCGCATTGTCGAGCAAAGGGCTGTTGCCGGTGTTGAAATAGTGGATTTCTTTAGGTTTGTTTTCGAACGACATGAGATAGACACCCGATTCGAGGCCAAACCATATTTTGTCGGAGCCTTGCAAGGCCGCCATGGAGAGTACGCTGGATTCGGCAAACAAGAAGTCGTATTGGTCGGTGCCGTCATTGCGAGGCACGCGTACTTGTGTGGCGTCAAAGTTGGATCCGTTGAAAATCTTTCTCGTGTCGTCAAACAGGCAAGGGCCTTTGTCGGTACCAGCCCAAACCTTACCCTTGCTGTCAACGGCGAGGCAGTTGACAAAGCCGGCAAGTTTGCCGTTGTCCACAGCCGAGTTGAGGTTGACCGTCTGGTCGTCGGTGGGGTTGTCGAGGGTGCCGTTGTCGTTGAAGACGATGACTTCGCCGTTGCGCCGCGTAATCCATTTGTAGTCGTTATGGTCGATGAGCAGTGTGCCGATGTCAATGGCGCTGAGGCTACCGCCCAAGTTGTAGGAATGCCAAGTGCCATTGGTTTCCATCACGGAAAGGAGGTTGGAAGCGCCGGTGTTGGCCACCCAAAGGTTGCCTTTGCTGTCGAAAGCCAAGCCGCTGATGTTGATGAGGCTGGGGTCGCTGACCCACGGGCTGAGCGTGCTGTTTTCGGCGTTGTACACTTCTACCAATTCGTTGTCTTTGAATTTCAGGACACCGCTGCCCCAAGTACCTACATAGGTTTCCGAAGGGTTGTTGGGGTTGGTGGCAGTGCAAATGAAGTCGGTGTAGTTGTTGAAGTCGGGAAGGGTGGTATTATTGAGAATGGTCCACATGCCGTCGAAGCGGGCCACGCCCTCGCGCATATAGCGCTTGCCCCAGTTGGCCGCATGGCCTCCTGTGGCAATCCACACTTGGTCGTCATAAGCCTTAAGTTCAAAGACATTTTTCGAGGCTGTGCCATTGGGCTTCACATCCATGTTGTTCCAGCCGTCGGAGGTCCTGATGAGGCCCCGTTTTGTGTCGCCAATCCAAAACATGCCGCTGTTGTCTATGGCCATTGACAAAGGCTCGATGGACCCACCGGGAGAGTGTATGGATTGCAGTTGGTTGAAGTTGTGGTCGTGCACCGAAACACTGTATCGGTTGACCAAAAGGAGTTGGTTGTCGTAGGCACGCATCTCTTGTTTCTCGCTGACATTCTCTTTGTCGAAATAGCTCCAGTGGTTACCGTCATACACAAAGATGGTGTCGGCGTTAAAGCCGCCCTTGTAGTTGAGCAGCATTTTGTCACCAAACACTTCCAACTCGGTGTAGGCCAGATGTGGATGGATGAGGCTGTTGTCGAAGTGCCAAGCGGCATAGTTGGCTAAGTTTTGGGCATCCTGCGCCGCATAATAAACGCCGTCGTCGGTGCAGGCATAAATGCGGCCGTTATAGATGGCCACATCGGTAACATTCACCATGTCGCCTTGGGTGCCAATATAATAGGTGTCTTTTACTTCTTCCTTCTTCAGGTCAAAGACGACGATGCCGAAGCCACAAGCCACATACGCCAAATCACCATCGAAGTAAACATGGTTGATGCTCTTGTTGCCTACGATGTTTTTGTCCTTGATGTCGCTCATATTGTGGATGTTGCCGTCTTTGTCGATGAGGTCGACATTGGCATTGGTGTAGGCCACAAAGAGTTTGCGTTGGCTTGTGTTGTAGCGCATGGTGCTGATGCCGATGTCCGACAAGCCGTTGATTTTGTTGAGGATATTAATGGAGTTGTCTTGTGTGTCGTAGTAAAACAGCTCATACTGTGTGGCCGCGTAAACTTTGCTGCCAACGGGTTCGACGGCGATGACTTTCTGATAGGGAAGGTGGGTGCGCCAATTGCCGATGGAGATGCCTTCTTGTGCCGTGGCGAATGAGGCAAGCAGGCAAGAAACAATGATTGAAAAGAATACTTGTTTTCTCATTTGTTGATGATTTTGGGCGGTAAAGATACAAAATAACGGCGAAAGCATAGAAACTATTTTCTATCTTTGCAGAAATTATTGTACAAAATGAAGAAGATATTATTCTCAATTGCTATCATTGTATTGACTTTCAACGCGATGGCTGAAAATGTTTGGGACGGTTCCTCTGAACCGTGGACAGAGGGCGACGGCTCTTTCTATAACCCTTACCGCATTGAAACGGCGGCGCATCTGGCCTATCTCGCCGAAAAGGTCAACGAGGGCTACCAGTCATCGGGGCAAGGCGTTTTTGCCGAGCAGAGGTTCCTGCTCACCGACGATCTTGACTTGAACAACCTCAACTGGACACCCATAGGCAATGTCGATTACAACATGAACGGTTTTTATTTCGCAGGGTATTTCGATGGCGGCTATCATCAGATTGATAATCTGAGGATTCAGACCTCAGCCGACCTTGCTGGCTTGTTTGCCGCCGTTGGTGGCGACGGTGCTTGTGTTTGCAACCTGTCAGTCAGAGGTGAGGTGGTTTCCACGGGCACGGGTGCTTCGGGCGTAGTGGGCGGTGTGGCCGCCGCTGGTCTGGTGCGCCGTTGCAGCTTTGCAGGCTCGGTCAGTGTAACCAACAGCGGCTCGTTCTGTGGTGCCGCTGGTGTGGTGGCGGGTGCCCAAAACGGCAGCGTAATCGAGTGCTCTTCGTCAGCCAGCATTATGGTCACCAACAGCAACTTCATGGGTGCTGCTGTGGCGGCAGGTGTGGTGTGTTTCGCTGACGGCAATGCCTCGATTTCGAAGTGCTACAACACGGGCTCCGTTGTTGCGAGTGCTGTGCTGATGAGCATTTCTGGAGGTATCTTGGGCGCCACGGTGGAGTCGGCGGACATCACAGTTTATTCCTGCTACAATGTCGGGCAGGTCAGCGGCGGCACTTCGGGAGGTATCTTCGGCATGGTCAGCCCCATCAACCCCTCTAAGGCTGAGAACGAGATTCAGGTCACCAACTGCTTCTTCCTCATTTCGGCAGGCGGCAACAACGGCTACGGCACTGGCATGATCGCCGATGAGATGAAAACGGAGCAATTCAAAAACCAGCTTGACCAAAGTTCACATTCCTTCGTGATGGACAACGGCACCAACGATGGCTATCCTATCCACGGCTTGTCGAGCTTCATCCTTATGGAGGCTTCGGAGATCACTTGTCACACCGCGAAACTCTCGGCTTGGATTCATCAAGGCAATGCCAACCATGCGCGGGCTTATTTCCTCTATCAGAAGTTTGATAGCGGTGCTTGGATTGAAGTGGATGTGCCGACCGATGGGTATGTGGAGACCGTGCTTGAAGACCTTGAGGAAGACACTGATTATGTGTTTTGTATGGAGATCCAATATGCCGACGGCAGTTGGATATCTTGGGGACTCATGTTCTTTCACACCGGTTATGATATGGTTGACGAAAATTCAAATGAGGCGGCGGTGTATCCCAATCCTGCTACAGACTTTGTTTATATTCAAGGTGTTGAAACAAAGGAAGTGCAAGTTTTCAACGCATTGGGCCAAATGGTACAGAAAGCCGCAAACGCGACTGAAATCAATGTCAGCGATTTGTCGGAGAGCTTGTATTTGCTACGCATTACCGCTGCCGACGGAAAGGTAATCGAGAGAAGAATTACAGTGAAGCGATAAGTCGTAATTCAGCGGATGGTATATCCGATGGAAAGGGGTGATTATCAGTAACTGAAAACGCTGAGTTTCTATTTTTGAGTGTTTATGCTGATTTTAATTTCCTGATTTTCAGTATTGCTTACCAAAAGGTGCGTGTATTGACAAAAGGTAAGTAGTTGAAAATTAGAATTCTTTGTATAATTTTGCAAAGTCAAAATCAGAACGATGAACAAGAAAGAAATACAAAGTGCCACTTTCCCCGATTGCCCGATACGCAATGTGATTTCGCACATCACCGACAAGTGGTCGCTGCTTGTGCTTTACACCTTGGAGCAAAAGAAGGTACTGCGTTTCAAGGATTTATGGCGGCAAATCCCTGACATTTCACAAAAAATGCTGACTTCGACATTGCGCCATCTTGAAGACGATGGCATTATCAACCGTGAGGTGTTTACAGAAGTACCGCCAAGGGTGGAATACCGTCTCAGCGAGCGCGGACAAAGCCTTATGCCGCATTTAGATGCACTGATTTCATGGGGAATCGAACATTCGGAAGCGATTATCAACGACAGAAAAAATCACTTAAACAAATAATTAAATCAAAACAAAAATGGAAAACACAAGTAACAAAGTAGGTCAGTTTCAGGTGTATGAATTGAACGGATTCCGCCTGCATGTTTACAACAGCAATGATGTGATGGCCGACACCTCTTTTATTATTGAGGGCAAAGAAGGTCTCGTAGTGATGGAGTATCCCTTGTTCAAGGTTAATGCCGCTGAGTTTGGCGAGTATCTTAAAGCTCTTGGCAAGCCCATCGTTACCGACATCACAGACTATCATCTGGGCGGCAGTGATCAGTTGCCCATCATCATGCCCGAAGGCATGCCTGCATTCATCGAAGGCCCCATTTATGGCGGTATGATGAAAGGCTTTGCTCAGTCGTTCGGCGAAACTATGGTGGCTTTGCCTACCCAAAAGGCCACCGAGGTTCCATTTGGCAGTACACAGCAATTTGCTGGCGTTGATTTCCGCTTTGAGCATGGCGCGGAAAGCGATTTTCCGGGTGCTAGCATTATCATTGGCGGACAAGTATTCTACAGCCACTGGGCTTATTACACCGCCCACATGAGTCCGTTGCAGTTGGGCAATGCTGCTGCCATTGATGCAGAATTGAAGGCCACCAACTATGCCCTTGCTTCGGGTTGCAAATACTACATTGGCGGTCATGGCGGCTTGGTGGAGAAGCCCGCCGTTGAAGCCCGTATCGCCTATCTCGAAAAGATGAAGGCTCTGCGTGCCGAGATGAAAGATATGGCTTCGTTTGCCGAAGCCTTAAAGGCCGCCTTCCCAGATATGCCGGGCGAGATTGCACCGCTGGCAGAGGCATTGTACAAATAATATAACAATCTACTAACCAACAATAAACCAGTTGTCTTAGCGTTCCAATAAGGCAACTGGTTTTTAATTCATTATGGAGATTAAAGAACTACAAAAAGCCTTGCAAAATGCCAATGCCGTAGTGGTCGGTGCGGGAGCCGGACTCTCCACCTCAGCGGGGTTCACTTATTCGGGTGAACGCTTTCGGCACTATTTTTCCGACTTTATCGAAAAGTATGGCTTCACTGACATGTATACGGCTGGCTTCCATCAGTTTGCGAGCGAGGAAGAACATTGGGCCTATTGGAGCCGCCACATTTATTATAACCGCTATGTTTCCGCTCCGAAACCCGTGTACGACAACCTGCTGAAATTGCTGAACGGTAAGGACTATTTCGTCATCACCACCAATGTGGACCATCAGTTTCAGAAGGCGGGCTTCGACAAACAAAGGTTGTTCTACACGCAGGGTGACTATGGTTTGTTCCAATGTGCAACACCTTGCCATCAAAAGACTTACGACAATGAGGAAATTGTAAAACGGATGATTGTCGAACAAGCCGATTTGCGGATTCCATCGGCACTGGTTCCGCATTGCCCTGTCTGCGGCGGCAAAATGACGGTGAACCTGCGTTCTGACAACACTTTTGTGGAGGATGAGGGCTGGCACGCTGCGGCGCAACGCTATGTCGAGTTCATCAACCGCCATCAGAGCGGCAAGGTGCTGTACTGGGATTTGGGCATCGGCAGCAACACTCCAACCATCATCAAACTGCCGTTCATGCAGCAGACCTACCGCAATCCCGAAGCAATTTATGCCACCGTCAACCTTGGTGAGGCTTTCACCGTGGATCAGATCAAAGACCGCTCCATTGTGATTGACGCGGATATTAACGATGTGTTGAACACCATATTGTCAAGAATATGAACCGTTTGGAATATTTGATAGACTACCTTCTGAAAGAAGATAGCCGCTATTCGGAGATGGAAATCCCCGAAACCGAGCAGGAGAAGCGCGACCTTTTCCGTGCCTTGCGCAATGTGCGTGAGCCGAAACCCGTAAGCGAGGAGTTCTTGCGTTTGCAGGATGAGGAATTGCAGGTACAATTGCAGGAAAAAGGCGTTGTAGAACTGCCCCAAGAGCCACGATTCCGGATTTGGCAAGGAGATATTACCCGATTAAAGGTGGCTGCCATCGTTAATGCCGCCAACAGCCAAATGTTGGGCTGCTTTCATCCTTTGCACAGGTGTATCGACAATGCCATCCATTCCGCCGCTGGTGTGCAGCTGCGCGAGGAATGTCATCGGATAATGCTCCGGCAAGGTCATGCGGAGCCGACTGGCCAAGCCAAAATCACAAAAACTTACAACCTGCCATGCCGTTATGTGATTCATACGGTAGGCCCCATCATCCCGAATGGCATTCCGACGGCATTCCAACAGGAGCAATTGGCCTCATGCTACCGTACCATTATGAAATTGGCTTCTGACAACCGAGTCGAAAGCGTTGCTCTCTGTTGTATTTCTACGGGCGAGTTCCGTTTCCCCAACCAGTTGGCCGCCGAAATCGCGGTTAAGACCGTAAAGGATTTCATGGTTGAAGTTTCTGATTCCTCTATTAATCAGGTTGTTTTCAATGTCTTTAAGGACGAGGACAAGCGAATTTATGAAACGATTCTAAAAAAATCCTAGACTCAACGCCCGTGGATGGCGAATCTTCTGGAATAGGTTGATTTCGGTATATGGAGGTCGGCTATACAAAAAGAAAAATCGCTACAATTTCTTGATTTTCTATGAATTGTAGCGATTGTTTTGTAGCCCAACTAGGACTCGAACCTAGATTTGAAGTTTAGGAAACTTCCGTTCTATCCCTTGAACTATTAGGCCATGTTGCAGCGGGCTCGATACCCATTGGGTATGAAATCCGCCGCAAAGGTACGACTTTTTCCGAAACGGAGGCTCTTCTTTTGGGCTTTTGATGGCATTTTTCAGGTTCAACTCCCAATAGATTCCTTCAGGAAGGACATAAGAGGCAGAACTTTTAGGCCAAATCGAGCACGATGGGGCAGTGGTCGGAGTGCATTACCTCGGGCAGGATGCTTACGCCGGAAATGCGGTCTTTCAGGTTATCGGTCACCATGTGGTAATCTATGCGCCAACCGAGGTTTCGGGCACGGGCACCGGCACGGAAGCTCCACCAGCTGTAGTGGTTGGGCTCCTTCACCAAATGCCGGAATGTGTCGATGTAGCCGTCGCTGAGAAAATCGGTCATCCATTGGCGTTCTTCGGGCAGGAAGCCTGAAGAGTTGGCGTTCGACTTGGGATTGTGGATGTCGATGGCCTCATGGCAGATGTTGTAGTCGCCGGAGAGCACAAGATGGGGCCGCTCTTTCCTCAACTCGTTGACATACTGACGGAAGAAGTCGAGCCACACCATCTTGAAGGCTTGGCGTTCATCGCCCGTGGTGCCTGAGGGATGGTAGACGCTGACCACCGACAGGTCGCCGAAGTCGGCGCGGAGAAAGCGGCCTTCGTTGTCGTATAAAGGCTCGTTCATGCCGTAAATGATATTGTCGGGTTCTTTTTTTGTGATGAGGCCAACGCCGCTATAGCCTTTCTTCTGGGCAGGAAGCCAATAATGGTGGTAGCCCATCATCTCAAAGTCCATCAAAGGAATCTGGTCGGGCGTGGCCTTCAGCTCCTGAAAGCAAAGCACATCGGGTTGGTAGTCATGTATCCATTGCAGCAGGCCTTTGTTGATGGCCGCACGGATGCCGTTCACATTATAGCTGACGATTTTCATTGTTGAGTTTGTTTTATCTGTGGAGGGGCCGAAGGGCCGTACTGTCGAATAACGCTGCGAAAATAGGGAAAAAGTCATTTCTTTTCTCTCAGCACGATACTTTTTCCTATTTTAGCGGCCGAAAAACAACAAGGATGGCATTCAAGGACAAGCTCAACGGAAGGATTGACCAGTTCAACGCATGGCGTGCGACCCACATGACCGACCGCCGTTTTATGCTGATTCTCAGCATTCCCGCAGGATTTCTTGCAGGTGCTGCTGCCGTCATTATCAAGAAGTTGGCTCATGGCATTCGCGACTTGGTCATCAACGCACAGTTCAATTACTCCCTAATTCTTTATTTCATCTGTCCCGCCATCGGTATCTTGCTGACCATCCTTTTTTGCAAATACATCCTGAAAAAAGATGTCGGCCACGGCATTCCGGGAATCCTTTACTCCATTTCGAAAAACAAGGGCAAAGTGAGCCGCAGCAGCACTTGGTCGAGCATCGTTACGAGCGCGTTGACGGTCGGTTTCGGCGGATCGGTAGGATTGGAAGGCCCCTCGGTGTCGACGGGCGGCAGTATCGGCTCCAACATCGCGCAGCTGCTGAAACTTGACTATAAGCACACCATCCAACTCATCGGCATGGGAGGAGCTGCGGCCATTGCAGCCATTTTCCAAGCCCCTATCACGGGTATCGTCTTTGCCCTTGAGGTGTTCATGATCAATTTGTCGCTCAGTGCCTTGGTGCCCATCATTTGTTCCTCGTTTGTCGCCATCCTGACCGCTTATTGGTTCTTGGGTCAGACGGTGGAATACCCTGTTGCCATCACAGATGGTTTCATCCCGTCCAATGCCTTGTATTATGTGCTGTTGGGCCTCTTCGCGGGTTTGGTGTCGGCCTATTTTCTCATGGTATCTTTCAGAGTGGAGAAGAGTTTTAAGAAAGTGAAGTCGCCTTGGGTGCGTTTCCTTGTTGGGAGCTCCTTGTTGGGTATTCTTATATTTTTGTTCCCTGCCCTCTACGGCGAAGGCTACGAGGCCATCAACTCAGCGTTGCGCGGCGACTATAGCGCGGTCTTTGGCAACCCTTGGTTTGTCCGGTTTAAGGATTTCGATTTGGTGGTCATTGTCCTCTTTGCGGGCATGATCCTGCTAAAAGCCTTTGCTACGGCCTTCACTTTCGGTGCAGGGGGCGTGGGCGGCACTTTCGCACCGGCTTTGTTTATTGGTGCTTTCACGGGATTGTTCTTCGCCACATTGGTCAACTATTTGGGTATCGCCGAGTTAAATCCTGCCAAGTTTGCGCTGGTGGGCATGAGTGGCTTGGTGGCGGGCATGCTTCATGCCCCGCTGACAGGCATCTTCCTCATTGCAGAAATAACCAACGGCTACGCACTCATCGTACCGCTGATGATTGTTTCGGCCTTGGCTTATGTCACCAATAGGCTGTTTTTCAGTCATTCGATTTACACCAAAGCTGTGGCGGAAAAAGGCGTGGAGGTAACCCACAATAAGGATAAGAGCATTCTTAATATGATGGTTATCAATCAGTTGATAGAGAATGACTTTAGCCCTATCCACCCCAATGCCACCTTCGGTGATTTGCTGCCTTTGGTATCGTCGTCGAAGCGCAACATTTTCCCTGTGGTCGACAAGGAAGGCTTCTTCTGCGGCCATGTGCTGTTTGACGATGTGCGCGGCATACTTTTCGATGAAAGTTGTTACGACCAATCGATTCAGAATTTTGCCGTCCTTCCCGATTATGTCATCCACATTGAGGAGCCTATGGAGGAGATTGTGTACAAGTTTCAGAAGTCGGGCAAATACAACATCCCTGTCATTCAGGGTGGGAAATATTTGGGCTACATTTCCCGAGCCAATGTGTTCTCGGCCTACCGCAAAATGATGAGCGAGATTTCGGAGGATTGATTTAGCCTTTCCAAGGCTGTGACATGAAGAAACTGCCGCTCCCCGCAGCCTATTGGTTCCAATTCATAGGCCTCCACATGGAAAGACACAGGCAGCGTTATCGTTTCTTTTTGAAGAATTCCGTCAGCAGCGACAAGCACTCGTCGTGCAACACGCCTGTGGTAGTTTTGGTCTTCGGGTGCAGCATGTTGCCAAAGCGAGAGAAACCGTTTTTCGGGTCGTCGGCATCCCAAACCACCCTGCCGATATGGGCATGGCAGAGGGCACCGGCACACATGGGGCAGGGCTCCAAGGTAACATACAGCGTGCATTCATCCAAGTATTTGGCTCCCAAGGCATTGGCGGCAGCAGTGATGGCCAGCATTTCGGCATGCGCGGTTACATCGTTGAGTGCTTCGGTTTGGTTGTGGGCACGGGCGATGATTTTGTTGTTGCACACTACCACAGCCCCGATGGGGATTTCGTCAGCCTCAAGGGCACGTTGGGCCTCTTGGTGGGCTTGTTTCATATAGTATTCTTCAGTGAAAACGGAGAGAGGCATTGCATTAGATATTAATGGTAAATGAATCCCAGTCTGGGCCCAAAGGGAACTTCTGCCTGAAACGCAGTAAACTGTCGGCTTCCAAGGTGCAGTGGAGCACCGCTTCCTGATAGGGTTTCGCATGAGAGATGACCTCGCCTCGGGCATTGATGGCTTGCGACCCTCCGCTGTAGTGCAGACCGTGAGCATCATCACCGACACGGTTCACGCCAATCCAGTAGGCTTGGTTCTCTATGGCGCGGGCTTGGAGAAGTGTGTTCCAGACATTCATTCGAGAGTCGGGGAAATTGGCGAGATAGAACCCCAAGTCGTACTCGTATTCTCCATCGGCATAACGGTTTCTTGCCCATACGGGGAAACGGATGTCGTAGCATACCATAGGGCGGATGCGCCAGCCGTTGAGTTCTACAATTAGCTGTTTTTCACCGCGTTCCATCAGCTTGTCCTCGCCGCCTATGGTGAAAGTGTGCCGCTTGAAATAGAGTTCATAACTGCCATCGGGGCGCATCCAAACTAAGCTGTTGTAATAATGCCCGCCAATGGCTAAAGGGAAGGTGGCGCAGACCACAGCCTTTTTTGCTTGGGCTCGATTATGAAGCCATTGCATTGTCGGGCCATCAACGGTTTCGGCAAAACGATTTGGGTCGACTGGGAAGGCTGTGGTGAAGGTCTCGGGCAGGAGTATCAAGTCGGTTTTGGGTTCTACTTGTTCCAGTAACTGGCTGAACCGCTTCAAATTGGCGGTTTTGTCTTCCCAAATGAGATCAGCTTGGATATAGGCAATGTTGAGGTTTTGCATAAAACTCTAAGTATTACAAATGCAAAAATAGAAAATTATTCATATTTTTGCCGAAAATATTGTTGTAATGAGTTATTCATACGATTATCCGCGCCCATGTGTTACGACAGATTGCTTGATTTTCAGAAAGATAGATTCTGAATGGAGCTTGCTTCTTATTGAGCGTGGCAACGAGCCTTTTAAGGGTTGTTGGGCATTGCCGGGAGGTTTTTTGGAGATGGAAGAAGATCTTTCTACCTGTGCGGCACGAGAATTGCAGGAAGAGACAGGGATGACAGGGATCAGTCTTCGACAGCTCTATGCTTTCGGTGAGCCTCGCCGCGACCCGCGTCACCGCACCATCAGCATTGCCTTTTGGGGTATTGATAACTCGGAACGGCAAGCCGTTGGCAGCGACGATGCAGCCCAAGCGCGGTGGTTTGCCATCGACAAGTTGCCTAACTTGGCCTTCGACCATGAGCTGATTATTCAGAAAGCCTTGTCAAACAATGAAATACAGGTAGAATTGACCAAATGAAAAACAACGAATTAAACAACAAACCAATGAAAAAGCTACTCCATATTATTCTCTGTCTTGCCTGCGCTTTTGTTTTTTACGCTTGCGGCAGGTCCCCTTTTGGGAGCACTGAATATGATGTGTCAGAATTGTACGGCAAATGGCAGGAAGGAACAGTCTTTGAGCATTATTACGACTCGAATATCGAGCGTATTCTGCCCAGTGGCGATACCGTACTGGTGAATGGTACCACTTGGGATGAAAGCGATGATGTAACAGAAGACGAAGCCCAACTCTTCAACTGGACGCTGACGGGTGCCACTTTGAAACATGAGCATGTGGGTACCTTTGCGACGGTTCCTAAATTGTATACCATTACTTCCCTCAATGCCAACGAGTTGGTGTATAAGGATGATTATGGAGTGTCACATCATTTCTCAAAGGTAAATTAACGAGGTCTTATGAAAAAGGCATTAAAGATAACGGGTATCACCTTGGCTTCCCTTGTGGGATTAGTGCTCATAGTGGCAGGCATCGCCGTGGCCATGATTACTTCTTCGGGGCGGCTTACCAAGATGGTGAAGAAATACGCGCCGCAGTTTGTCAACTGCGAGATGGAATTGGAGAGGGCTGACCTCACCTTGCTCAAAACCTTCCCCAATGTAGGCATTGATATCGAGAAGGTGGCACTCATCAACCCGATGGTAGACTCGCCGTCAGACACCTTGGCCAACATCGACCACCTGATTGTGGTGATCGATGTAAAAAAGTTCTTGAAAGAGAAGGAAATCGTGGTTAGGAAGTGCATATTGGAGAATGCTTTCGTCAACCTATATACCGATTCACTCGGTCAAAACAATTTCAATGTTTTTAACAGCAGCAAAGACGATACCAGCTCTTCTTTTGATTATCGTGTTGATATTGATGGAGTAAAGCTGAAAAACACGACCTTGCTCTATGCCGATGGCCGCAATGCTATGACGGCGCAAGCTCAAGGGCTCAATCTGGATTTGAAAGGCAAGATGCAAGATAAGGACATCAATGCCAACTTGACTTTGAATGCCGATGACATCTCATTGAAGATGAAAGCTATACAGTTGGCATCGAAGACGCTAAACCTTGGTTTTGATGGTGAAGTAGCTCAGCTGGATCAAGTCAAAGGCACGCTGAAACTGGCCACACCCGACATTAGCCTCAACCTCAACGAACCCTATCTTGAAAACGACACGCTACGGTTGACCTTGCCTTTGGTGTTCAGCCTAAAAGAAACAAAAGGACACCTTGGTCAGGCCCAGATAGGCTTGAACCGCTACCTTATTAATGTTGACGGTGATGTTGAGAGGACTGGAAACGGCGACATTAATCTTGATTTGGCATTGAATACCAGTACTTTAATTATAGAAGATGTGCTGACTTACCTGCCTGAGAAACTCCAGCAAAAACTGAGTAGTATCAAATATTCGGGCAAGGTGAGCCTCTCTGATGTTGAGGTGAAGGGCACCTACAACGACAGCCTGATGCCGCTGATTAAGGCTAAGGTAATGACGGACAATGCAATGGTCAATATTCCTAAACTGCCTTATCCTTTCACTGATGTCAATCTCGACGCCTATTTGGATTTGGATCTCAATTCGGAAGACAACAGTTTGATTATCAATGATGTAAAAGCCAAATTCAACCGTAGTAACTTTACAGCCAACGGTGTGGTGGACGATTTGTTGGGCGACATGGGCTTGAAACTCAAAGTGAAAGGCGATGTGCCGATGACCGACTTGAAAACTTTCCTGCCCAAAAACATGAAATTGAGTGGCCGCACCAGCCTCGACCTGACGACCAATTTCACAGTTGCGCATTTGATGAAGTCGCTTGACGACTACAATTTGAACCGTTTGAAAGTCAACGGCGGTTTGAAAATCAAGGATTTCGCCTTCGACATGGACACTATCCATGCAGAGGCTCCATTGCTCAATGTGGGTTTGATTTTGCCCGCATCGGCAAAGCAGAAAGGACAAAAAGGGGCGTATGTTGCGCTTACGACCAATCAGCTGCAAGCTCAAGTGGGGAAGGGTATCAAGGCCGAGTTGAAGAACCCCGATATCAAGCTGGTTGCTGACAACTTCAAGGGCAGCTTGGAAAAAATGTTGCTGAATGCCGACCTCAAATGCAGTCATCTGGATGTGGATTACGACACTATCAACGCCCGCCTCAACGCACCTGCCATTACCTTTGTTACTACTCCAGAGCAGAATGCCAAGGGCTTGAAGGCCCGTGTTACTTTGGACGGCAAAGATGTGATGGCCAACATGGGTAAAGACTATGCAGTAAACTCCAATTTACTGAAAGTCAACGCTTCCGTAAAACAAGACAAAACCAAAACGGACTTCCTCAACCAATGGAATCCCACAGCCGACTTCGTCTTGGGCAATGCCGTGGTGAAAGTGGACGGACTCGGCGAGGACATCCACATCAGCAACATCGACTTTTTGTTCAATTCCAGTGAGTTGGATTTCAGGAAGAGCACCTTCCGCATTGGGCAGTCAGACTTGAGCTTGCAAGGCAGTGTGATTGGCATTAAGGAGTGGATTGAAGACCATAAAAACCTGATGAAAGGAGAAATGCAGGTCACATCCAACATGATGAACATCAATGAGATTTTGAGCCTTACGAGCGGTCTGGGCCGTTCGGGTGCCACAGCGGGTTTAGAAGAACAAGCCGCACTTGAAAACAAGGAAGACAATCCCTTCATGGTTCCCGAAGGCATCGATTTCAGCTTTGTCCTCGACACCAAGAAGGCTTTATACGACAACTTCGACTTGAACGATCTAAACGGCACCATGACGGTGAAGGACGGTACGCTTATTTTGCAGGAAATCGGTTTCACCAACAAAGCCGCCGAAATGCAGCTTACGGCCATGTATCAGTCGCCGCGCAAAAACAACCTTTTTCTCGCCGTTGACTTTCACCTGCTGAAGGTGCAGATCAATGACTTGCTGCAAATGATTCCATACATCGACACGCTGGTGCCCATGCTGAAGACCTTCGACGGGCAGGCCGAGTTCCACATTGGGTCGGAAACCAACCTGAAGTCGAACTATGAGCCTAAGATTTCCACCTTGCGTGCCGCAGCCGACATTGAAGGCAAGAACCTGACGGTGAACGACAAATTCACCTTCACGAAGATTACCGACATGCTGGATGTCAGCACCAACGGTGAGTATCGGGTGGACAGCCTCGATGTGCAACTCACCGTCTTCAAGAACGAAATCGACTTGTGGCCGTCACAGATTGCCATCGGGAAATATAAGGTGACGGTGGACGGGCGCATGACCTTGGACAAAAACGGCGAATACCACCTCTCGGTGACACAATCGCCATTGCCAGTGCGTTTGGGGCTGAAGATTTCGGGGCCGCTCAACAAGCTGGAATACAAGCTGGAAGATTGCAAATACCCCAACCTCTATAAGCCCAACAAGCGCAACGCCCGCGAACAGATGTATTACGAATTGAAGAAGAAGATTGCCGATAGGTTGAAGGCCAATGTGAGGTAAACGGACTATGGCTATAGTTCATTAATGATTTCCTCGAAACTGCGTTCATCCTCTAATCCGTTCATCTTCTCTTGCTTGATGCGCGATTTGTGGAGGGTGCAAGTGTTGGTTTGCAGATTCATCTGAATGGAGATGACCTGATTGCTGAAACCTTGCTTGGTGAGGCAGCAGATTTGCAGGTCGCTTTTGGTCAGGGCGGGGTATTGTGCCGTGAAGCTGTTTTTGTCTGTAGGGCTGTCACACTGTGGCAGCCGCTGATCCGTCACACTGTGGCAGCCGCGCATTGGTACACCGTGGCAGCCTGCGGCTGCCGTGATACGACAGCCCAACGGCCATTCCTTTCAGGTTTGCAGGGCAAAGTTAGAACGTTTCCCAAAGCAATAAAGTGTTTGACAAGCCCTTTCGAGGCTTTGTCTATCAATCTATATGGAAATAAAAACATAAAAAAATGGATTTCAATTTATTATAAAATCGAAATCCAATCGTTGTCTATGGGGTTGTCTATTTTTTTGCATGGTAGAGACGCGCCATGGCACATCTCTACCATGCAAAAAAATCATTTCTTAGGCTTCAGTTCGTCGAAGATCATGCTGCGCAGGTTCTCAATCGGGACACGCACCTGCGTCATCGTGTCGCGGTCGCGCACGGTAACGGTGTTGTCCGTCAAAGTGTCGTTATCAACGGTCACGCACAACGGGGTACCGATGGCATCTTGTCTTCTGTAACGCTTGCCGATGGAGTCTTTCTCCTCATATTGGCACATGAAGTCGTACTTCAGTGAGTCGATGATTTCACGGGCTTTCTCTGGCAGACCGTCCTTTTTCACGAGGGGCAGCACTGCTACCTTATAGGGTGCGAGGATGGCCGGCAATTTCAGCACGACACGCTCCGAGCCGTCTTCCAGTTTTTCCTCAGTGTAGGCATGGCTGAGCATGGCGAGGAACATACGGTCGAGGCCGATGGAGGTTTCGATGACATAAGGCGTGTAGCTCTCGTTGGTGTCGGGGTCGAAGTATTGCAGTTTCTTACCTGAGTATTTGGCGTGGGCCGAAAGGTCGAAGTCGGTGCGGCTGTGTATGCCTTCCAGTTCCTTGAATCCGAAGGGGAAATCAAACTCGATGTCGGAGGCGGCGTTGGCGTAGTGGGCCAGCTTCTCGTGGTCGTGGAAGCGGTATTTTTCGGCGGGCAGGCCCAACGAGAGGTGCCAATTGAGGCGCTTTTCCTTCCAGTGCTTGAACCACTCCAACTCCGTGCCGGGACGGACGAAGAACTGCATCTCCATTTGTTCAAATTCGCGCATACGGAAGATGAACTGACGCGCCACAATTTCATTACGAAAAGCTTTACCTGTCTGGGCGATACCGAATGGAATTTTCATGCGGCCGGTCTTCTGTACATTGAGGTAGTTGACGAAAATGCCCTGTGCCGTCTCCGGACGCAGGTAGATGGTGTCGGCACCGTCGGCCACGCTACCCATCTGGGTGGCGAACATCAGGTTGAACTGCCTCACATCGGTCCAGTTGCGAGTGCCGCTGATGGGGCAGACAATCTCAAGGTCGAGGATGAGCTGCTTGATGGCTTCGAGGTTGTTGGCTTCCATGGCATTATACAGGCGGTGGCTGATTTCCTCAATCTTGGCCTTGTGTTCCAGCACGCGCGGGTTGGTGGTTACAAACTGTTCCTCGTTGAAGGTATCACCAAAACGTTTGCGGGCTTTTTCCACCTCTTTATTAATCTTCTCCTCGATTTTGGCCATGTGGTCTTCGACCAACACATCGGCGCGGTAGCGTTTCTTGCTGTCGCGATTGTCGATGAGTGGGTCGTTGAAAGCGTCGAGGTGGCCCGAAGCCTTCCAAATGGTGGGGTGCATGAAGATGGCCGTATCGATGCCGACGATGTTCTCATGCATCTGCACCATCGCCTTCCACCAGTATTCGCGGATGTTCTTCTTCAGCTCCACACCGTTCTGGCCATAGTCATAAACGGCTGAAAGCCCGTCATAAATCTCGCTCGACTGGAAGATGAAACCATATTCCTTCGCGTGAGCGGTTATTTTTTTAAAGAAATCTTCTTGATTCATAATTAATTGTTTATCAACTATTTGATTTTATTAATAAGTTCTTTTGCTGTGATATCACGCATTTGTGCAAAAGCGAACCATTTCTTTCCCAAGTCCTTGAGTGAGGCTCCAATATGATAGATTTCATCATTTATGAGAAGGAAACGGTCGTGCGCTTTGTTGAATTGCTGAACAGAGATTGATGGATATTGGGCGTTGTGTCGATTAATATCCAACTGCAACTTTTCACTGGCATGTTGGGTATAGATAGTTGCGTAGACGCCATCTTGTCTTTTGTCTAATAAAGATAGTACGGTATCATCCACATAATTGTCAATCAATACGATGGATTTCCTTGCTTTTCTGACAAGGTCGGAAGCAAAGCGGTAAGCGTCAAAGACTTGTCCGTCGAAAAAGATGCCTTGTTGTGGTGGTAATGAAGTACGAACGAAAAAATCAATCTTTTCTTCTGTTTGTGTTACACGCTGTTCTAATTTTTCCAAGCGATGGTTGACAGAATAACCTTTTAGCAAATATTCTTTCAGCACCCTGTTTGCCCACTGGCGGAATTTTACGCCTCGGTCTGATTTCACACGATAACCAATGGAGAGTATCATATCCAAATTGTAAAACTCCATTGGGCGAGAAACCCAACGGTCTCCCTCGTTTTGAACTATCGCAAATTTTGCGACAGTTGCCAAATCGATTAATTCTTCCTTCAAGGCATTGTTGATATGCTTACCGATGGTTTTTACATCCCTGTCAAATAGTAATGCTATTTGTTGACGATTAAGCCAAACAGTATCTTCTTTCAAATGAACTTCTAATCTTATATCGTTATTGGGTTGATACAGAATGATTTCGCCTTCGGGTGTGACAACAATGTCTTGTTTTGTCTCCATGCGGTTAGGAATTAAATAATCAACATCGCATCGCCGTAAGTGAAAAAGCGGTATTTCTCGGCGATGGCTTCCTTGTAGGCTTTCATGAGCAGGTCATAGCCGGCAAAGGCCGCCACCTCCATCATCATCGGCGACTTGGGCAAGTGGAAGTTGGTGATCATGCGGTTGGCTACCGAGAAGTTGTAGGGCGGGAAGATGAATTTGTTGGTCCAGCCTTTGTATGGCTTGATTTTGCCGCCGATGGTCATGGCCGTTTCCAAAGCTTTCATCGAGGTAGTGCCCACGGCAAATACATTGTTGTGGCGTTGGTTGGCTTCGTTGACCAATGTGCAGCAATTCTCGTCGATGTACATCTCTTCCGAGTCGGGCTTGTGTTTGGTGAGGTCTTCCACCTCGATGTCGCGGAAGTTGCCCATGCCGGGATGTAGGGTCAGCTCGGCGAAGGTGGCGCCAGCGATTTCTAGGCGTTTCATCAATATTTTGCTGAAGTGCATGCCTGCAGTGGGGGCCGAAACGGCACCTTCCACCTTGGCATAGATGGTCTGGAAGTCCTCGGCATCTTCGGGGCGCTCCTCGCGGTTGAGTTCCTTCGGGATGGGTGTATGGCCAAGTCCCGACAGGGTCTTTTTGAACTCGTCGTAGGTGCCGTCGTAGAGGAAACGCAGCGTGCGGCCGCGCGAGGTGGTGTTGTCGATGACTTCGGCCATCAGTTCGTCATCGCCGCCAAAATAGAGTTTGTTGCCGATACGGATTTTGCGTGCGGGGTCAACAAGCACATCCCAGAGGCGGCTTTCGCGGTCCAGCTCGCGGAGCAGCAGCACTTCAATCTTGGCACCGGTCTTCTCCTTCTCGCCGTAAAGCTTGGCGGGGAACACTTTGGTGTTGTTGATGACGAATACATCGCCATCTTTCACATAGTCCACCAGATCTTTGAAGACACGGTGTTCGATTTTTCCGGTTTTTCGGTCAACGACTAACAGTCGGGATTCGTCGCGGTTTTGCATAGGGTGCAGTGCAATCAACTCGCTCGGCAGGTTGAATTTAAAATGTGAGAGTTTCATTGTATGTAGATTTTTGAAATTTCATCGTTCCTTAGCGGCGTGCAAAGATAATGCAGGACGAAAGATTTGTCAAGTTTTTTTTCTAACAGGCTGATTATAAAACAAATTAATAACACATTTTGTTTTTGAAAGCAAGATTGTTCTAACTGATGCCGATAAAATCACTCAATTGACAAATTTTTGCGCAATAAGTGTTTTTGCGTTGCTTTAGTTGGGGAGTTTTTTCAAAATCCAAAGGTTTATTATCAAATTGTAAAACAACATAATAAGCCGATTTCTCAGGGAGGAAGCCTTTTTCTTCAAGCGTTTCTTTCGTCCAGATCTGATATGTACCCTCTTTCCCTTTCCGTAATCTGAACAATTGACAATCTTCGCCATTAGTATGGAGTAGGACATATTTCATCCGCTCAAACCCGGGCATGATACGAACGGAACCTTTTGTATTACCTGTTCGCAAATAACAAATGCCTTTTTCAATCATCAATTGTCTTGTGCTTTTTTTTGCATGATTGACTAGAACGGTGACCTCCTCTGGATTTTCGCTCATTTTTTTGAGCATTCTTTGGGCTGTATCGGGGTCTTGGATTTCAATAAATCGACGGTTTCCTAAATCAAGATACTCTTGTTCTTGGTCTATACCGATGAATTTTCTTTCCAACAAATTGGCGGCAATACCTGTTGTACAACTTCCGGCGAACGGGTCAAGTATGGTGTCGCCCTTATTGGTACAAGAGAGAATGATGCGATAGAGTAACCGCAAAGGTTTTTGCGTTGGGTGCTTCCCGCAAGTTTTTTCCCATTTGCCAACAGCAGGTATTCTCCATACATCGGTCATTTGTTTGTCGCCATTCAAGCGTTTCATTGTCTCATAATTAAACTTATGAGGTTTCTTTTCGTGTTTGCGTGCCCAAATGATGTATTCAGTGGAGAAATTGAAATAGCGACAACTTAAATTTGGCGGCGGGTCCGACTTTTGCCAAGTGATGACATTCAAAATCTTATATCCTAATTCTATCAAGCAGTTGGCGACGGCAAAAATATTGTGATAAGTTCCACTAATCCAAATGGTTCCATCATCAGTTAGTTTCTCTCTACAAGCAGAAAGCCATTGTTTGTTAAAGCTGTAAATGTATTCTGGAGTGCCTCCTTTGTCCCAATCTCCTTTGTCGACACAAACGACTTTTCCACTATTGATACTGATTCCTCCGTTACTCAGAAAATAAGGTGGATCAGCAAAAATTGCGTTACACGATTTATCAGGAAGATTTTGCATCGCTGTTAAGCAATCTTCGTGATAAAGTGAAAAAGAAAAATCAGACTGGAAATATAACCCCATGGATTATTCGCTTATAATGGATGAAACAAAACCACTAATATTCGTCAAATTGTAAACATTTGGGATAATGTTGTATGCCTCTTGTAATTTGTTTTTTGCCGAAAGCCATCCTTTACCATCGGTTATCCATACAAACTCAAAGTCATTTGTGGAATTAATCTTTGGCGCAATATCTGAATATGATCGGGCCACTTCGTTAAGTTTCGATCCACCTCCCGAATAGAAGTTCACTTCAATGAGATAGGTTTTGTTTGGCTTTTCTATGACAAAATCAAATCGTTTTTCATCATCTCCCAGAACACTCGCAACTTCAGGCCATTCACAAGAATAAACCTCTTGGCGATATTTGATACCATAACTTTCAAAAACACTTGCAACCATTTCTTCCATAATATGGCCGCTTCTATTCTTCCTTGCGTTAGTATCAAGACCTGTTTCGACACCGAAAACATAATCAACTAAATTTGTAATCTTTTGGGATCGAAACACTTCTGCAAGTCCGGTAGTTTCAAGGAATTCCATTATGCCATCAACGGAATCAAATAAAGCATCCAAAACTATACAATCGCCAAGTTTATTCAATACCTTCTTTTTGCCTTCACTTCGAACCGCAATCAAGATGTCCATAACATTAAATGCCGATTTGTCTCGATTCCAAATTGTTTCAACGGGACTCCTTATATTGATGGCACCTATAAGACTATTAAGCATACATAAGCTTAATTTGATATTCTCAACATTTTGATTCATTGTTGTCCGATAAAACTCGGTTAATCGACTAATCTGCTTGTATATTATTGATAAACAGAAGATAAAAAATTTCTATCCTCCTATTAAAAAAGCAAGCCCTGCCTGTCGAATAAGTTTTGCTGTT
>JBHACT010000022.1:0-5654 GCA_041854745.1 Candidatus Limimorpha sp. | reverse complement strand
CGGCCTTGTCGCAGCCTGCATTTTGACCCATAGAGCGGTTTCAAAGCTCGATTTTGTCCCTGAAACATTTCAATCCTTGGTATCCCCAGTGTTTATTGGTGTTTTGAGGCTGTCTTAGCATGCAATTTGACCTATAAGTCTCAAAAGATGTAGCCGATGGACAGATACCCCGAAAACCGGTTGGCGACGTCCGACCATTGCATGGAAAAAGAAATGGGACCGATGAAACTGTCGTAAGCATACCGTATGCCAATGCCTGAGTAATGCACATCGTTGGGACCAACGTGTTCCACGAAAGGATAGAAGCCGTACAGGAAGTTGTAGGAGGCGGTAAGGTAATGCTTCCCAATGAAGTTGTACCGCAGGTCAATGCGGGCGATGGCAGCAAAGTCGGGCGCCTTATTCACATGGGCGATGCCGATGAAGGGCATGTGGTAGTCGGTGTGCCGTTGGGCAATCTCACCTCCAACGATGTTCCACATATTGGCGTATGCCGGTTCGCCAAAAATGCAGCGGCTGTACAATTGGGGGATGATGGTGAACTTTCCTTGGCTTGGGGTGATGTAACCCAAGAAAGACAAGCCAATGTCTTGCGTGGTGTTGGTGCTGCCCAGCAAGTCAAAGTTGATGTGCCCGGTAAGTGAAGTATTGATACCGTGTCGGGCAAAATAGGGATGGTCGAGGTTGTCGTAACTGATCTTGACGAAGGGGCTGAGCAGATGGTTGCCTTGGAAATGTGAAATGGAAGCCAAGACCGGGTTGAAACTGTCGTTGGTGTAGTTCAACAGACTGGCTTCGGCATAAGAAGTGGCGAGATATGAGATACCCAAGGCACTATTGATGTTGAGCCAATTGAATTGTGAGATATAGGTGCTTACCATGTGCTGCACGAAATTGATGCTGGAAACACGTCTGTCGAACCCGGTGGCCTTGAAGTGTTGGCTGCGGTAGTCGTAGGATAATTTGAAATTGGCGAGGTTGAGGCTCGAATAGGTACCCGTTATGTTGATTCTCGGGTTGTAGCTCAGCTTTGCGTTGAAGCCTAATTTGAACCCTGTCAGCTTTTTCTCGTTAAGGCCGACATTGAAAAGCATGGCTGCGCCCTCTTCGGTGTCATAACGTATGCCGAGGCCCACGATATGGGGTTGCGTGGGCTTGAAATTCATGGTGAGCGTGTAGCTGTCTTTTGTGGTATCTTGCTCGTTTTCGGTCAAGTTGTAGGTGATATCGTCGAATGCCCCGGTGCCCCTGTATATGTCAACCGCTCTGTTGATGTCTTTTTCCGACATCAGTTTCCCGACTTGGAGCTTGCCTTTGTTAAGCAGCCACTCGGTTTGTGAATCATCGTTTTGGTTAATGACGATGGTGCTGACGTAGACCGGGGTATCGGCCAGATTTCTCGCTTTTGTTGCGCGAAGTGTCTTGCTTGAAGGCTTTCCTTGCACGGAATCCAAATGATGCTTGACCTGTAATAGGGGTTCACGGTATTCTTTGGCTTTCCGATAGCCTCTGTTTACAAGGGTATCAATGGCATCGTGTGAGAAGCTCAAGGTGCCATAGCCGGAGATGTCGGGTGCCAGGTAGATGTTGCAACGTTCCCGGTTTTCTATCCTCTTTGAACTTACGGCATTGTCAATCAGTCTGTTGATTACATCTGGAAGAGACATTTTATCGTCATCGGCATGGCCCAGTTTCTTGTCGGGTACTTCTACGCCGATGATGATGTCGGCACCCATCTCTTGCAAGACATCGGCCGGAAAATTGTTGACCAAACCTCCGTCAACAAGCCAATGCCCTTCCATGTAGACGGGTGCGAATACACCGGGAATGGCCATGCTCGCCCGCATGGCTGTGGGCACACTGCCTTCGCGGATGACAATTTCGTTGCCCGACATGATGTCGGTGGCCACGCAAGCAAAGGGGATGGGCAATTCGTTGAAATCCATCTCTTTCTGATAACCAACGCAGAGGTTGTTGAACAAGTTGATCAGTGCCGTGTTGTTGACATAGGCACTGGGCATGAAACTTACGGGGGTACTGCTTTCCGTTTTGTACAAAAGACCATTGAGGCTGAAAGGTATGTTGACGACCATGGTGCTGTAGCGCAGTCTGCTTTCTTCCGACATGGCGGAGCGGTCCACGCTGTTGCCGACGTATTGCGACCAGTCCATCTCTGCAATCAACAGAGCCAACTCGTCTGGAGAATATCCCATGGCATAGAGTCCGCCGATGATGGAACCCATGCTGGTGCCTGCCACATAGTCGATGGGGATGCCAATTTCTTCAAGGTACTTCAGCACGCCAATGTGGGCGGCGCCTTTGGCACCACCGCCTCCCAACACTACGCCCACTTTGGGGCGAGGCGGGGCCAATTTGATGGTTTTGTGTGGGACTTGTGCTTGGGTGTCCATCAGGCAGAAGCAAGCAATCAGAAATAGAACAAGACGTTTCATTTTTTATGTTATTGGCCTTTTTGTAGGGCTGTCATAAACATAGCCCTGACAGTCCTATGCAGTGTCGTCATATTGCCGGTCTGTCGTATCACGGCAGACCAATATCGTTTTTATTGTTACGGACTACCGTATTTTGGTGGCCCGAAACAATTATTATTTCAGCCCGCGTGCCCTGAGGTAAGGCGCGTAGTCGGGGTCTTGTCCGCGGAATTTGCGGTATTGCACCATGCCTTCGTCGTTGCCGCATTCTTGCAAGCAGTTTTTGCGGAATGAGGCTGCCAGCTCAGGATTGAAGAGATCACCGGAGGTCTTGAAGCAGTTGAAGGCGTCCTTGTCGAGCACCTCAGCCCAGGTGTAGGCATAGTATCCGGCACTGTAACCGCCGTCAAAGATATGCGAAAAGTAAGTGGCGCGGTAGCGGGGCAGAATCTCCGGGATCAGGCCGATGGCATCCATTTGTTGCTTTTCAAAGGCGTTGACGTCGATGTCGGAAGTGTCGGTCAACTCGTGGAACTTCATGTCGAGAATAGAAGCGGCAATCAGTTCTACGGTGTTGAAGCCTTGGTTGAACAAGGCACTGTTCTCTATTTTGGCGATCAGGCTGTCGGGCATGACTTCTCCGGATTGGTAATGCTTGGCGAACATGCGGATGACTTCGGGCTCTGCGACCCAGTTCTCCATGATTTGCGAAGGCAGCTCCACATAGTCGCGAGGCACGCTGCCGCAGGTGCGGGTATAGAGGCCGTCAGAGAAAAAGGCGTGCAGCGCATGGCCGAACTCATGCCACATGGTCTCGGTCTCGTCCCAAGTGAGCAGGGCGGGTGTGTCGCCGCTGGCAGGGGTGAAGTTCATGACAAGTGAGATGACAGGGTAAATTTTCTTTCCCTCGATGTCGTATCCGCTTTCGCGGAAACCAGTGCACCAGGCGCCGCCGCCCTTGCTGGTACGAGGATAGTAGTCCATGTATAGAATGCCGAGAAAATCACCGTTGGCTTCTTTCGTTTCGTAGGTTTCCACACCGGGATAATAGACGGGTAAGGTCTCGTTTTTCGTGAAAGTGACACCATACAATTTGTTGGCCACCGCAAACATACCTTCGCGTACGTTGTCCACCGAAAGATAGGGCTTGATTTGGTTCTCATCGAAAGCATACTTGGCATTGCGCAGTTTTTCGGCATAATACCACCAGTCCCAAGGCTGGATCTTGATACCGCTGCCTTCGGCATCGGCAATGGCCTGCATCTCGGAAAGCTCGTTCTTGGCCACATTCAAAGCGGGATTGAAGATATTAGTCAAAAACTGGTCAACAGTGGCAGGGTTTTTCGCCATGTTGTTGTCCAAGACGTAGGCGGCATGGCTGTCGTAACCAAGCAGTTGGGCTTTTTGAACGCGCAACTTGCACAGTGTGCCGATCAGGGCTTTGTTGTCGAACTCGTCGTCATGGTTGCCGCGTGTAACATAGCCGGTATAGATATTCTTGCGCAAATCACGGTTGTCGGCATATTGCAGGAAGGGGATGAGGCTGGGCTTGCTGAGTGTGAACACCCACTTGCCTTCCATGCCGTCCGCCTTGGCCTGTTCGGCAGCGGCATCGATGCTGGTTTGGGGAAGTCCGGCAAGGTCAGCCCTGTTGTCAATCACCAATTTGAAGCGTTCGTTCTCTTTCAAGATATGGTTGCCAAATTGCAGGCTCAAGGTGGAGAGTTGCTCATTGATTTTGCTCAGTTCTTCTTGTTTGTCGGCAGGCAGTCCTGCGCCATGGCGCAGAAAGTCCTGATGGTATTTCTCCACAACCCGGATTTGCTGGTCGTCGAGGCCTGCTTCGTTGCGGTGTTGATACACATAGTCGATGCGTTCGAAGAATTTGGGGTTCATCATGATGCCGTCGCTGTGCTTGGAGAGCATGGGCAGCACCTGCTCTGCGATGTCCACCATCTCATCGTTGGTGAGGCAAGAGTTGAGGTTGAAGAACACATTGCTGACCCGGTTCAGGATGTTTCCCGACTTGTCGTAGGGCAGGATGGTGTTCTCGAAAGTGGGCGTTTCTCCGTTGTTGACGATGGCTTCAACTTCGGCCAGTTGCTCCGCCATACCCGCTTCAAAAGCAGGCAGATAGTGCTCGTGCTTGATCTGGTCGAAGGGTGGCACTTGGAACGGCGTGGCGTATTCTGTGAGGAATGGATTCGGGGTTTCGGCCTCTGGTTTCGGCTTGTTGTTCGAGTTGCACGAGGCTAATGTGATGACACTTAAGGCAATCATGTTGATGAGTTTTTTGGACATCTGTTTTAGATTTTGTGTTGCTAAATTTGCCGCAAAGATACTACTTTAATGAAGTTTTTGTGCAAGTGGACAAAAAAATCCACGAAACCCTTGCACAATTTTTTTTTGTCGTATTTTTGCTCCGAAAAACACCACCGACCCGTGAAACGCCTGCTTGACATACTACACCGTTTCCTCCGATCCGCCGATGCAAGCTGGATGCTCTTTGCGTCCGCGTTTGCATTTACCCCCCCCCCCACATATATATATATATAAATATGTGACAAACAATTGTTTACAAAGATTCTACTGTAATGGAGAATTTCCTGACAAGACGCAACGACGGCAAGACCGACGGATTGCCAAGGAACTCAGCTATTTGGGAAAGAACAAGTTCATCCGGCCTGCCGCCTCTGAAACATAGGCGGTGAGACAACAAGACACCCCCGAATCGCATGGCAAAACGGAGAGGGAAGCGCACAAAGCCGAAAACATTTAAACAACGCATAATTAAGATTAAATTAAAATGATTAAAATCAATAGAATACTGGCTGTCATCATGATTACGGCTGCGGTTGCCACGGCGTTTGTGGCCTGCAAAAAAGAAGAAGACAAGGGAGCTTTCAACGAAAGCATTGTAAGTCTTTTACCTACCAGAGATTCAAGAGATTCTTCTGGTGGTTGGGAAGAACATTCCGTGCCTGGAGAACGCGTATTGACCTATGATGGTAAGATAAAATGCATTGGTAAAGAAGGAACTTGCTTCAAATACTACATTTGGGTAGAGGACTTACGCAGAAATCTGTCTGAGGATGCTTATCTTTACTTCCCTGCAACTGATTACAATTCTCAAGAACGAAATGATTCACGTTTCCAAGTTCTCTTATGATGAAACTAACGGTGAATTAGAATACACCGTTGCCGACTAACGATGAAAAAAGT
>JBHACT010000021.1:0-8440 GCA_041854745.1 Candidatus Limimorpha sp. | reverse complement strand
TGGATACGTCCGCAAGACTATGTGTCCACCGATTCCCTCTTCTACGCCACCGACAGGGCTTTGGCTTCGGTCGGTACATCTCTGTTCGTCAACTACTCTCATTATGCAGCTTAATTTTGACTACCTACTTATATTGATATTCAATTGGTCATATAGGATATAATCATAATTTTCACCCCAACACCCACCAAAATCGCCATACCAAAACTCAAAAGTGTTCCCACCAACACATATTCCGACTTTACTAAATCCGTCTCCCTAAACCTCAACAGCGACTTGGCAGCCAAGAGGAAACCTATCGCCTCATACTGGCCTAACAGCACAAAGACCAGCGTAAGCATCCGCTCCACATTCCCAATAATACGACCTGCATTGGGAAGGCTATTTTCTTTCCCGCTGTCGGGTATAGAGATTTTTGCATCTTTAAAAATGTTCTGGATGATGAAATTGACTGGCCTCAGGCAAAACATAAAAGCCACTATCCATAACAACACCTTTGTTTCGGGCAGCCATATCGGGAACGAGATTTCACCTAAATGATAAAAGGAGACTACTGTAGCAACAATAACCGCCAAATGTAGGATTTGGTCATAGAAAAACACCCAAGAACATTTCTGGAAAACCGATTTCAAGCCATCTATAATAAGGTGCAAAACTGAGATTATCAACGCAGCCCACCAGTATTCTACATTCAATGAGAATATCCAAGCGAAAACAAAGGTAACCAACACATGAATGTACAAATGCTTCGACTTAAAGGCATTGTTCGCCTTGCCCGAACACGACTTTTCCGTTTGCAGGTAAAAGTCGCTGACGAGATGCGCCAACAGTTGCATTATGAGGAGTTTGCACATCATGATTCGAAATTCAGTTTTTCAAAATAGTTTACGGCGGATTCAATTGCGTTCCAACCGATGGCATTGCTATGCTGATTGACAACAGATTGTACTACACCTAATTGCTCTGCAATTTCCACCTCGTTCATTCCCAATAATTTATAATAGAGAACTTCGCTTTGCTTTGATGTCGCTCCCTTGAGCAACATGTCAAGCAACCCCAGCATCACATCCATTTGTTCGGCGAACAAAGGGTCTTTACAGGCAAAATACATACTTCGCTTAACCGATAGACCTTCCTTTGTACCTTTCTCCAAAGCCCTACCCGAATAATAAATAGCCTCACCATCCAAAACATCACGTGCCTTATCTGCTACACGCATTTCGCCAATTCCAATGGCTATCCTGATTCCATATTTTTTGAATAGACTTTGTTTTGCCTCCATGTTGCGCTCTACGAAGGTCTTTTTCACTAATGCTTTCAGCAACAAAGCAGTCCTAAGGGCTTCATGCGGATTGCTCAAAAAAATCTCTACCGAATCTCCTTTAAATAGACGACCCCAATCCTCATCTTGCGATTTTACCGACAGTTCGTCCAAGAACTGTCGGATCACAGACTGAAGATGCGTCAAGTCAAACACACTCAACGAGGTGGAAGAAACGATGTCCGCTGAAATTGTTGCTTGTGTCATTTTATCCTTTTTTGGTTATATCCGATATTTATAACCTGTTTTAGTTATTTTTATTGTTCGATTATCGGTATTTTTGCCGATATTTAACAATTATCGGTATTTTTACCTATACTTTTCCACCTCCGCTCAAATCCAAATTCGCACTCGTACCTCGTATCTCTTTAACGAGTTTTCTGAACATCTCCTCGCCTTTCGCCTTGTCCAATTCAGTCCAGCGTTGCACCGTCTTGGCTTTCGCCAAAAACGCGAGGATGGCGTTCATGTTGAAATAGTCCATGCGGGCGATGTCGCTGGCCTTCTCCCATTTCAGTTCGTCCATCTTTTGTTCGCGTTGCACGAAGTCGGCATCAGCGAGAATCTCAGCTACCTGCTTCTCCTCCTCGAAGTCGGCCTCAGGCAATTCCACGCGGTAGCTGTCGCCCTGTTTGCCGAGGCGTTTGGCCAAGTAGTTCACCTTCATGTTGCGCAAGCGACCGTCAAAGTCGAAGTACTCGCGGATGAAGCGGTTCTTGCTTCCGGCGGCCTTAGCGTAGAACTCGGCACCCAAGGTGTCCTCATCGAAACCTTCCTCCATGAGTTCGACCTCTTTCCGGTCTTTCTCGGAGAGCAGTTCCATGATGGACTCCTTGACGGCGGCATAGTCGAAGTTGCCACCCTCGTAGTTGGCAGTCAGTTCTGGCAAGCCGGCCACGATATAGACATAGTTATCCATCAGCCGAAGAGGATTTTCTTGGTGGCGGGTCGCAGATAGTTGGCGATAAGTTGGGTGAACTCCTCTTCAGTGAATTGGAGCATATAGCCATCGCCTTTGGGCGACACCTTAAAGCCGCCGTTCAACTTTTTGGAATAGTCCACCGTGATCTCGTTCTTGAAAAGCCGTGCGATTTCGTTCTTCACGAAAGGCTCCAACTCGGCCTTCATCGCTTCAGGCAGGATGAGGTCGAGGGCCACGGGAGCGGCATTCTGCGGGTTGAAGGCCTTCACCACATCCTTGATCATCTCCTTGACGAACTCGGTAGAGCTCATGTTGGCCTTCACGCCCTCTTCGGCGGCCTTGGCCACCACCATCTTCTCGATTTCCTGTTTCGTCATGGCGACACTTTGCGCAGCAGCCATCTTCACATCGGCAGCGACTTTGGTCTTCAATTCCTCAGCCTCTTTATTGGCTTGAGCGACGATGCGGTCGGCTTCAGCCTTGGCGTAAGCGATGATACGGTCGGCTTCGGCATGGGCTTTTTGCACCAGCTCCTCGCCGTGGTGCTTTCCTTTCGACAAGCCCTCGTTGTAGAGTCTGTCGGTTAATTCTTGCAGTTTATCTTGCATATATTTTCGTGTTTTTGTTGTTTTCGATTTGGGGGGCAAAAATAGGAAATCCCCTTCAGAAAAAGAAGAAAAATCGGAAAAAATCAGTAAATTGATTGAAACCCGTTACTAATCGATGACCAACATATAGTTTAGTAGAATATGGGGAAAATACCAAAAACAGCCCAAATCAGACAAAGTCAGCGCCAAGAAAAATGGAACTGTTTTCTTAAAGTCGATAATACGAACCTAAAATTCGTGCAAACCACTTTGCGGGCAAGATGCGTTTCAGCAGGACTGAGAGTCGCTGCTCCAACGAAGCCACCACATAGCCATTGCGCGGATTTCTCTTCTTGACGACCTGACTGATTTTGCGCGCAAGCACTTCAGGTTTCATGCCGCTGTTTTCATCGTGTTCCACCTTCGCGATGGCGGTCTTGTAGATGGGATAGGCTTCTAACGCCGCTTCATCGTTCACTTTCTTGCGGCTATCCATAAAACTTGTTGCGAAATCGCCTGGGCGGAACACTATCACATTGACACCCATTGATTTAACCTCCATTCTCAAGGCCTCGCAATAGCCTTCGATGGCAAACTTGCTTGCGGAATAGAAACCTTGGAACGGCAGCCCCATAAGGCCACCGATGGAACTGAGAACGACAATTTTCCCGCTGCCTTGCTTCCGCATGTGGGGCAGAACGGCATTGACGCAATACACCAAACCCATGAAGTTGGTATCCATCTGCAAGCGAATTTCCTCTTCGGCAGCCAACTCCAGTGGACCGCCGATGCCCATACCGGCATTGTTGACCAAAACATCAATACGGCCTTCTTTTTCAACGACTTCCGAGACAGCTCTCGTCACGGCATCTCGGTCGCGAACATCAAGTTGAAGGTAGTGCACCTTCGGCAGCGGTGTCACCGAACGGCGCACCGTGCCGTAGACAATGTGCCCCCCTGCCGAGAGGAGCCGCGCCGTTGCTAAGCCGAAGCCAGAGGAGATGCCTGTGATGAAAACAATCATATCACACCTGTGTCTTTGAAGGCTTTGGTAAGCTTGTCAATGGCCTCGTCGAGTTGTTCAAAAGAATGAGTTGCCATCAAAGCAAAACGGATCAACACGTCCTGCTCGGGCACCGCCGGAGCGATGACGGGCGTGACAAAGACACCGTCTTCCAAGAGCCTGTTGCACAGCCAGAAAGCCTTCTCTGAATTGCGCACGAAGAGCGGAATGATGGGCGTTTCGCTGCATCCCGTGTCGAAGCCTCGGTCTTGGAACTGCTTACGTGCATAGTCGGTCAAATTCCACAGATGCTGGATTCGTTCAGGCTCGCTCAGCATGATATCGATAGCTTTGCTCACCGCAGCCACATTGGCGGGCGGCATGCTGGCACTGAAGATGAGCGAGCGAGCGTTGTGTTTCAGGTAGTTGATGATGTCAAAGTCGGCAGCAATGAAACCACCTAACGATCCAAATGATTTGGAGAAGGTGCCCATGATGAGGTCGACCTTGTCGGTGAGGCCGAAGTGGTTGGCAGTGCCTCTCCCCTGATGTCCGATGACGCCAATAGCATGTGCATCGTCGAGCATAATGTCAGCGTTATACTGTTCGGCGAGTTCCACCATGCGGGGTAGCGACACGATATTGCCTTCCATCGAGAAAACGCCATCGGTTACGATGAGTTTCACCGTATCGGGGTCGCAGTTCTTGAGTTTGGCCTCCAGACTGTTCATGTCGTTGTGGTTGTATTTCCACACTCTTCCGAACGAGAGTCGGCTGCCTTCGATGATGGAGGCATGATCGCGGTTGTCCAAAAGCAGATAATCGTTGCGTCCGCAGAGTGCCGAAACAACGCCGAGATTGACTTGGAAACCCGTGCTGAAGCACACAGCGGCTTCCTTACCCACCAGACTGGCCAGTTTCTCTTCCAGCTCCACATGGATGTCGAGCGTTCCATTCAGAAAACGCGATCCAGAGCAGCTGGTGCCATATTTCTTGACAGCCTCAATAGCGGCTTCCTTCAAGCGCGGGTCGCAGGCGAGGCCGAGGTAGCTGTTGGATCCAAACATCAGCAAGTCTTTGCCGGCAATCTTCACCACCGTGTTTTGTTCCGACTCAATGGGCTTGTAATAAGGATAGATTCCTTTCGACTGAGCTTCTTGTGGTGCTCTATATTTAGCGCAGTTTTGTTTCAGTATATGAGTTTTCATGAGATTATTCTAGATTTGTTTGACATAAGTTCTTGCCCGCTTGGTGATGCGGTGTTCAAGATAACGCCAAAGGTTCTGCACACTAGTGTTGTCTTCCATCTCGCGCGTCGATTCGATGTATTTGATGCCGTTTTTGATAATGCCTTGGGCAAATTTGTCGAAAATCATCGCATTCACACCCTTGTTCTTGTATTTATCTTCGATAGCGATGAGCAGCAGGTCGATTGTGTCGTTTTTACTCAAGGCCTTCAGCAGATAATACCAGCCAAACGGCAGCATGCTTCCGTTGGCTTTTTGCATGGCTTTCGAAAGCGAAGGCAGGCCCACGCCGAAGCCCACCACATGTTCGGACGCATCGATTACGATAGAGACATAGTCAACATTGATATTGGTCACGAACTGTTTCTTCAGGTCCTCGCACTGGCCCGCCGAAAGTTCGGTGAAGCCGTGCAGCTTGGAATAGGCCGAATTGAGGCATTGGAACACTTCGTCGAGATAAGGATAGATATCGTTGCGGCTGTGCAAAACAGCTTGATGCAGATTGTTCTTGACCGACACAAGTTGGGCCATGCGGGCATAACGTTCGGGGATGACCTCGGGAACATCAATGAGATATTCAACATAATCGGCATCTTTCAGAAAACCCAAATCGGTGAGATGCGACTCATAATAAGGGGCATTGTATTTGCCATACGCAGTGGGGAGCTGGTCGAAACCATCCACCAAAACGCCAACCGGATCGAATTCAAGGAAGCCCATCGGACCACTGATGGTATCCAAGCCATTGTCCTTGGCATAGCGTTCGATGGTCTGTATCAAGGCTTTCGAAACCATTCGGTCGTCAATAAAGTCAATCCAACCAAAGCGGCATATCTTCTCGCCCGTCTTTTTGATGTATCTACTGTTGATGATGCCCGCCACGCGGCCCACAACCTTGCCTTTCTCATCGTAGGCCAGCCAATACTTGCTCTCGCACACTTCAAAAGCATGGTTCTTTGCAGGCGTCAATGTGTCGCGGTCCATCGACTCAATCTGTGGAACATAATAAGGGTTGCCTTTATAGAGCGCATTCGGAAAATGCACGAATGCCTTCAATTCTTTTTTTGTTGTTACTTCTTTGATGGCGATGTTCATAGATTCAATATTTTAGAATTCAAAAACGATTTCGCTCCTTTTTATCAAATTCTTAGGAACTTGTATGCCATAAACCAAGTTTCTCAACAATTGGCCAAGGGCTTCTTTCGAACCGCACTCGCGTTGCTGTTCGACGCTGATTACTGGCCCAATGCCTACCCTAACCAGCCTTCCACTCTTGTTGAGCACCTCTCTCGGGAAACGCAACGTTCGGATTTTCCAGCTCACTAGTCCTAAAACATAGAAAAAAAATGAGTTTTTATCGAAGAAACGTATCGGGAGCACCGGTACTTTCATACTCTGAATCAGGCGGATTGCCGGCATTTGCCACTCACGGTCATAGATCCTAAAACCATGTGGGTCTGAAACGACTCCGGCGGGAAACAAGCCCAACGGATGTCCAGCTTTCACATGCATCAGTGACTTGCGCACACCTTCAATGCTCTTTTTGGCGACTTTTTCGGTAGCATCAGTATTAGGAATCACACTGATGAAATTATCCTTGATGGTCTTCACCAGATTGAGAAACTGATTGACCATGACCTTGTAATCGGCACGGACATGGCCGATGAGATCGATAAGAATGAGGCCGTCCAAACCACCATAAGGATGGTTGCTGACGGTAACGAAAGGCCCTTCAGCAAGCGCAGCAAGATGCTCAAAGCCTCCTACCTGATAGTCGACATCAAGATCGGTCAGGAAAGCGTTGACGAAAGAAGGGCCCGTCAGGTCTTCGTGGCGTTCATAACGCTCTGCCAGCCGGTCGATACCCGTCAGCCGCAACAGCCATTCCGCCACTTTATGACCTTTCTCGCCTCTGAAAACCGGAAATATCTGCTCTATGTCATCCATGGTTATCAGCGCCATGACTTGCCTCCTTTTTTTTCTTGAAAATCACAAACTCGTCCATGAGAAAATTGAAAGTGCCTGAAACCATGAGCGCCAACAAGTTGCATACCACAACATCCCATTTTTTCAGATATTGGATCAGCATCAGCAGCCCCATCTTGATAATAAAGCCACCAATGCAAGAGCCGTTGTAAGCCGCAAAGCGTTTGAAAAAACCGCCCACTGACTTGTGCGTGATGCGATCTTTCCAAGTGATGAAATACGACACCATATAGTTGACAAACACCGCACATTCGAATGAAATGATAGGTGATATGATGACTTGTCCCGCGTAACCTTTGAACACAAAATGCGACAACAGCCATAGCACCACTGTATCGATAAGGGTTCCTAATAAATTGCCCCCAACGAATTTCGGGAAACGGTTTAATATCAAACTACCCATTTTTGTGTTTCGGGTCAATTTTGGAATAATAGCGGGCATCCTGGCTGATGGTCACGAAATAGATGATTAATAAGGCCGCCAAAATAACCGCTCCGATAACATCAAGGATAGCCATGGTAAAGCCTTCGGCAACAGGAACGGTGATGGCGAACGTGCGAAGTGGTTTAACACCTATCAATAAAAGACATGCTATGATACAGATGATACGAAGCTCGGTTGGGCCTAATTTGGCATAAGTCAGGCGAAACTCGCCCTTCAGGTGGGCGTTCATTGACACATTAAGTGTCAGCATAAGATAAACCACGAGCAAAACGCAAGTCAAGTCGAAACGCATGAAGGGCGACAAACCAGCGCCCATGAACATAATCGCCTCATTGATAGCGTCCATTGTGTGATCAATGTAGAAACCGTAAACGGGCCGTTGCTCGTTGCGCACGCGAGCCAAGGTGCCATCAAGCGAATCGCCATACCAATTGACAATGAAGCCAACGATGCTGAGCCATAAAAAATGCACGTTGAAATTGGACAAAGCAAAACCCAAGGCGATGATGACAGCCCCGAGGAAACCAATGAAAGTCAATTGGTCGGAATCGGTCCAGCGCGGCAAACGATTTGCCATCCATACCAGCACTTTCTTCTCAGCCTCGTTAAGGATCGAAGTCTGAATACGCTTAGAATTTTCTTTCTTTTCTTCCATTTTCGTACAAATTTTTATGCAAAAATAACACATAAGACACTGTATCGCAACAACTTTTCATCGTAAAGCCATCATTTTTCAACCAACTCACAATAAAACCAACTATCTGATTTTTTGCGGGAACACTTCAAATATTTTTTTTCACTATTGTCCGATAAAAAATAATCCAAAGTGCAGGGATAAAAATAAATTTTCATCCCTTACACTTTTTTAGTAGTTTTGTGTTTACCACAACGCAATACTACAATGAACAAAAATACACATTTTTTCGGAC
>JBHACT010000020.1:0-5389 GCA_041854745.1 Candidatus Limimorpha sp. | reverse complement strand
GCCCCGCTATGCTTCGGCTGCGGCGCAAAGGTAAACAAACAACTGTCGCTTCCGACGTTTGACCCTGATTTTTCAGCCTGCAATTTGACCCATTGAACAACAACACTCGTTTTTCAGCCTGCAAAATGACCTATACGCCTGATTTTCGCCATGTCAGTCTCAAGGAAAAGATAATCCAAGTCGATGAATTTGAATGACTTACTGATTTTTCTGTCAAGATACAACAAACTTTCGCCCACCGAAAGATAAATCCCCTGCCCGACCAGTTGCCTTATGTCCTGTTCCGTCCCATTGAAGCCATGAACAATCCAAGGTTGTTTGGCTTTATGCTTTTTGCGCAAAGCGATGATTTCGTTGTGGCTTCTCACATCATGAAGAATCATCGGTTTCTGTAAGGCTTCGGAAAGTTCAATTTGCCGCTCAAAAATCGCAATTTGCCGCTCAAAACTGTTTTTGTGCATCTTGTCCAAGCCCGCTTCACCGAGGGCGAGAACTTTTGGTGTTTGCAGTTTTTCTCCCAAATGTTGAAGTTCTGTTTCCATCTGAAAATCAACAGACTCTAATGCCCAGGGATGGATGCCATAACTGAAGAAGCCTTGCTCAAGACAAGCTTGGTTCAAATCCAAATTGACGATACTGACGACCTTTTCTTCATCAGTTGCAGTATGGGTGTGAATGTTGACGAAAGGCGTTTCCATAGCGAGGCCAAAATTAAGAAAAAATCGCAATCATGCGGAAATTTCGTACCTTTGTGGCATGGAAATGAATCTGCTGCATACGAAAATTGCCTATCTGAAAGGGGTCGGGCCGAAGAAGGCCGAAATCCTCCAGAAGGAGTTGGGAGTGTTCACCTATCAGGACATGCTCAATCAGTTTCCGTTCCGTTACATCGACCGCAGCCAGATTCAGAAAGTGGCCTACATCAACGACGATAGTGTTTATTATCAGTTGGTTGGCACCATTTCCAACATCAAGCTCATCGGCGCGCCGAGAGCCACACGCGCCACGGGCGTGTTCAGCGATGAGACAGGCAACATCGAAGTGGTTTGGTTTCGCGGACTAAAATGGCTCAAAAACCGCTTCAAGCCGGGCGTGAAATATGTACTGTTCGGCAAAGCCTCCGAGTTCAACCACAACTTTAACTTCGTCCATCCCGAAATCGAGGAGTACGGCCCCAAGGACCCGCTCATCGGCGAGGGACTGCAAGGCGTTTACAACACCTCGGAGCGCATGAAAGACCACGGCTTAGGCACGCGCACCATCGCCAAGTTGCAGAAACTCATCCTGCTGCAGGTCTACGAATACATCCCCGAGACGCTACCCAAGGCCCTCATCGAGGAAAACCAACTGATACCGCGCCGCTATGCCTATTATCAGATCCATCTGCCGACGAACAATATTGAGATTCAGCAGGCTACGCGCCGACTAAAATACGAGGAGCATTTCTTCTTCCAACTCAAGCTGCTGCGCAACAAGATGCACCGTGAGCAGACTATCAAAGGCCATGTTTTCAACGTGGTGGGCGATTATTTCAATGGCTTCTACAACGACCATCTGCCTTTTCCACTGACCAACGCCCAAAAGCGCGTCATCCGCGAAATCAGAAAGGACTTGGGTTCGGGACACCAGATGAACCGCCTGCTGCAAGGCGATGTGGGCAGCGGTAAGACCATCGTTGCCCTCATGGTCATGCTCTTGGCCTTGGACAACGGCTTCCAAGCCTGCCTGATGGCACCCACTGAAATCCTCGCACAACAACATTTTGCCACTTTGCAGGAACAACTGAAAGATATGGATGTCAACTTCGCCCTCCTGACAGGTTCCACCAAAACCGGAGAGCGCAGGAAAATCTATGCAGGTCTGGCCGACGGCACAATGCAGATTGTGGTAGGCACTCACGCGCTGATTGAGAGTAAGGTGGTTTTCAAAAACTTAGGTCTGTCCATCATCGACGAGCAGCACCGCTTCGGCGTGGAGCAAAGGGCAAAATTCTACGAAAAAACCGAGATCCCGCCCCACACCCTCGTGATGACCGCCACACCCATTCCGCGCACCTTGGCCATGACACAATACGGCGACCTCGATGTCTCAAAAATCGACGAATTGCCGCCCGGAAGAAAACCTGTGCAGACTTATCATGTTTACAGCGACGACCGCTACCGCATCATGATGTTCATGAAACAGCAAATCGCGCTCGGACGGCAGATTTATGTGGTATATCCGCTCATCAAGGAGTCGGAAAATACAGATATGATAGCCTTACAGGAGGGTTATGAAGCCTTGCTGCACGACTTTCCTGAACCACAATACAAACTTTGTGTTTGCCACGGTCGGCTCAGCGCTGAGGACAAGGATTTCGAGATGCAACGCTTTATCAATCGCAACGCACAAATCATGGTCGCCACGACAGTCATTGAGGTGGGCGTCAACATCCCAAATGCCACGGTGATGATTATCGAGAACGCGAACCGCTTTGGGCTGTCGCAGTTGCACCAGCTGCGCGGTCGCGTGGGGCGTGGCGCCGACCAGTCGTATTGCCTCCTCATCACCGACCACAAGCTGACCACCGATGGCAAGACCCGCATGAAAACCATGTGCAGCACCAACGACGGCTTTGAAATTGCCGAAGTCGATTTGGAACTGCGCGGCCCGGGCGAGACGGGCGGCACGAGGCAGTCGGGACAAATCGAAATGATGATAGGCGACTTGCAGAAGGACGGTGCGCTCATCCCACAAGTGCGCGAGGCCGCCATCCGCCTTTTGACCGACGACCCAAAACTTGTCAAGCCTGAAAATCGGATGTTAAGAGAGCATTATAAGGAATTGTTTGCACAGACATTTGATTGGAGTCAGATTGGATAAATTACATTCGTTAGGATGTAATTCCGCATGGAATATAATATTTTACATCATTTCAAATGTAATTTCGATGAAAAGTATTACTTTTGCAGCAAAAAGGTTGTAAAAAGATGAAAAAAACACCATTGACAGAGACCGTAAAACGACTCCGAAAGCAATACGGTCTGACACAAGAGCAACTTGCCTTCAAATCGGGTGTGGGGCTGAATTTCGTGCGTGAAATGGAACAAGGTAAAGCCACCGTCAGACTCGACAAGGTCAACCAAGTGCTTGGTTTGTTTAATTATGAGATGGCACCCATGCCAAAAAAGGCTGAGCAATGAAACGAGCATTGATATATTATAATAATGTCTTGGCAGGCTCCCTCATAGAGACCGAAGAAGGCTTTGTCTTTCAATATAATAAGCTCTATCTTGCCCAGCCTCAAGCGGAACCCGTCAGCCTAACCTTGCCTTTGCGTGAGGAAGCATACCAAAACCCTATATTGTTCCCGTTTTTCGACGGATTGATACCTGAAGGCTGGCTGTTGGAAATCGCATTGCGCAACACCGATATCAGCATACTTGACCGAATGTCGTTGTTGTTGCTTTGTTGCAAGGATTGTATCGGAGCCGTGAGTTTTGTACCTGATAATGAGGAGAAAAGCCATGAGTAAGTGTCTGTTTTGCTACAAGGAACTGAACAAGGGCGAACATGATTTTCACGCCCGTTGTGCCCGTAAGTTTTTCGGAATGACGGAGGCTCCAATGTTGGACTATACCCCAACCGACATGGACCGTCTGGCCGAGCAAATTATCCGTTCGCAGACCACGCTTACAGGTGTGCAACCGAAACTGTCTCTTAACCTACAGCAACATGAAGGCAGCCAACGATTGACAGTGGTTGGATTATGGGGTGCCTATATCTTCAAACCACAAAACCTATCGTTTTCTGAACTCCCAGAAAACGAAGACCTTACGATGCATTTGGCGGCATTGGCTGGGATTAGAACAGCGCGACATTCTCTGATTCATCTTGCCGACGGCTCATTGGGCTACCTCACTCGCCGCATGGACCGCGACGAAAAAGGCAATAAATTCGCGATGGAAGATTTTTGTCAACTGACCGGACGACAGACGGAATACAAATATCGCAGCTCCTACGAGCAAGTGGCCAAAGCGATTGCAAAATACTCTTCAGTTCCCCAGCTGGATTTGGTCAATTTTTATGAAGTAGTGCTGTTTTGCTGGCTCATGGGCAACAACGACATGCACTTGAAAAACTTCTCGTTATTGTCTTTGGAAACAGGGCGTTATGAACTTTCCCCTACCTACGATTTGCTGAATGTGGCCATAGTAAATCCCGCCGATACGGAAGAGTTGGCTCTCACTTTGAACGGGAAAAAGAGCCGGATTAACCGCATGGATTTTATTGAGGCAACAAGCAAGGTTGGAATTTCAAAAAAAATCATTGACGGTATGGTGAAGCAATTCGAAAAATGTCTGCCTAAATGGGAAAGGAAAATCGACGAATCGTTTTTGTCGGATGGAATGAAAAACAAATACAAAGAATTGATATATAACAGAATGAACAGACTATAAGGTTTGTAGCACAATTTTTCTTAAAGCAAACACATTCACACAAACAGATCATCCAACAACACTTCCAAATGACCCTTTGGCGGAATTAGACAATCGGTAAAATCAGCACGTTTACCATATCGCAATACATTATCAAAACTAACAACAAACCAATTGGGCAGATTAAATATGCGCTACTTTAATTCCGCCAAAGGATATATTTGTATTTTTGCACCATAAACTCATATTACAATGAAGAAAACCTAACCATTACAGTAGTTATTTTGAGTTTCTTGATGGCTTTTGCCTCTTGTAGTTCAACTAAAACACTGACTACCCCACACGATCCCGATGCTTCTATCCTATTTAGTTCTGATTGGTCAGGAGGTCTTTATAATAAAATGGAAATTGTGTTAGAGAATATCGAAACAAATCAACAATATGTTTCAACCAAATTTAAAACCAAAAAATGGTCTAGCAATGTCATATATAATCTTCCACCTGGTACATATAAGGTCGCCCAAGTCAATATACACTTGAAAATAGGCAGTGGCGTTGCCTCTTTTACCAATTTTTCCAGTGAACTAACAGAGTATTTTGGCACAATTGAAATAGAGCCTTCCAAAAAATACTTTTTAGGGATGTATAAGTATTATTGTAAAGAAATTCCGTGGTATACCGTTCGAAACCACATCAAATTTGAGTATATCGAGCCTATGAGTATTAAAAACGACAACATTGATGAAGGAATCAAAGAGGCTTTAATGGAGAGCGACTGGAAACACGGCGAGTTTATTATTCTCCGCCCTGCAAAATACAATGAAGTATTTGATTTCTGGGGAGTTCTATAAATTAAACCATTAGAATTTAATTAGTTATATCAATAATTCTTCGTATTTTTGCAGTATTAACAGAAAAGCGTATCACGTATGAAATACCGTAAGGATCAAGATGTTGGACTATTTGACAAG